>NZ_JADEWV010000002.1 GCF_015207455.1 Microcoleus sp. LEGE 07076
GGCTAGAAGCCCATCCCACAAGAAGAAAAAGTTTGTGGGATGGGCTTCTAGCCCGTCCTAAGTATTTTTACAATTCAAGTCTATTGTAAAAACATCCATACAAAACATAATAGTTTCTCCAGCTTCATCCCAGAAAATCAGTGCATTCAGCATCAACATATCCTGCCGACGGAATATTACTTCGGATTCTGTACCCGCGCCGGTACATCAGTCAATCCGGCCTTCTGCATCAGCGAAATCACCCCTACAGATAGAATTCCCCCAATAACTACCCCGACAACTATCAGGATGAGAAAAACTTTTTGCAGAGTTTTTTTAGTAGCCGGGTGGTACTGTCTCGGCAATGGTTCACCTTGCTCGTCAACTTCTTGCTCCAAGGGGTCTAGCGGATCGGAGGGATTTGAGTTAAAAGGATTGGGTGCTTGATTCATGGCTAGTTTTGGTTAAAGGAGATTGACAACTATTTTAACTTGCGATTTGCAGGCAGCAGCTTCAATAATACATTCTGGTTTTACTCAAGACTCGATAAAATTTATTAAGATACCTAGAATTTTAGCAACATTATTAATAAAATATTCGCTGGTGTCAATCTCGATCGCACTTCCTTCTAGTTTGATAAATTTCCAGATACTCCCAGTTGTGATAACTCCATAAATTGTCTGAATGTCATTTTCTTGACGCTGGTTAAATATTTGTGCTGCGATCGTTTCTGCCATGCACTGCCCCAATCCGGATTGAATGTTGTCATTTTTGGCTTCAACCAAGGCGATAACTGGGGATTCAATGACTAGCTGTTCGGGCGATCGGCTAATTAGGAAATCGCAATAACCGCTCAAACCCCTAGCAGCGTCTACATTGAATTCTCGACCTGAAAATAAACTCATCCGTTGCGGTAGCCTTTTTTTGATTTCAACTAATATTGGCGCGACAATTAGCTCTGAGCGAGCTTTCTCGGAATTAATTTCTAGCGCTAAAGGCAGATTGAATTGCAAAGTTTCTTGCAAAAAACTGCTCGGTTCTATTTCGGGAATGTGGGCAAACAAGCCAACCGTTCTATTCAAGGTTATGCCAAAATTGGTCTTAATTTGTTCGACGCTAAATTGACTGTAGGGCATTTCAATCCCTCTCCCGAAAAATTAAGTGTTTTTAAGAAGCTAACATTATATCACTTGAGGCGCTAAAATTTTGAAGCGGGGGTATTTATATACTTGGCTGCTTGTCCAATGCTTTGTGTTAAAGATAATTACTATGACCTTACGCGAACTTCAAGACCGAGCACTGAGGTTGTCTGCCGAGGAGCGATGGCAGTTAATTAATGCTTTGATGCGATCGCTCCAACCGAAAGCCCGATCGAAGGTGAAGCCGAAGGGTTTAGCCGCGAGTTTAATTGGCATTGCGAAAACGGACGCGCCACCACCTACAGATGCCGAAGTAAAGGCAATGTTAGATGAGCGGTTAGTGCAAAAGTATCTCTGATGAAAGTTTTATTTGATACCAATGTTTTACTGGATGCAATGCTGGCCCGCGAACCTTTTGTAGCGGATGCTGCTTTTTTACTGAATGCAGTTGAATCGGGGCGAGTTGAAGGGTTTATGTCGGCGACAACGGTTACGGATGTGCATTATTTGGTGGGACGACAAACCAAGAGTTCTGAAGCTGCGATAGCTGCTGTAACTCGACTGTTGGCATTAATGGAAATTTGTGCGGTGGATCGAGAGATTCTGGAGCAAGCGATCGGGCTGGGATTGCCTGATTTTGAAGATGCGGTGCAGATAGCGTGCGATCGAGTTAGAGTTAGAGGCGATCGTTACTCGGGATGTGAATGGATTCGCAGGGTCGCCGATTTCCGTTTTGTCGCCTCAAGAACTGAGAAATCGGTTTGACCTAGCAGAGGGCTGAATAAATTAGGCGATAGGTGTTTCATCGCCGCCTTAAAAGCGTCCAAATGAAACACTTACAACAAAAGTATCGGTATCTGTTATGCTTCTGCTTTCGACAAACGATCGAGAGAAATTGTTGCCGCTTGAGATACTTGCCGATTGCTGTCTTTTTCTAAGTATTTCAAAGCCGAAACGCTCTTGGTACTGGGCAAATTCCCCAAAGCTTCAGCCAGCCTCTGCCGGATCAGCCAATCTTCCGATTGAGTAAAATCGAGGATGCGATCGATCGCGCTAAGGTCCTTAATTTCCCCCAAAGCCGAAATCGCCGCCTGCTGAATCACCACTTGCTCGCATTCGAGAGCTTTCAGCAGCACGTCGCGAGCCCGGGGATCTTTGAGATTCCCCAGAGAAACAGCAGCACTGAAGCGCACCAGCCATTCAGTATCTTCGTAAAAAGCCCGCACCAAAGCCTCAAAAGCTCGGATATCTTCCAGATAGCCCAAAGCACCGGCAGCGTCAGCGCGAATGCCGTAATCAGGTTCAGTTTCTAGCAATTTGACTAGAATAGGATAGGACTCAGCAGTAGGTTTGACTCCGAGAGCAAACACAGCCATCGATCGCACTTGCAAACTTTCATCATTCAACACCTTTTTAATCAAAGGTACAGCCTCTGCTGCCGACACGTTCCGCAAGTTAGCCAAAGCCACCATCCGATCGGCTGAATTTTCGCTTTCTAACTTGGCTGCAATTTGCTCTAAGCTTAAAGTTGTCATTATCGGTAAATCTTGTAGTAAAACTTTACATTCTGGTTATTTTGATTATAAGTGAGTCTCCGGTTAAAAGCAGGCAGTAAAAACCGCCCCGCCTATCTTACCTTTTCAAACTGATGAGACGATGGATCAGAAGCTCACATTAAGAGAAATAATCAATCACAAAGTCTATTATTAAAATCCCAAGCACAGGCGAGGTGTTTCTGGTGTTTCTGCCGCTCTCTAAGGCTTTATTTGCCCGAGAGTTAGATCGGTTTTCCAAAAAATGCAACTAGCCCGCGCTCCAAACCCGCTGTGCGATCGTTCGCAATTCCCAATCGAAAATGGTATTAGCCGCTCTCTGACAACCTGCCATCAACTATGTCCTTGTACCACCCACCCTTTTACTCCTCAGCATTAGAACAAGCGATCGACCGCTACCCCCTAACCGTGGAGCCTGATACTTCCTTAGCAGCGGCGATCGCCCTGATGAGTCAGTTACACAATAGTTGTCCCCTAATCAAAACACCTTTACCCTCTGACCGGGGGGCGATGACCGAAATCTCAGCGCCCGACAAGGTGCGGGCCCGCTGCGTCCTAGTGGTGCAAAACCAGCAGACTATTAGCACAAGCAACTTATCCGACAACCCCAGCCGCGGGCTGTTGCTGGGCATATTAACTCCCGCCGACTTAGTGACGCTGATCGCTTCTGCCAAAATCGACACTCAGAAAAAAGTAGCCCTGCACAAAATACCAATTTCCGAAGTAATGTCTCCGGTGTCGGTTTTCCTCACAGCATCCGACGACCAAGACGTATTCGGCGCTTTATCCTTATTTCGCCAGCACAAAATTCGCTATTTGCCGATCGTCAATCAATTTCGCCACTTGGTAGGAGTGCTCACCCGGGAAAGAATTCGCCAAGTATTGCAGCCTTCAAACATTCTTAAATTGCGGCGGGTAGCAGAATTGATGACTACGCCAATTACAGCGCCCCACACCAGCTCGCTCAAAAGCATAACCGAATTGATGTCAGAGCATCAAGTCAGTTGCGTAGTCATTACAAAAAACAAAGAACTAACAATGGAGAAGCCCAAAGATGACTATACCTCCATTTTTCACTATTCCTTTCACCAACCTTTGGGAATTATTACCGAATACGACATCCTGCAGGCACTGTTTCTCGAACTAAATTTCGAGCAAACCCCAGTTCAAAAAGTCATGAGAACTCCCCTGCATTTTCTGCAACCTTCCGATTCTCTGTGGACGGCGCACAAACAAATGCAGCAGCAACAAGTGCAGCGGTTGGTCGTGTGCGGGGGGCGCGGAGAACTGTTGGGAATTATTACCCAAACCAGCTTGCTCCGAGTCCTCGATCCGACAGAAATGTACCGAGTAGTCAAACAGTTGCAGCAGTCGGTTTATCAACTGCAAGCGGAAAAATTGGAACTGCTGCAAAGCCGCAATGCCAAATTGGAACAGCAGGTGCGCGAACGGACTGCCAAACTCCACGAACAGGTACAGCGCGATCAGCTGTTAACTCAAATTTCCTTGCGGATTCACCAATCCTTAAACCTCGAAGAAATTCTCCACGCCAGCGTCGATGAAGTCCGGCAAGTTCTGCAGGCCGACAGAGTAGCCATCGTGCGTTTGGAGTCAAGGGATTTTGGCATTGTCGTGGCAGAATCCGTTGCCTCCAAATGGTCTTCTATCTTGGGAGAAATCATGCCAGATCAAATGTGGAATCAATCTGCCTTGGCAATGGAACAGGAAATATATGCCGTCCCCGACATCGACCAAGCTAATTTGAGTGCCGAAACATCTGCGCGCTTGCTGCAAGCGCAAATCAAAGCTTATTTGATTGTACCAATTTTGCAAGACAGCAATTTGTGGGGGGTGATGTGCGTCCATCAATGTTCCAAATCGCGGCAGTGGCAGCCTCCGGAAGTGGATTTGCTGCTGCAACTGGCAACTCAAATCGCGATCGCCATTCAGCAAGCCCAGCTCTACCAGCAAGTACAAAATCTCAACACCGATCTCGAATGCCAAGTCCAAGAACGCACTGCCCAATTACAACAAAAAGTTCAGGAACTCCAGCATTTAAACGTCCTCAAAGATGAATTCCTCAGCACTGTGTCTCACGAACTGCGAACGCCTTTAGCTAATATGAAAATGGCTATTCATATGCTGAAAGTTTCTCCCACACCGGACAGGAGACAAATTTATTTAGAAATTTTAGAAACAGAATGTACTAGAGAAACCGATTTGATTAATGCTTTGCTCGATTTGCAGCGGCTCGAAGCAGCAGCTTGCCCGATCGACCTCGAACCAGTAAACTTAGAACTCTGGCTGCCTACTATAATCGAGCCATTTTACGCCCGCGCCCAGAACCGCCACCAGCATTTGCGAATAGAGTGCGATCGCCACCTCCCCACAATCAGTTCCAACCGCGCTAGTTTGGGACGAATTTTAGCAGAAATCCTCAACAATGCCTGCAAATATACTGCCAGTAACGGCGAAATATCTCTCAGGATAGAGTGCAACAACCAACACTTGGAAGATGGAGGAAGCGGGGAAAATCCGATCCAAGCAACTGATTTTACTTCCTCTATCCAATTTATACTCAGCAATCAATCGTCGATTTCGATAGAGGAATTGCCTCGAATTTTTGATAAGTTTTATCGAGTTCCCAATGCTGACCCCTGGAAACAAGGAGGTACAGGTTTGGGTTTAGCTTTGGTTCAAAAACTTGTCGAACAGTTGCAAGGAAAAATTGAGGTTGAAAGCAGCAATGGCTGGACTAATTTTACCGTAACATTTCCTACCAACCTGGATGAGAATGAATCGGCCATCAGTTGATTTGAGCTTTGATATTCACTCCACCAATTAATCTGGGAGATTGAACAAGAGTCGGAAATCTGTAAAAGTGCGATCGTTTCTAAGCCAAATCCCGATCGAGCAAAAAACTTGCACTCGGAACGATCGAACCAATCTTATATCATTTTTCTAAAAATTTGCAACAGTATCAAGGGCGGGTTGTTGAATATTTTGGCTTATAGCACGGATCTGGGTGAACCAGCCCCACAAAAACTGTTGCAAAATTTTTGAGAATTAGTATTGTTGCGATCGTCCTTTTCTGACCCGAGTCAACAATCAACAGTCAACAGTAAACAGTCAACAGTCAACAGTCAACAATTCCCCAGGAGTGCAACCGGAATTGATATCACTCTTTTTTCGGAGCTAGCTTGCGGATACCCGACTCTACTGGTACAAAATTTAAATATTCATTTTTATCTTCCAAAGCTAATGATTGAGATGGTTGATACTTCTTGCCTTTAATGGAATGATTGGCAACTGTACCCAAGCAGGGTATGCCAAAATTTTCTAATTGGCTGAAAACTTTTTGGACTACAGAAAACTTGGTCTGGCGAATTGCTACAACCATCAGTATGCCATCTGTGCGCGCCGCTAAAAAATTCGCATCTTTACTGTCAACCAGCGGCGGCGTATCGTAGATAACTAAGTCAAATGTTGCGTGAAGTTCTTCCATTAAATACTGCATCCCGGATGAGGCAAGCCGTCTCGCAGCACCGGGAACAGGAAGACCGGCAGTTAATACAAAAAGATTATCTTCTAAATGCGATCGCTGGATAATTTCGCTGGGTTGGTATTTATTGTCGAGCAAGTTGCTCAATCCATTGAGATTAGGCAGTTCCAACAGCAAGTGCAGGCTGGGCGAATGCAAATCGGCATCTACTAACAACACTCGCTGGCCCGCCAGCGCTGCCACGTGAGCTAAATTTAAAGCAACAGTAGATTTGCCTTCGTCAACTGTAGCCGAACCAACAGCCAAAGATCGAATGGTTCGATTGGAAGAAAGAAAGCGAATATTAGTATAAAGAGAGTCAAAAGCTTCTATAAATTCCGAAGCAATTTTTTTATTCCCCTCTTTTCCTTCAAGATAAGCATAGGAATTAGCAATAGAAGGGGGAAATTTTTTAGCATTTTTGTCCCTAGGAATCACTCCCAATAAAGGTGCATCAAACGCATCTTTAACATCATCAGCAGAGTACAAAATATTGCGGAACTTTTCAATCAGGATAGCGACTCCCAAACCCAACACGATCCCCCCAACAATTGCCATGAAAAATTTGTTGGCATTTTTCGAGGCAACTGGAATCAAGTTACCCTTTGGATCTCGTGGTATCCGGGGCTCGGAAATTATTTCCCAAGGTACTTGGCTTTGAGCAGCTTGGACGCGCAGAGTTTCTCGCTGAGCTAAAAGTTGATCGCGGGTGCGGGCTGCTATGTCTAATTGCTGTTGCAGTTCGTTGTAGCGGCGGGCTATGCTGGGGAATTCTCTGGCTTGTCGGTTCAAATTGTTTTTAGTTTGGGCGATCGCCTGACTGCGAGCTTCTAAAACTTGAACTTGGTTAGCAGTATCAACCAATTGTTTAATCAAGCCTATGCGAATCGAATTTTGAAAATTCTGAACTTTAGCATTCGCTTGCGTTCCTACTAAATTTTGCCCCAAAATTCGATCTGTTTGCTGGTTGAGCAAAGCTACTAAATTTGCCCGCTTGCGCTCTAAAGCTTCCACTATTGGGTTAGCGGATTTAAAACGAGCTGTTTCTACAGCAATCTGACCTTCTACTTCCTTAACCTTAGTCAGCAACTCTTTATATTGAGGTTCTTCGCTTAAAGCTGAAGCAGCAATAGCTTCATTCGGTGTAAAATCTAATTGTTTTTGCAAGTTTGCATACAGCATTTTCTGTTCCTGCAGCAGCCTTTGAGTTTCTAACTCTAAAGTTTCTATGGTACGAACTTGCTCGATCAATTGCGCGCCTTGTTCTTTAGGATCTGTAATCTTTTGCTGCTGCTGTATCACCTGCAACTCTGACTTCAGGTCATTGACGCGCTTGCTTAGTCCCGGAAGCTGGTTTTCTATAAACTTAACACCTTCACCAATGCGACTCTTGCGTTCGTCAAGGCTGTACTTTAAATATTTCTTTTTAGTTTCTTCTAAAACAAACTGAATTAATTCAGGGTTCTGCCCCAGGAAACGAACTTCCAAAATTTTAGTTAGCGTCATTTCATTCTCTCCGAGGCGCAAAACGACCAATCCTTTTTTAAGAAGTTCCTCAGTCATTTCTGGATATTTTTTTTGGACTTGTTTCGTAATAGCCGATAGCATCTCAGGACTCTGAAGAATTTGAAGTTGAGTTGCGTAGTCCAAACTAAAAAAATCTCGATTAGGCACTCCCCCCCCCTCGCTGCGATTGGCGAGTGCGGAGGGGTCAGCAATTCTGGCCTCCGTTGTCACGGGTTCCACTAGCAGCCGAAAATCGCCTTGATATGTTTTCTTGCTTTGCTTGATCTGAAAATAAACTCCACCGCCTGCTAGACCTACAATCCCGATGATGACTAGGGCTTTTCGCGCAAAAGTCCTAAACAACGGCTTGAGATTCAATCCTTTCTGAGGCTGCGCGCTTAACTCTTCTCCCTCGTCAACGGAAAATTGCTGCACCTGTCTGCTCTGGTTGCTAATGGGTACGATATGAGCGTCCTGTTCTTTTTCCATGTTGACCTCTTTCATATTTTTTTGGTGAAATCAGCTTTGTTGTGTGTCCCTTGTGATTGATACTTTCATCCTTGACTTCAGGATATCACAGGAGATTCTTGGTTAGTCGGTTCTTGTTCCTGCTGATAGTTCTCACTACTTTCACATAATATACAAATATAACTAAATCTTTATGTTTTGCCTGCTGCAAAAGTTTTTTTACTAATTGCTGGAGAGTTGTATCCGACTGTCTGTATTTTTGTCTGCTGTGTTGTGCTGCTCTTCTGGGTTTCTGGGGGGCTGTCCCAATTTTTTTAGGTAACGCTGAGTTCGGTGACCGCTCGCGCGATAACTTTACCAAAGTTTTACAATTTGCCCTTACACCTCAGCAGCCGATCGCGCTGCTATTGCCTTGTCGTCTATTATGCCACTTTCCTGTTGAACGTCAACTGTAGCACCTGTTAACTTACCTGCTAATTGACCGACTACAAAGTTTGGCATTTTCCCTCTAGATATAATTAGCAGCATTCAGCAGATTTTTGGAACGGCAACTAATCGAATCAATTTCCGACAAAAATCTGTCTTTTCTTGATAATTATCAACTTTTTGACGAGTTGGATGACTGCTTAAGTCCATCTATAGCATTTCGAACTCTCATAGGAGGTGCCCTAGCGGCAAAACCAGGCATAGGGCCTAGGGCATAGCGCATACCTCACAACGCGATCGAACCGTTATAGTTACTTTTTTTATATACCCGATTTACCGCTACTATCATATCATAAACTACTCTCAAGAGAGCGAAACCGACATATTTTTTAATGATTGGTGAGTTGAAAGTCGATCGACCTTGTGAAACACTCAAACTTTATGAGTGTTTATACCGGGGCGGAGCGAGTTGCTGACGACACATTATTAAGGGAAGAAAAAGAGTTATCACATAATGGAACGATTGCTATAGATATCGCCCGGATTAGCTCTTTGTAGTTGTTAGTTTTTGAGTTTACTAATTCCACATTGCCGATCGCCCTTTACTGTTTTTGTGCTTTTTTTTCTCGAAGTTGCAACAAGATTGCTGCATGAACTTCGCGGGTAATCGGATAAAAATATGTCAGAATCATGCCGCAAATTAAAGCAATTGTGGGCCCAGGACCGATCGCAAATCGAATCGCCAACAGCGCAGAATCCGGCTGTACGGGCGCAGGCTGTCCCTGAACTGTGGCAAGAAATCCAGCTTGTTCTAATGCTTGTCCTACAAACCACAAGCCCACTGCCAAACCAATTTTTTGCAGCAAAACCATAAATGAATAGAACACGCCTTCACGTCTTTCACCTGTTTGGAGTTCGTCGAGTTCAATCACATCCGGTATCATCGACCAAGGTATGAGATAAGCAGTGGAAACTCCCACCCCGGCCATGACTGCTAACAGGTACATCTGGACTACTTGTCCCGGTTGCAGGAAAAACAGTCCGGCTTGGGCGATAATCCACAAACTCATGCCCATAAAATAAACAGCTTTTTTGCCGTATCGCTCGCTGACTTTACTCCAAACAAATAACATGGCGAGTGCAGTGCCTTGAACGGCGATCGCAGTTTGGGTAAAAGTTGCTGGTGGCAGTTTCATCCAGTTGATGACAAAATAGGGTAAAATAGAAGCAGTTAATTGGACTCCCAGCCAAGAACAGAGATAAATTCCTATTACGTATAAAAAAGGACGATTGTTAAATGCAATCCGCAACTGTTCTTTCAACGGCAAGGAAGTTGAACTGTCCTCTACTGGATGTTCTTGCAATTGAGATAAAACCTGTTTGCGGGTTCCCAAAAAGCACCAGTACAAAGGCAACACAGAAATCACTGCACAAAGTGCGCCTAATACTAAGTATTTTTGGATGTCATCTTTAACTATTGCAAAGATAATTTGCGCTATAATTAGTGACAAAATGCTGCCGCCGATGGAGAAAGAAAACCGGAAACTGTTAAGGCTAGTGCGTTCGTTGTAGTCTTGGGTTAATTCTGGGGTGAGGGCGGTGTAAGGCAGGTTGACGGCGGTGTAGGCGGTGTTAAACAAAATGCCGATCGCCACATAGTACCAAAACAGTATCGTCGGATCTTTGCTGGGAACAATCCACTGCAAAAAGAAGAAGATGCCGAAAGGAATTGCGCCGTAAACCATCCAAGGATAGCGGCGGCCCCACCGATGAGATGTGCGATCGCTCAAAACCCCCACAATCGGGTCATTTATGGCATCCCAAACCTTGCCAATTAACAAAATGTTACTAGCAGTACCCGCAGCCAAACCGGCGACGTTGGTAAAGAAAAACAGCAGGAAAAATACCAGAACATTCGCAGTAATTGCGGGGCCGAGGTCTCCGGCGCCGTATGCTAATTTTGTTGAGAAACTGAGTTTTTTGGTTTCGGGGTTGTTGGCTGCTGGTTGAGGTGGGGAAGTATTGCTCATAAACTTTTGTTGCGGGATTTTTGGGCAGTCGCAGTCTTTGCAGTAGGAGTATAACTCACGCTAGGCCGCAATACTAAGTTTTTTTGGGCGATCGGGATGATTTTGAATAATCGGTAATTCGTAGTCGATAGACAAATGCTTCCCAAGCATAATCGCTGATTCGTCAAGATCTTGTGCATCGAGCAAGTACAGCATTTTTGCTCTGTTGCAAATAGCGTTTATTTGTATTGGCGGTGTTCCCAGTTCGCTGACACCGACATCGCACCCTTGGAGGCAGATGCGGAAACAAAACAGCTACAGCATTTTTTTTGATTTTTTGTTCGCTGTTTGCCGTTTTATTGCGAAATATTTTGGTTGTTACATGAGTTGTTAATCCGATAATATTTATGCTGTTACTACCAAATTTGGGTAACATACTCCCTGGATAATGGAACCGCGAAGACGCAAAGCACGCGAAGAGAAGAGGAAAGAGAAGAGAAAAAAGAAGAGTCAGAAGCTCGAGGGGATGGCAAACTTGGATTTTGGATTAAATTCTCAACCGGGTTTGTAGGCAGAATTATAGTTTTAGCGATCTACAAAAAAACCGGGTTTGAGCGGGCAAGAGGGCGCAATTTTTGTGCTACAAATTTTGTTTGATCGTGTCGCAGCACTCAGCAACTGTTGCTCTTTGTTCCATTGCTACTACCAAGGCTTCGTAAGCTGATTTGTGGTTTTCGATTAGGTTTTTGGCTCGCAGGGAAGCCCAGTTTTGTTTGAGTTGAATTTCTGAGTTGGGACGGCGCAGTTGTGTGAAGATGGCGCTGATTTTTGTGCGGTCTTCTGCGCCTCCTCGTGCATTGCCGTAAACAAATTTTTCGGCAACTATTCCGGCCATCCACACGGTACAATATTGGTCTAAAAGTTGGGTGGAAAGAGTGCCGCTTTGGAGTTGCAATGCTAGTTTTTCGTCTTCAAATCGGACGCCGCCTTGGGCTGTTTGACCTTGTTTGAATGCTTCAAGTGCGCTGAGGGCGTAGCTGGTTACGGGAATTCCTAACAGGTGGGCGACTAGGAAGTGTCCGGCTTCGTGGTGGATGATGCGATCGCGATTTTGCTTGGAACTTCCCCCCAGCCAATCTACTAAAATTGCGCCGCCTTGACCTTGCCACTGGAAACTGTCGAGGGTGGCTAGACCCAACAGACAAAAAGTGGCGATCGCAGGTACGGCCTCTGGTAAGTTGAATAGGGGCCCTAACAATATTGAAACGGTGATGGCGAAGATAGAAATAGCGATAAGATTCAAAGATGTGTCTTTCATTATTAGGAATTGGTTATTGGTTATTGGTTATTGGTTATTTGTTATTTGTTATTGGTTATTTGTGATTAGACCAACAACTAGCAACTAACAACTGACTACGGACTAATGTTGAGTTTCGTAGTGTATATCGCACATTTGACCAAAATCTACACAAGCCAGATCGCGCGGGCCGGTGCGCGAGGACCCGGACTTTAGCTGAAAATGCCATCTTCCAGTTTGACTGAAAATTGCCGATCGGAAGCCACCTATATTAAAAAGATCTTAAAATAAATTAAAGTCAAGTAAAAGTGTTAGTGGAATCCTTCATGTCAGTTTTGGCAGCGATCGCAGTTTTAGGTATCTTGATTGTCGTTCACGAACTCGGCCACTTCTTGGCGGCGAGACTTCAACACATTCACGTCAACCGCTTCTCCATCGGTTTTGGCCCCATCCTCTGGAAGTATCAAGGCCCGGAAACTGAATACGCCCTCCGCGCCTTTCCCCTGGGAGGTTTCGTCGGTTTCCCGGATGACGATCCAGAAAGCACTATTCCCCCAAATGACCCGAATTTGCTCAAAAATCGCCCCGTGCTCGATCGGGCGATCGTCATTAGCGCCGGGGTGATTGCCAACTTGATTTTTGCTTACTTCCTCCTGGTGGTGCAGTTGACCACTGTCGGCGCTGCATCCATGAACTACCTACCGGGAGTTAAAGTACCGGAAGTCGCAGCAGAAGTTAGTTCGGCAGCTCAAAAAGCCGGAATTCGATCGGGCGACATTGTTCTGTCTGTTGACGGCAAAGAATTGGGTGCCAACAGCGAAGCAATCAAATCTCTAGTCGCAGCCATCCAAGATCGTCCCAACCAACCTTTGGCATTGGAAATTCAGCGCCAAGAACAAAAATTTGTGGTGACAGTCACTCCCGAACTGTCGCCCGACGGTAAAGGTCGCATTGGGGTGCAGCTAACTTCTAACGGGACTGTCGTGCGCCAGCGGGCGGGAATTCTAGAGGCGTTTACCCTGGCTGCGACTGAATTTGAGCGGATTGTAGTGCTGACTGTTCAAGGTTTCGGGCAGTTAGTTAGCAATTTCAGCCAGACTGCTGAAAAGTTGTCCGGGCCTGTGGCGATTGTGGCTGCTGGTGCAGGGATTGCGCGATCGGATGCAGCAAATTTGTTTCAGTTTGCTGTGCTAATTAGCATCAATTTGGCTGTGATTAATATCTTGCCTTTACCTGCTTTGGATGGCGGTCAGCTAGCTTTTTTGTTAATAGAAGGACTCCGGGGCAAACCTCTGCCAAACCGCCTTCAGGAAAATGTGATGCAGACTGGTTTGATGCTGTTGCTGGGTTTGGGAATTTTCTTGATTGTTCGCGATACTGCTAATTTGGCAGGCATCGATTTGATGCACAATCTTCGACAGCAGTAGTCAGTTGATAGTTGGCACTTGGCAGTAGTCAGTAGTCAGTTGGCAGTAGTCAGCAGCCATTAGTCATTACATAGCTGATGACTGCTGACTAATATAAATTAACCACTAAAAATGGAGAAATAGCAATGGTCACACAACTGCAATCTCCCGAAAAAGCAAAGATTATCTATCCAGATGATAACGGCGAACCAATGTCTGACAATACCGAACAGTTTAGATTGATCGTGTGGATCAAAGAAAATTTAGAACTGTTATTTGCCAGCATGGCTGATGTTTTTGTAGCGGGAAACTTACTGTGGTATCCAGTAGAAGGAAATAACAAGATTTCTCAAGCGCCAGATGCGATGGTAGTCTTCGGAAGACCGAAAGGTTATCGAGGCTCCTACCAGCAGTGGAATGAAGAGAACATTGTGCCGCAAGTGGCGTTTGAAATTTGGTCGCCGGGAAATCGCCTGACTCCGATGCTGCAAAAATTGAGATTTTACGAACAATACGGCGTAGAAGAATATTATCTATACGATCCAGCAAATGTGGATTTGACTATATGGGAGCGCCGAGAGCAACGATTAGAACCAATCGAAGAAGTGAACGGCTGGGTAAGTCCCAGAATGGGAGTGCGGTTTCAAGTATCAGAAACTGAACTGGAAATATTCAGGCCTGATGGCACACCTTTTGTGAGTTTTGTGGAGCTCGCTCAACTTCGAGAACAAGCAGAATCAAGGGCTGAACAAGAACGGCAAAGGGCCGAACAAGAACGGCAAAGGGCCGAACAAGAACGGCAAAGGGCCGAACAGGCAGAAACTATGCTGGAACAAGAACGATCGCGCTCGCAAGCTTTAGAAGCGAGACTCCGAGACATGGGAATCGACCTCAATCAGTTGTAAATGACTAATATCAACTTCGATCGATTGACCGCAATCAGTAAGGTTCGTAGTACGTCCTGGTGTCCGCACTACGAACCGTTTTTGAGATAACAAATAACAAATAACAAACAACAAACAACAAATAACAAACAACAAACAACAAACAACAAATAACAAATAACAAATAACAAATAACAAATAACAAACAACAAACAACAAACAACAAATAACAAACAACAAATAACAAATGACCAAAAAGTTAAGTTTAAAACAAAAATCGCTCGAAATTCTGATTCGCCTCAAACGCCTGTATCCAGAAGCTCCCTGCACTCTCAACTATGAAACTCCCGTGCAGTTGCTGGTGGCTACGATTCTCTCGGCTCAGTGTACGGACGATCGAGTAAATCTGGTAACGCCGGCGTTGTTTGAGCGTTTCCCCGATGCGGTGGCTTTGGCAAATGCTGATTTAGATGAATTGGAGCGTCTGGTGCGATCGACTGGCTTTTACCGCAATAAGTCTAAAAATATTAAAGCTGCTTGTTGGGCGATCGTCAACAAATTCAACAATCAAGTGCCGCAGCAAATGGAACTGCTGCTAGAATTGCCCGGAGTTGCCCGCAAAACGGCTAATGTCGTCCTCGCCCACGCTTTTGATATTCATCAAGGCGTGACGGTAGACACTCACGTCAAGCGTTTGAGTCAGCGGTTGGGATTGACTGAACACGCCGATCCTCCAAGGATCGAGCGGGATTTGATGCTATTGTTGCCGCAGCCGGATTGGGAAAATTGGTCAATTCGGTTAGTGTATCACGGTCGGGCAGTTTGTAATGCGAGAAAGCCGATTTGCAATATTTGCCAACTTGCAGATTTGTGCCCTTCTGCTAATAGTTAGATTTTCCACCAGTTTCAGAAATAGGCAAGATGCCTTTCCCACAAAAAAGCTTAAATAATTGTGGAACAGGCATCTTGCCTGTTGCCAAAAAAGCTTAAATAATTGTGGAACAGACATCTTGCCTGTTGCAAAAAAAGCTTAAATAATTGTGGAACAGGCATCTTGCCTGTTGCCAAAAAAGCTTAAATAATTGTGGAACAGACATCTTGCCTGTTGCAAAAATCTTGTCAACAAAAAAAGTAATTAAAATAAAAATGATCCGAAATGACCAAAATATAGTAAAATTGTAGATTGTGATTTATCTAAGGATATAAACTGAGTTATGGCTAAAAAGAGCATGATCCAGCGCGAGAAAAAGCGCCAAGCACTCGTAGACAAGTACGCTGACAAGCGCGCCGACCTGAAAGACCAGTTCGACCAAGCTGCGAATCAGATGGACAAAATGGCGATTCACCGCCAACTGCAACAGCTACCCCGCAGCAGTTCTCGGACTCGCTTGCGGAACCGCTGCTGGGCAACAGGACGGCCAAGAGGTTACTATCGCGACTTCGGACTTTCTCGCAACGTGATGCGAGAAATGGCTCACGAAGGTCTTTTGCCCGGTGTAGTGAAGTCTAGCTGGTAGCAGTCAGTTGACAGTTGACAGTTGACAGTTGTTAGTTGTCATGCCAAATTCTGGCTTTATACCCCATTCTTGTCATTGCAATCGCCAGCAAAGCAATCGCACAAACTGTGGCAATTATGGAGAATTTATAAATCGGATTTGGGAGCGGTGTTAGTTAGCAGTTGTCAGTTGTCATTAGTCTGAAGGAAGAAGGAAGAAAAAACTCGCAATTAATTGGCAGGATTATGTTTTGGGTTGATTCTTGTTTGGTAATTCTAAGTTAAATCTTCCTCCTTTTAGCTTCATTGGCCGCAGCATTTATCGATACCGAGACTTTCGAGTAACAAGTCGCTGACGGCATTGGCGATCGCAAATTCGCCGTAAAAGCTTTTAGAAAAATCATAGGCCTGCATTTCGGTGACGATCGCAATTACGAGGCTGCCCACATCATTTTCGCCTTCCATACGCTGGCGGACATAGATTTGGGCAGCTCTTTTAGCTATTTGCTGGTTGGCAGGTTCTGGGATAAACTCGGAGTCTAGCCATGCAAGCAGCGTTTGTTGGAGCCATTGACCTTCTTGCTCGGGGTTTTTTGCCGGCGGTAAGGTAATAGGTTCGATAGTTTCAGACATAATTATTCCTAATTGCTAATGTTGACTTTGAAAAGTTAGCGGACGAAGGACAACTGATAAATATATGCAATATGATATACCGTCAATTATACAAGGATACGCCCAAGGCTACTTCTTGATGGCAAATGACGGCGAGGAAAGTTTGGGGTGGTATTCGAGCCGCCAGCGGGCGCTGATTCCGCTGGATGAAAGATTTACCTACCCCACATCGCTGCGCCGCCAACTCAATCAAAATCGGTTTTCGGTGGCTGTCAACCGCGATTTTGGGGCGGTGGTTGAGGGTTGTGCCGATCGCGAAACTACTTGGATTTCTAAGGAACTCAAGCAGATTTACTGGGGTTTGTATCAGGCCGGTTGGGCTTACAGCTTCGAGACTTGGTGCGGCGACGAATTGGCGGGCGGTATTCTCGGATTGTCTATAGGCGGTGCGTTTATTGGGGAATCGATGTTTTACCGAATTCCCGAAGGTTCTAAGGTGGCGATGGTAAAGTTGGTAGAGAGATTGCGCGATCGATCTTATCTGATGTTCGACGCTCAAATGAACAATCCGCACCTCGAAAGATTCGGAGCTTATACTGTGAAACAGAAACAATATAACACTCTTTTGCAAGCAGCTTTAAAACGCAAATGTTCATTGTTTTGACAACATAAAATTGACGAATGAGACCCGCACAAGAAAGCTTTCTACGACAATATTGCAGCCGCGCATTTAACAGGCAAAAAAACCTGTTTCTAGGAGTGGTAGCCTGTCAGTCATAAAAATATACAAAGCGTGTCCTTAGCCTTAGCTAAAATGTTCATACGCGCTATAATAGCTAAAAATAAAATAGTACAATTAAACAGAGATACTTCTCGGAGACAACTACTATGCAAGTCACAACCAAAGAAATCATTTATCCCTCCAGCGACGGTCAACCAATGGCAGAAAGCACAATTCAATACAAATTCATTGTCACCGTCAAAGAAGGTTGCGAGCTGCTGTTTAAAGATGACCCCAACGTGTTTGTAGCCGCCGATTTACTCTGGTATCCCGTTGAGGGGAGAATAGATATTTCTCAAGCACCTGATACGATGGTCATATTTGGGAGACCCAAGGGCGATCGACTTTCCTACATACAATATCGAGAGGATAATGTCACTCCTCAAGTCGTCTTTGAGATTCGCTCCCACAACGACCGCCAAACTAAAATGAATAAAAAACTGGCATTTTACCAGCGTCATGGAGTTGAGGAATATTACCTTTACGATCCAGAAAGAAATGAGTTGGAAGGTTGGCAAAGAATTGAGGGAAATTTAGAAGTTATTGAGCCGATGGAGGGATGGATTAGTCCGAGATTGGGAGTGCGATTTGAATTAGGAGAAGATGGGTTAGAAATTTATCGACCTGATGGACAAAAGTTTCTTTCCTATTCCGAATTAGATGAACAGCGAGAATTAGAGCGGCAGCGTGCCGAACAAGCATCGCAGCGTGCCGAACAAGCATCGCAGCGTGCCGAACAAGCATCGCAGCGTGCCGAACAAGAAGCTCAAAAAGCCGAACGTTTAGCCGCCAGACTGCGCGAATTGAACATCGATCCAGATAGCATCTAAGCCGGAATAAATGCTAATAAACCCGGTTTATTCAGAAATCGGGTTTCTGGGGATTGCGGTTATTTCTGCTTATAAGACTTACGCATCAAGACTCATCGAAACCAAGTTTTTGCGGTTTTGCCAACTGTAACACGTCTTCTGGGCAAAAACCAGGTTTCTGACCGCCCCTGCGTAATATTATGTTTGTTCGATCGACCATTATTCCCGTAGGGGCTCCCCTAACCAAAAATATCTGCCAACAATCTCCAATCTCATAAACCCGCCCCGGCTTTGATCCGGGTCAATTGAGCGGACATGATATAAGTCTGATTCTTGTAACGGCCAATCGGAAATTTGGTCGATCGCCCCCCAACTCCAATTACATATACTACAATATATAATACAGATATTTGAGCCAAAATCCTCGGGACTCAAAAAAATCCTAATCGCAGCCCCTTGAATGTGCAAGAATATTCAAGCAAACATTATTAAATCATACATGGAGAAATTGTTGTGGAGTCCAAATACAACCCCCAATCCATAGAAGAAAAATGGCAGGAGACATGGGCACAGCAAAACTTAGACCAAATGCCAGAAGATACCCAAAAGCCTAAATTTTATGCCTTATCCATGTTCCCCTACCCGTCGGGAAACCTGCACATGGGCCACGTCCGCAACTACACAATTATCGATGTAATTGCCAGACTCAAGCGAATGCAAGGCTATCGCGTACTCAATCCGATGGGATGGGACGCTTTTGGTTTGCCGGCAGAAAATGCGGCCATCGAACGCGGAATTCCCCCCGCAAAATGGACTTATCAAAATATTGCCCAAATGAAAGGCTTATTTCAGCGCCTGGGTATTTCTTTCGACTGGACAAAAGAAGTTACAACCTGTTCTCCCGATTATTATCGGTGGACTCAGTGGCTGTTTTTGCAATTTTTAGAAGCAGGATTAGCGTATCAAAAAGAAGCCGCAGTTAATTGGGACCCCATCGACCAAACAGTCTTAGCAAACGAACAAGTAGACAACGAAGGTCGTTCCTGGCGTTCCGGTGCCAAAGTCGAGCGCAAATTATTGCGGCAGTGGTTTCTCAAAATTACCGATTACGCCGAACAGTTATTAAATGACTTAGACAAATTGCCAGATTGGCCCGAAAGAGTCAAACTAATGCAAGCAAATTGGATCGGTAAATCTGTCGGCGCTTACTTGGAATTTCCGATTGTGGGAATCGATGAAAAAATCGCTGTTTTTACCACTCGACCAGACACAGTTTATGGCGTGAGTTACCTTGTTTTAGCACCGGAACATCCGTTAACTCAGCGCGTGACCACCGCCGACCAAAAAGCCGCTGTTGACACCTTCATCAAAGAAGTTGCATTGCAAAGCGAAATGGATCGCACGGCTGATGACAAACCGAAGCGCGGTATCCCCACAGGTGGCAAAGTAATCAACCCTTTTAACAATGAAGAAATCCCGATTTGGATCGCCGATTACGTGCTGTACGAATACGGCACCGGCGCAGTCATGGGAGTACCCGCCCACGACACCCGAGATTTCAAGTTTGCCAATCAATATGAACTACCTATTAAAGTAGTAATTGTCGATGATGATGAAGTTCCGCTCACGGAAGCTTACACGGAACCAGGAATTATGATTAATTCCGAAAGCTTCAACGGCATGGATTCAATTAAAGGCAAAGCCGCAATTATTCAAGCTGCCGTAAATTCAGGTTGTGGCGAAGCGCGAGTGCAATATCGCTTGAGAGATTGGTTGATTTCTAGACAGCGTTATTGGGGCGCTCCGATTCCGGTAATTCACTGTCCTAAATGCGGAACTGTCCCCGTCCCGCAATCGGATTTACCCGTATTGTTGCCGGAAAATGTGGAATTTACGGGCAAGGGTTCGCCGTTGGCGAAGATGGAAGATTGGGTAAATGTTCCTTGTCCGAGTTGCGGCACTCCGGCGAAGCGAGAAACGGATACGATGGATACTTTTATCGATTCTTCGTGGTATTTCTTGCGCTATCCCGATGCGAAAAATCAAGAGCAAGTTTTCGATTCGGCGAAGACGAATGATTGGATGCCTGTTGACCAATATGTCGGCGGAATCGAGCACGCAATCCTGCATTTGCTGTATTCGCGGTTCTTTACGAAGGTTTTGCGCGATCGGGGTTTAATCGACTGCGACGAACCATTTAAACGCCTGTTAACTCAAGGCATGGTGCAAGCAATGGCCTACAAAAATCCCGTTACTGGCAAATATGTTCCCCCAGCAGATGTAGACCCTGCAAATCCCAAAGATCCGCAAACAGGCGAAGCTTTAGAAGTCTTTTATGAGAAAATGTCAAAATCAAAATACAACGGTGTTGACCCCTTGGAAGTTATGGAGAAATATGGGGTAGATACGGCGCGAATGTTTATTTTATTCAAAGCGCCGCCTGAGAAAGATTTGGAGTGGGACGACGCTGATGTAGAAGGACAATTCCGCTTTTTAAATCGCGTTTGGCGCTTGGTGACAGAGTTTGCTTCACTCCCCCCAGTCCCCCCCGCTCAAGAGGGAGAAAAAGATGTGCTGAGCAAAGCTGAGAAAGATTTGCGACGGGCGATTCACACTGCAATTAAGGAAGTGCGAGAAGATTTGGAGGGCGAGTATCAGTTCAACACTGCTGTTTCTGAAATGATGAAATTGAACAATGCCCTGGCTGATTCTAAATGTAAAGATTCGCCTGTTTATGCAGAAGGAATTAACACTTTAATTTTGCTGTTAGCGCCTTTTTCACCGCATATTGCTGATGAGTTGTGGCATTTGATTGGTAACAGCGAATCGGTGCACACGCAAACTTGGCCGATTGTGGATGTTTCAGCATTAGTTACCGATGAAATTACGCTGGTAATTCAGGTGATGGGCAAGACTCGCGGCACAATTCAAGTGCCTTCTGGTGCTGATAAAGCTGGTTTGGAAAAGTTCGCTCGCGAGTCGGAATTGGCGAAGCGTCACCTGGAAGGTAAGGAGATTAAAAAGGTGATAGTAGTTCCTGGAAAGTTGGTAAATTTCGTGGTAGCTTGATTGTAACTGCTGATAGGTGTCGTACACTTATAGGCTCTATACAAGCATAAGCTAATTTTCAAAATCAAAATTGTTGGCGGAGGGCTATTGTTGACTATCTGAGTAGACAAGTTGCCCCCGTCTAACTAACTTTAAGGGGATTTTAGGATTATTAAGTGCGTCATTTCTGACTCTCAGCTTTTCTTCCCATTCTTGAAATTTAGGTTCTAGAAGTTCAGGTGTGAGTTTGTAAATTTGTTTGAGAGTTATCCCTTCATATAATCCAATATACCAAGCTCCAAGTTTACGATATTTTTCAAGTATAATTTCATTCAAATGATGGTGAGTAGTGACCCCACCGCTTCTATTGAGAGCAATATTTATTGTTTTAAGTTCGTATTCTTTTCCTTCAGCATCAATAGCATCGTTTCCTTCACGTCCAGGCGATATCCGCAGCCCTAAAAGGATTAATAACTGTAAAGTCTTTCCCCCGTTATCTTGAAAAATATCCGCAATACCATATTCACTAGCCAGATTTTGCAATTCTTGAATGCTTTTCATAGCATTTTCTAGCCGTTTAGCATCTGAAATGCGTTCTGCATCCGTGGTAACAGCCTCTTCAACAGGCTCCACAACTGACGGAGAAACTGGTTCAGCTATTAGGGTGCCAATAATATCTGTACTCTCGCCGCTTTGGCTAAAACTGATTAAATAAGTAGCGGGTACATCGAGGGCTTCAGCTAAAGCGAAAATAACTTCAAAGGATGGCGATCTTTGGCCGCGTTCCAATAAGCTGATATAGTCAGTAGTCTTGTCTATGAGTTCTGCTAGCTCCTCCTGTGTCATCCTTTTTTCTCGGCGTAACTGACTTACCTTTGCCGCAAATTGTTGTCTGGCTTCTTTGTAATTCATACCCCTCACAATTCGTAAAAACGAACTGAAAGTTCGCTTTTTGAATGGTACGAAGAATTTTTACACGAGACAACGTACGGAAAGTACGGATTTATTCAGACTGACAGTACGGATTGTCATATAATGAGAGCAGGCTGTGTCTGTTGTACCTTAAACTAATCTAAATTACACATGAGTAACATTTGGCCCGCCCCAGTTTATACCACGAAATACGGTCAATCTTATTTGGGAGATTCTCTTCATCTCCTGAATAGTCTTGCTAGCAATTCTGTAGATTTGGTGATTACATCCCCTCCTTTTGCATTGCAACGCAAAAAGAGTTATGGAAATGAAGATCAAGATTTATATGTTGATTGGCTGCTGGGCTTTGCTTCTGAAATTAAAAGAGTTCTCAAGGATACTGGAAGTTTTGTTATAGACCTTGGAGGTGCTTATCAAAAAGGAATACCTGTACGCTCGCTGTACAATTATCGCGTCCTGATTAGGTTATGTGACGAATATGAATTTAAACTTGCTCAAGAATTTTTCTGGTTTAATCCTTCAAAACTTCCATCTCCTATAGAGTGGGTGAATAAAAAGAAAATTAGAGCTAAAGATTCTGTGAATACTGTTTGGTGGCTTTCTAAAACTAATCAGCCTCAAGCGAATGTTACTAAAGTTAAAGTAGAGTATTCTGATAGAATGAAAAAACTTTTAAAAAAGGCTGATGAATTTTACACGCCCAAAGAACGTCCTTCCGGCCACAATATTAGCGAGCGATTTGCCAAAGATAATGGAGGTGCAATTCCATCTAATTTGCTAGAAATTGCTAATTCAGAAAGTAATTCTCAATACTTGCGTTGGTGCAAAGAGTTTAATGTTAAGGTGCATCCAGCACGCTTTCCTCAAAGATTGCCGTCATTTTTTATAAATTTTCTGACTGAACCAGGAAACTTGGTAGTAGATATTTTTTCGGGTTCTAATACTACTGGTCATGCAGCAGAAGAATTATCAAGAAAATGGATAAGTTTTGAAAAGGAAAAACAATATATTGCTGCATCAATATTTAGATTTTTGCCTCAAGAATCTTTTGGGCAAGCGGAGACAATATACCACCAATTGTTAACTGAGGAATCATCAGGATTGATTTTACCTCAAAATAGGCTACTTTTTGAACTTAATAATTATTGTTTTTAGTGGGCTAAGTCGTCGATTTTTGATGAGAGTTTCCACAATGCTCGAAATAGAAAATATCTCCAGACAGTGTTTTAAGTTGCTATTTTTTATAGGAAAGATTTTGGCGATCGCCTACATTGCTTCTTGTATACTCTTGTTTATTCTGCAAACTCGTTTGATATTTGGGCCAACACCTACGATCGCCAAAACACCGGATGCCTTTAACATTGCTTACGAGGAAGTTTGGCTACCAGTTAAAGCTCGATCGCCCAAAATAGAGAAACTTAACGGTTGGTGGCTGCCGGCGGCGACTCCACAGCCACTAGGAACCCTATTGTACCTGCACGGTAGGGGTTTTAACATCGGCGCGAATATCAATCAGTCTTACCGCTTTCGGCAATTGGGTTTTTCGGTATTGCTGATAGATTACCGGGGTTACGGCCGTAGTCAAGGCAGTTTTCCCAGTGAAGCTCGGATATACGAAGACGCAGAAATAGCTTATAATTATTTAGTGAAACAGCGGCAATTGTCGCCCAGCGAAATCTTTTTGTACGGTCATTCAATGGGAGGTGCTGTTGCTGTGGAATTAGCGATCGCCCATCCAGAAGCTGCGGGATTAATTGTTCAAAGTTCGTTCACTTCAATGCTGGATATGGTAGAACGCTACAGTATGATGCGGCTGTTTCCGGTGCGGCTGCTGCTGCGGCAAAAGTTTGATTCTTTGACTAAGATTAAATTGCTGCAAATTCCGGTTTTGTTTGTACACGGAACTGCCGATCCTTTGATTCCTGCTGCGATGAGTAAAAAGTTGTATGCTGGTTCTCCCGAACCCAAGCAAATTTTGCTGGTTCCTAATGCTAAGCACAATAATGGAGATGCTTTTTTCAACAGCAGGGAATACCGCCAAACAATTGTTAATTTCGCAGCAGATACATCTACAATGAGATGAATCCAGATTGCGCTACCTATCTGTAAATTATTTGTACTTTATCTCCCAATTCTAGCTGCAAGACAGATTGAGCGCTGCCGCCGCAAACGGCAATTTCTACCCAACCGTCAGAACCAGTTATGGCAATTAAATCCCCTGGCTTGCTGTCGCTGTAGGTTTTACCGCTGGGGATGCAAATTGCATCAAAATTATTGCTAATTGTGACTGACCAATTGTTCCCTGTAATGCAATTAGTCGGGATATTTGTAATTAGATTACCGAAGCGATCGCAATATTGAACGCAACCTTCGATACCTGTGGCTGTAACGGTACAATTTGGTATCTGTAGCTGCACTAAACTTGCAGGGTCTATCTGCTCTCCCAACTCCTCCAACCGCACCCCATTCGCCAAATGAGCGCCCGCAGCAGCGAAAATATCGCGGCCGTGAAAAGTGCTGCTGGGTTCAGGTGTGCGCCAGTATTTAGAATTAGTCAGTTCGACGGCGGCGATCCTCTTCGTTGGCGCAGCCCCCGTAGGGGCGGGCTTTCCTTCGGATCGCTTCGCTAACGCTAACGCCCTTTCCCGATTCAACACTCCGCTAAACAAGCCGTTATCCGGCCCGACAAGGAAGCAATTAGCACATTTAATGGCGATCGCCCTTCTGCTACTTCCTACCCCCGGATCGACGACAGCAACGTGCACCGTTTCCGCTGGAAAATAAGCAAAAGCAGTCATCAAACAAAACCTGGCCGCCGCAATATTTTGAGATGGTATTTGGTGCGTAATGTCAATCACTTTGAGTTCAGGGTTGATTTGGGCGATCGTACCTTTCATCACTCCCACATAAACATCACTCAATCCAAAATCCGTCAGTAGAGTTATAATTCTATTTTTAGACATATATCAAAAGGTAAAAATATGGGATCGCAATGGGAAAACTTTCTGCAAAATATGGGAGAATGGCACGGTTCCTTCACTCAGCTATCAGCGCGAGGAGAGGTAATTCAAGATACTCCCAGCATTATTTCTCTCGAAGGACTCAATGACAACAAAACAGTGCGTTTAAAACTCCAGCGCTTTTCCCCAAATCCTAGTGGCGGCGAACCGGAAGTTAGCGAACTTGTTCGAGAATATCAGAATTTGGGACGGGATATCCTGTTTTTTGAGGATGGAGATTTTTGTCAGGGTAGTATTCAATTAGCGCCTTATTCTGAGTTTGGTGCCGAGTTTGGTTTTATCTACAACTATCGGCGGTTGCGCTTCGTTCAACTCTACAATACCGACGGTCATTTATCCAAACTCACCTTAATTCGCGAAAAACAGCTTGATAAAAATATCCCCGAACGTCCCCCTTTAACTGTTGATGCTTTGCTGGGAGAATGGGAGGGCGAAGCCGTGACAATGTATCCAGACTCGCGAAATCCTGATTCCTATTCTACAAATTTACAATTGCATTTGGATGCAGCCGATCGCCTCATGCAAAAAATCACTTTTGGCGATAGTCTCAATCCTCAGATTATCGCTTCTAGCGCCAGGATTGACGGTTCGGTTCTCTATTTTAACGAAGGTTCTGCGCCGATGCAAGTGG
This sequence comes from Microcoleus sp. LEGE 07076, assembly GCF_015207455.1. Taxonomy (GTDB): domain Bacteria; phylum Cyanobacteriota; class Cyanobacteriia; order Cyanobacteriales; family Microcoleaceae; genus Microcoleus. The sequence continues at coordinate 25,538 of NZ_JADEWV010000002.1, forward strand.
TGTTGCTTCCTGACGGCGGTTCTTGTACAATACCCGTGAAAGTTGAATTCAGAAAGCCTACTTTTTTTGAGGCTGGTTGGTTGGTTGAACCGAATTTGCGATTTCGGATGATGCGAAGTTATAACGATCGGGGTGAATGGATCAGTTTGACTTTAATTAAAGAACGGAAAATTAGTCATTAGTCACTAGGGGCGGTGCCAAGAGTGCCCGCCCTCAAGCGTCAGTAGTCGTAGGTTGCGTCGCCACCTCTAATCCCTAAAAAAATCGACTTTTCGAGCAGCGACGCACCTTAGCATTAGTCCGCGGTCATGATATCATGCCTAGTCGATTGCTTTTGAAAAAGTTTGTAGTAAGGACTTTAGTCCTTATTTACTATAATTGAGGACTAAAGTCTTCACTACAAACCTTTTTAGGAAGCAGATTTTGTTTCTTGGGTTTGCGACTGAATCACAGCACTCCAATCATCATTGTCAACCGCAGATTCTAAATCCTTACCGCGTTCTGCATCACTTTTTGTTGCTGTTTCTAACTCTTTGGTAAGAGTGGAATCAGCCATTGCTTTACGCAATTTTAGCTTCTTTTCTTCATAAGCTTTTTGTTCGTCAGCAGACATAGCAGCGCGGGCTGCTGCACCTACCGTACTCGCCCACATTTCGCTGTCTGCGCCGTTTCCAGGGGGAATGCTGCCGAGTTCTGCTATCCAAGAATCGCGCAAGTTTTCCATTTCTTCCCGCTTGGGAAATTTGAAAGTTTGCACGCGCAGAAATGCACAATTTTCGCTGCCATTTTGGGCGATGTGACCGTTGAGAGAAAGCAGGATATTTCGCGAATAACCTATATACTGAGTTTGATGGGAATTGTCGATTACGGCATAAACACCGGCGACTTTGGCGTTAGTTGCCAAATCTCGCCACGTATCGATCGCCATTATTTGCGTTCCGTCATTTTCTAATGCCGGAATTGCCGCGACTGCGCTGTGTTCTGAGTCGGAACTGTATAAAAAATTGTGCAGTCCTTCATGGGCTACAGGTACGTTTTGATGTTCGATTGGTACATCTTGACTGACATTTACTGGATTGACTTCCATAAAACCAACTTCCTCAAAAACTGTAAGTTTACGAATTAAATCCCGCTTTCAGGGGCGGGAGCGGGGGCCGAGCCCTACTCCCCACTATAAAATTCTCTTTGTGGAACAGGCCCGAAAGCCTGTTCTCTTGTTTTTTTGCCCTTATCTACTTAACTTACGGCTATTTGTTGGATTTCCGCGTCAGTTAATTTAACTTCGATCGCCCGCACGGAGTCTTCGATACTCGATATTTTTGTCGCAGCCGGAATCGGCACGACGCAAGGAGATTTTGCCATCAACCAAGCTAATACTATACAGTAAACTGAAACCTCTTTTTCTGCCGCTAATTTGGCGATCGCAGGTATATCTTGCAAGCTGGTGACGCGGCGGCTTCCCCCCAAAGGACTCCAGGGAAAAAATGTCAGTTTTTCTGCTTCGCAATATTCCAGTACGCCGTCGGATTCCGGCTGTCTGTGCCACGGATTGTACTGATTCTGCACCGAGACAATTTCTACTGTATCGCGGGCGCGTTTGATCTGCTCTACAGAAAAATTGGAAACTCCAACAAATCGAATCATTCCTGCTTCTACTGCTTCTTTTGCCGGTGCTAGGGCTGCTTCGATTGTATAGCCCGGATCGGGCGAGTGATACTGCCAAAGGTCGATCGGCTTCTCGCCGCCAAGCGCTTCAAAACTTTCCCGAATTGTCTGGCGCAAATGGTGGGGATTGCCGTTGCGCGTCCAAGCACCTTGAGGCCGCATTAAGCCGCCTTTAGTGGCGACAGTAACAGCCCGAATATCTCCGGTGTACTCTTGCAAAGCTTTAGCAATCAGGTGCTCGTTGTGGTGTTTGTCGGATTCATCTTCGCAGTAAGAATCTGCCGTATCAATCAGCGTGACACCCAAATCCAGGGCGCGATGAATTACCGCAATTGCTTGCGATTCAGGCGGCCGGCCGCTTAACGACATCGGCATACCTCCCAGACCGATCGCGCCGATGTTAAAATTAGTGTTTCCCAGTTTTTTTGTTTTCATTCGTTAGCCCTCGTTTCCGTAGTTTCTTGAGAGTTTAGATTTCAAGGATATCTTGAAATTTTACATTTTTTTTTCCGAATATAAGTAGAGGCAGATTTTTTTCTATATTTTTTATGTAAGCTGTACCGTATTTGAATTTACAGATCGACTATTCCCCACTCCTCAAACCTTCTCCCCCTCTCCCCCTCAAACATCACAGACAATCTCTTGCTGCGCTGCCAACCTTAGCTGCTTACTCAACTCGAAGCGCTGGTGTAAAAGCGGAGTGCAAATTGCCAGAAGTAGCGGGAGAAAAATAACAGCCCGATCGCCAAAACACCCGCCCCTGCGATCCAAACAATTTCACCTCTGCCCAGCATGGCTTCTGCCGGCACAGTAGTCAAGAAAGCAACGGGAACTACAAAAGTGAAGAAAAATCGATAAGCTGCGGGATAAGCTGCCATTGGAAATCTACCCGCTTCCAACAATCCTCTGAGCACTTCAGTAACGTTGTAAATCTTGACAAACCAAATGCTGGTTGCACCTAACATAAACCAGATACTGTAAAGAGTAACAGTTCCGAATAACAGCGGTATTGCTGTTAAAAAATAGTTGCCAATTCCGACTTCCAACTTATTAGCAGCATACAGCAGCAGTGCCGCGCCGAAGATTAAATCTGGGATTCCCCAAGGAGAAACTGTGTTTGCAGACAGCCAGAATTGGGAATTGATGGGTTTGAGAAGTACGAAATCCAGAGTACCTTGCTGCACTCGATCGACAATACGGCTGAGGTTCGGTGCCAAAAAAGTTGAGGAAAACCCCTGCAAAATCGTAAAAATCCCGAGTACAACTAAAGCTTCTTCCCATGAATAGCCCGAAAACCTGTAGCCTGTACGGTAAAACAAAAACAGTCCGAACCAACTACCAGCCAGGTTTCCGAGGCTGCTGAGGGCTGCGAGGACAAAGTTGATCCGGTATTCGAGCTCCGCAGAGATCGCCGCACCCCAAAACAATTTCAGTACCTGCAAATATCGTCCCATGTTTGTCGCCATTTTTTGCGGTTGAAATACTTAAATTTTCTCTGATTGTAAAGCTTGTATAAAGCCAAGTGCTGTGCGGTCGATCGTTTCACTATAACAATAAATTATTGATGTCGCTTAGTTAAGTATTTTTACTGACACGCAGTATTAAGTTTGTTTACAACAAAGTTACACAAAAACTACACTTATCTATTTAAGTGCATTTCAAACTCATATATTTCGGCAAGTATTAAGCATATTTGATGTTTTAACAACAAGTATGGCTAAACAGATTAGAAATACTGATATGTTACAACTCTTCATATTATAAAATTTTGAAAACCATCTAGCCATACCCAGAACCAACACTTAGGATGGTGCATACGTACTCGCAAGGAATACGTAACGAGCAATACGTAATCATACGTATAAAAATCACTGAGAAATCACTTCAATAAATCAACTTAAGTAAGAACACGTAAGGAAAACAAGACATGGATGCTTTAACATTATCCAGACTGGGCGTCAAGCACACCAAGAGTGCAGTAGCCTAATCGCTCAGGATTAATACAGGATTCGACGTGACAACCCCAGTCACTTTTTACGGAATTGTTAACGAACACTGCAATGTTAAATGCCGCCAGTGCGAGTATTGGCGGCTCAAAGAATATAAAGACGAAATGACGATCGAAGATTGGGAAAAAGCCTTATTGAGCGTCAAAGAATTTGTCGGCGAATTTTCCATCAACTTTAGCGGGGGCGAACCTTATATTAAAAAAGGTTTTCTAGACTTGCTAGCTTTTGCCAACAAAAATGGCATTCACGCCGGCGTAACCACCAACGGTTATTGCATGACCAAGGAAAATGCTGCTAAAACTGTGGCGGCGCGTCCTTTTAATGTGAATATGTCCGTTGACGGGCCGAATGCAGAATTGCACGATTATTTGCGCGGTCAACCCGGATTGTTCGATCGGCTTTCCAAAGGAATCGGTTATCTGCGAGCTGAACAAGAAAAACAAAACGTCCTGTTTCCCATCAACGTCAAACCCACTATCAATCGGCTCAACTTCCGCCACCTAGAGGAAATTGTAACCTGGGCTCAGGGAATTGGAGCGACGACGGTGAACTTCCAACCAGTCAACCGCTGGACACCAGAAACCTACTCGGAATTGTGGATTGAAAAAGAAGACGTGGAGGAATTTTCACAAGTCATTGAGCGCTTAATTGAGATGAAGAAAAATGGCGCGCCAATTATGAACAGCGATGAAGTATTGCGTTTGATGGTGCCTCACTTTGCAGAAGAAAAAGCTCCCGATTCAACTCGTCCTTGTCGCGTTGGACTGCGTAATTACTGGATTGATACGCGCGGCGACGTGAAATTGTGCGATGAGTTTCCGGTGATTGGAAACGTGAAAGAGGAAAGCGCCCGTGCGATTTGGTATGGCGAAAAAGCCCAGGAAGTCCGCCGCGATACTTTGAATTGCGGCAAGCTTTGTCTGATTACTTGCGTCTCGCAAAAGACGATTTTCGACAAGGTGAAAATGGGGATGAAGTTATTGAAGAATTAACTTTGTTAATATCCGGGGCGGGTTGATTTCTCGCCGCCGAGAAACCGGGTTTTTGCAACAAATCTCGGTTTAGTACCACAAATCTAGAAAGAAACCCGGTTTCTGGGAGGCGGCCAGAAACCGGGTTTCTGCGACAAATCTCGGTTTAGTACCACAAATCTAGAAAGAAACCCGGTTTCTGGGATTGAGGTGCGATTTTTTGGAGAATATCAAAACTACTCCACAATCCAAGGAGTTAAACAAGGAGTCCAACTACTCAATTCTTCAGCTTTGAACCACAGGCTAATTTCCTGGTTCGCAGTTTCCACAGCATCAGAACCGTGAATGATATTGCGGCCGACATTCACAGCCAAATCGCCACGAATTGTTCCCGGTTCAGAATTCAGAGGATTTGTAGCGCCAATCATTTTTCTCGCCGAGGCCACAACGCCGGATCCTTCCCACACCATCGCCACCATCGGCCCGGAAGTGATGAAGTCTACCAGTCCCGCAAAAAATGGTCTTTCTTTGTGTACGGCGTAATGCTGTTCGGCTAGTTCGCGACTCGCCGTGATTAGCTTCATCCCAACTAGCGTGAAGCCTTTGGCTTCAAAACGACCGATAATTTCGCCGACGAGTCCGCGCTGTACGCCGTCGGGCTTAATCGCTAAAAAAGTCCGTTCCAAGATTAACTCCTATTATTTTCTTAACCGATCCAAAAGACAGAGTAGCTCAGAATGCACCTAAAGGCAATTCTGAAAATATAAAATAGTTATTTTAAAATTTACGCAGAACCTTTATCTGTTGGGTGATGATAGCTGCAACTTACTCCTATTTTGAAACTTGCTAGGATCCAAATCACAATATTTGGTGACTAAAAACACGCTTAGGTGCGATTTTAATTACAAATATCTACGATCTAAAACACAAATATTTGGGATTGACCAGATAGATAATTAAGGGAGGTACTAACATTGTATTGAAAACTCTTACTGTGGCACGAAACTATGAAAGAGATTGTAGCATTCATCGACAAAAAAAAGCAACTATTCACAAAATTGCCTTTATTTGAATTTTTAGCTAATAAACACATTCACCCGAATCAACGACTAATTTTTGCACCTTTACTCGCTCCTTTTGCTGTGGGGTTGAGCGACTTGAATAAGTACGTCCTCCGAGAATCTTCTAGCAACAACAAGGTTCAGGAATTGATTAACAAGTATACTTATAAAGAAAACTACTATTGGCACGGGTATCTGCAACATTTAGAGACATTGGGATTTAACCAATTAATGAGTTGCGGGGACTTCAGATTGCTTTGGGGTGAAGAAACTCAAAAAACTCGATCGCTGTGTTCGGTGCTCGAACGCTACGCTTGGAAAGCCTCTCCGGTTCAGAAACTGGTGTTAGTCGAAGTTTTGCAAGGAACCGCCACAGTTTTTTTTGAGGCGGCGCTAGCAGTGGTAATGGAATTACAACAAGTTACCAATAAAGAATATGTTTATTTTGGAGGAGGTTATGTGGGTTTGGAAAATGAGCGCATTTTAAATACACCTGAAATGTTGCAGGTTTTGGCGGAGATAGAACTTACTGAGTCGGAACAGCAAGCAGCTTTAGAATTAGTAGAAAATGTATTTGAATTATTTACAGAAGCGATGAAAGAGCTGTTCGGACACAGCAAAACAAATTCTTGTAATACTGTGCTGCAAGTGTCGTCAATTTCTGCGATCGATCGCGCTTTCGACTGTTTGGATGTTTGTCAATAGTCATCTGCACATAAACCTGTTCAAAACAGGCTGTCCGACCTGTTCTACAATCATTATTGGAGATGTCTATAGCGGTTCGATCGCGTCGTGAGGTATGCCCGATTCCCGATTCCCGATTCCCGATGCCCGACACCACCTCAAATGAGATATCGAAATGCCATAACGCTCAAACAATTACTAAATTATCTCGGTGTACCGCTGTTTCTACGCCTGCATAGCCTAAAATTTTAGCAATTTTATCTGACTTGCAGCCCTGGATTTGTGTTAATTCTAAACTGCTATAATTCACAAGTCCTCTGGCAATTTCCTTGCCTTCTGTGTCGCACAACTGCACGGAATCATCAGCTTGAAATTCTCCTTCTACTCGCGCAATACCGGCCGCTAACAGGGATTTTCCGCTGTGGGAAATTGCCTTGACAGCACCGGCATCTAAATACAGTTTTCCTGCTGGAATTAGCACGTTGGCTATCCAGTGTTTGCGAGCGTTTACAGGGCGAGGTTGCGGCTCGAATTGAGTGCCGATCGACTCTCCGTTAAGTATTTTCTCGATATTACCAGGAAAGCAGCCGTTTGTGATGACAGTCCGCACTCCCGATGCTGTGGCTATTCTGGCGGCTTCAATTTTGGTCACCATTCCGCCGGTTCCCCAACCGCTGCGGGAATCTCCTGTTTTTACCTGAAATTCTGTGAGCTGTGCCATATTTTGGACTAGGGCGATCGGCTGCGCGTCGGGATTGCTGCGCGGATCTGCCGAATACAGCCGATCGACATCTGTGAGCACGAACAGCCAATCTGCTTCTACCAAACTCGCTACTAGCGCCGAAAGCGTGTCGTTATCGCCAAATTTGAGTTCGTCTACCGCTACAGTATCGTTCTCGTTGACGATCGGAATCACGCCCAACCGTAGCAGTTGCCCAAACGTATTGCAAGCATTAACATAACCGTTGCGCTGCACTAAATCGCCTCTGGTGAGCAATACTTGGGCGATCGGCTGTTGTAGAGTAGTAAACAAGTCATCGTACACGCGCATCAGCCGCCCTTGGCCCACGGCAGCCACAGCTTGTTTCAGAGCAATATTTCGCGGGCGTTCCGTCAAACCCAAGCGCGCGCAGCCCACTCCAACCGCACCAGAAGAAACCAAAACTACTCGATGGCCGATCTGCCGCAGACCTGCTAAAATTTCGACTAATGCAGCAATAGTTGAGAGAGCTAAGTTTCCGGTAGTCGATCGAGTCAGGGTCGAAGTTCCTATTTTAACAACAATAGTTTTAGTCATTTGTTATTTGTTATTTGTTGTTTGTTATTTGTTATTTGTTATTTGTTATGACAATCAGAGCTTTTTTATTTAATTGCGATCGAGTTCCAAACGGCCTATTCATAAACAATATTTCAAATTAATTACTAATATACCTCTCCAATAACTATTGTGGAACAGGCATCCTGCCTGTTCCAAACAGGCTTTTTATGATATGTCTAATCACTGATGATACCAAATCCGGGTAATATATGATTCGGCGGTTGAAACCGCGTCTACACAAACGATGTCGGCCTGCGCCGACTGGTTCATAAAGGGTATCCAAAACCCGAATTTGGTATGACTGCTAACTACTAACCAGTTACCAATGACTAATGACAACTAACTACTGACTACTGACTACTGACTACTGACTACTGACTAATGACTAATCTTTAATTTTCAGAGATGCCCCCAAAGCTTGAGAAACCCATACTTCAAAAGAGCGCACCGGATACTTGCGAAGCGCATAGCCAGCATCAACCATTGGCTCGACTAAAATAGTAAACATACCCAAACGATTGCCGGCCAAAACATCAGTAAACAGCCGATCGCCCACCATCGCCACCTGTTCCACCTGCAAATTCATCGCCGTCACAGCTTTTCGCAACTTGCGGCGCGACGGTTTAGCAGCACCCGTGATGTAAGGTAGATTCAAAGACTCAGCAATTCTACCGATCCGAGTTTCACTTAAATTATTGCTCGCCAACCACAGCGATACTATCGGTTTAATTTCTTCCACCCACAGGCTGAGTTCGGGAGAAGCATTCATTGATGTAATCGGAACGAGAGTTTCGTCTACATCCAAAACTAATCCTTTAATCTGATATTCCTGCAGAATATCTGCCGTTAAATTCACAATCGAATTGCCTAAAACTAAGTCAGGCTGTAATAGTTTACCCCAAGTCATAATGATTTTAGATTTTAGATTAAAGAATCGAGAAATAAGAAATTGGAAGTTAAAGATTTAAAAAGTAAAAAATCAAAAGCGAGCGTTATTGCTTTTGCTTTGTTACTTTTTACTTATGTGTTAGTGATTGCCAATCTATTGACCCGATCGCACTTTTTGGTCAACTTGAGCCACAGCAGCATTGTGTTCCGCCAGAGTGCGGCTGAAAATGTGAGTGCCATCGTACCGAGCCATAAAATACAGATATTCCGTATTTTCAGGAACCAGAGTCGCTGACAAACTGGCGATTCCCGGAGACGCGATCGGAGTTGGTGGCAGCCCTACGTTGAGATAAGTATTGTAAGGAGAAGGCGTTTCCACCTGCTTAAAAGTCAAAGGCTTCTCCTTAGTTTGCCTGATGCCGAGGGCATATTCAACTGTAGGATCGGATCCCAAGGGCATATTATTTTTCAGACGGTTGTTGAACACCCCTGAAATGAGATTGCGCTCGCTCGCCACCACAGCTTCTTTTTCCACAATACTAGCCAGCGTTACCCACTCTTTTAAAGAAAGCTTAGTATTGTTCTGATTTTTTTGATATACCGGTAAAGCCAAGCGCTCGAAACGATCGAGCATTTGTTCGATCGCAGCTTCCGGGCTAACGGCATCGCCGTCTAGCTGATAAGTATCCGGGTACAAAAACCCTTCCAAATGAGGCAAGCCGCTCGGTAGCCAAGGGTACTTAGCGTAGGGAACTTGACTCGCCGCCGCCAAAAAATCCCGAGCCGGGAAAAAACCTTGGGCTTCAAAATAAGCGCTCATTTGTTGCATTGACCACCCTTCTGGAATCGTGAAACTCTGCTGTGCGACTTCACCTTTCCAAATTTTCTCAGCTACCGCACTCAGAGGTTGAGTCGGCGACAGTTGGTAAGTTCCGGCTTTAAAATCTCCGTCGCGGTTTTGCATCGTCAGCCAGCGGGCCCACATATTCCATGCTCCTGCCGATCGAATTAAGCCCGCAGCTTCCAAATCCTGCCCGATTTTTTGACTGGAAGTACCGGGGGGGATTTGGACTGTCACAGCAGCCTCATCTCCTGGTGTAGTTGACGTTTCAGCGATTTTAGGAGGGGCAGAAGCCCAGCTCCACCAAGCCCAGCCCTGCCAAGCGCAAATTCCCCAAATTACTGGCAGCAAGGCCAGATAAAACAACCATTTAGAAAATTGCGGAGTAGCTTTTCGGCTCTCTCGCGGGCTGCTTTTTGTCAGTTGTTGTTTGCTCATAGTCCGTTGTCCTGGATAATCGAGGGTTAACTAGCGACTAATGACTGATGACCTGCGATTGATGACCGAAAAGTTACGAATACAAGCCCTTTAAAAGACTCTATTCATGTGGCCCAATTCAAAAGCCCGATCGCGAAGGCAGAAGCGGCCATAAGAGAAAAAGTTCGCTCGGGCGAGCAGTTTACTTTTAATAAAATCGTAAAAAATGCTGCTTTTTGCCCTCTGGTCTTCAGCCTGCTATTTAGAGCTAATCAAGCTCGTCAAAAAACTGGTCTTCTAGCATGGGCAACATCGGTTCCAGCCTTTGGAATTCTTCTTCCGAGAGCAATTCTGGCTTGCCGTCATCATTGATTCGAGCCAAGATAAAGAACGGGTCCAGAGGCGTATAAATGGCATATTCCTGTTCTTCGTGATAGAAGCTGGTCAGCCACATCAGTTCCTCAAAGTCCGACTCCTCATCAGCATCGGCCTCCGGCGCCAAATCCTCCTCGGGAAATTCCGGCAATTCGCCAACCACAGTCAGTGTCACCGCCGTGCGCCGGAGTGTCAAGTTCTGCTCTTGCAGAACAACTTTAGCAATATCAAAAATTTTGTCAATTTCGGTCTCGTCTTCTACAGGAATTGCTGATTCGTCAGTTTCGTCTCCGTGCCAAGTAAAAATTTCTACCGGAGAGTCGATCGGAATCAGCAAAGCGTATTCTTGACCTTCTAGGTTCATCGAATGCTCTATGTTGCAAGTGAGCGAGCGCCCTAATTCATCCGTCAGGGTGACGGACTCTTCGTTGGAACTGCCATTCTCTTTGCGGTTTGGGGATGAGGACATCGCGTCTATCTTAATTTTCCGTCAATATTTCAGTAATGTTTGCTTGACAATTGGGAGTTTTCATCTTCGATCTTCTGGTGGCGCGGGCGATCGCCAGTCCACAAGCTTAAACCGCGAGACTCGCGGCATTTTCCACGCGGAGAGTGCAGCGTTTAAATTTCAGTCGAGTCCAGAGCGATACTGAAGACAAATCACAATTTTGTGCTGCTTCAGTACCGAGGGTACAGCGAAATTTTCTCAAGTATGTCAACGGTTACAGGTGTGCGTAGCAAACTTGCACAACTTAGGATATCACGCCTTCGTTAAAAGCTATCACCGAAAAACGAGCCCGGCGTGCCCCTGGCTTTAGACACGGGGAGGAAGTCGGCTGCGGTTTCAACCGCCTTCAATATTTCTTTACACAACTGATTGAAAGGTTGGATTAGAATTAGATTGCAAGTAAAACAACCATCTATGTGTTGAAACACTCTAGTATCGGAGAAATCCCGGCACAGTGAGCCACCACACTCCTTGAGGAGTAGTAAGCCTGTATAACTGACAAGTAATGGCAGAGTGTGAAGCGTACCTATCTGGCATTGTGATGGATTATGAAAGCAAACACAATTTAAAAGTAAGCGCAATTGCAATACCCTTTATACTGGTAGTTGTTTTGAGCGTATAGATGTGCTTTGATAACGCCTTTGAGAGTTTTCGGATTCATTCAAGAATCCCCGTGGCTTCAGCCCTGGGGAGTATCAAGATTGGGAACGGAGGCGATATTTTGTCTTCTGCTGTCCAACCACCGCTGCAAAATCAGGGCCGCTGCTTTGCGGTCGATCGATCCCTTATTTTGTGACAGCGGAATCCCTTGTGCTTTGATCAATTCCTCTGCCTCAACCGAAGTCAGGCGCTCATCTACGTATTCTAGGGGGAGTTCTAAGGCCTCGGCGATGCGGCCAGCATATTTCTGCACTTGTCGCGCTTGATTGCCCAATTCTCCGTTCATGGAGTAGGGCAAGCCTGCAACCAAAATTTTCACTCCGCGCGCTCGGACGAGCTCTCGCAGACAAGCTACATCGCGATCGAAGGACGATCGCACTAGAGTAGTAATCCCCGTAGCGATTAAACCTGTTCCGTCACACCCGGCGATGCCGACTCGTTTGCTGCCGATATCTAATCCGAGGGCTGAAATCCATAATTTTTGGTTGGACATCAATCAATTTTAGATTTTAGATTTTAGATTTTAGATTTTAGATTTACTTACAAACAAAAAATTAAGCATCGTCAAAAGCGCGAAGGAAGAAGCACAAAAGTTGAGTTTTTTCAGTTTGTAGTAAGGACTTTAGTCCTCTGTTTTTTGCGGACGGTCGTCCTCACTACAAACCGTTTTGATGCGATTCATCTAGCGGACATTCGATCGGGAATTAATTTCTATTCTGGCGCGCCGTCTTGAGGCAATTCCGGCAACTTCAGAGGCAAAATGCTGTTGGCCTCTGTTGCTGCTGATTCGGAATTTTGGTCGTTCAAGGGGTTAATTCGATCGGCTTTACCGTTTCCAGACTCCGCCAAAAATGGTTTGATTTCAGACGAAACGGGTCTTGCTGTTGCTTCAGGGGCGATCGGGCCGAGCCAGGACATTCTGCCCGGTACTGGTTTGCGAGTTGGCTGGAAGCTCTGCAACACTTCTGAGAGTTGGAGTCCTTCGAGAGAGACTAATTTGGACTCGCGCAATTTGTGCCACACCGATCGAGACATCAGCAAACTGTGTTCCACGCGCACGGCTCCAAATTGCTCTAAATAAGCTTCGCGTTCGGGTTGATAGTCAGCCGAAGCTACTTGCAGGCTTTGAACTGGGAAGTCTTGAACCAGGCGCGCCATCTGGGATAGCAGTTCTGGGTACAGCCAAGTGTATGCCGGGTGTACGGTCAACTGGGCGACGTGCGGTTGGTGGCCGTTGCGGGATAGCTGCACCTGAAAATAGCCGATCGCTGCTTTGCGCTGCGGTTCAAATACGTAGCCACTGACTACCTCTGTTTTTCCCAGCCACTGTTTGACACCTTCGACTAAAGCGCCGAAAAAACTGGTTTTGAAGTCTTGAATGTGCCGATCGAATACTTGGCGCACCAAGGGCGGCATTGACGCGGTATCGAGTTGGTACAGCAATTGAGCGTCGGCGTTGCTCACCGGCAGCAGGTTGGGCAAATCTGGCGTTGAGTTTGCCATCAATTGCAGGCGTTCCGGGGCGATCGTCCAGTAAGTCATCTGGGCCAACGGCTGAAACCCGTTCTGCCGATACAAAGCCAGGGAGGTTTTGTCGCCGACATTCACCTCCAGCAGCCAAGTCCGTGCTTCCCAGACTGCCTCAAAGCAGTACCGCAGCAGCATTGAACCAATGCCTTTGCTCCGGGCTTCTGGGTCTACTCCGATGCGATCGATCCGCCAAGTGCTGCGGGTGCGGTTGAAAGGAGAAATCTGAATTATGCCTTTAACTTTACCCTCTTCTTCAGCAACGTGGGCGCGAAATACCGACTGGCCAGTGTTTGGAAACAAGCTAAAAATTTTCAGCAGTCCGTACCACCGACGAATCTGCTGCAATTTTCTACCCAGTACCAAGTCACAGCTTGCGCCCTTGCGGTTTTCTGGATTTTCGGCTGTTTCCGTGCACAGTTGTTCCATCGCCTCGATGTCGCGGTACTGAAACTGGCGAATCACAACCTGGTTTTGGTTTTGAGAGCTAAATGAAGTCATATAGAAATTCTCAAGTAAGGTATAAATTGGTTATTGGTTATTGGTTATTGGTTATTGGTTATTGGTTATTGGTTATTGGTTATTGGTTATTGGTTGGCGAGTCCCTCACGAAAGTTGAGAACCGTAATAGCACGAAACAGGACAACAAAAATTAAAAAATCAAAGATATTTAAGAAAGGGGAAGAGTTAGGGAAGTTTTGATTTTTGAGTTCAAAACTTAGAACTTTTAATTCTTCACCCTTTCTCGGTCGATCTAAAATTAAAAATTTCAAATCATTTGTTTGAATTTTTAATTTTCAGTTTTCAACTCAAGATTTCGCTCGGCAGAGGTCGAATCAATACGACCGGTGTTCGCTCGTCAGCATTCCCGGCTGGGTTGCTGTGCAAGGCTTGCTCTAAAAATGTTACCGATAAATCGGAGGTCGCTGCTAATATCTTAACTGCTTTCAAGTCGTTAGCGTCTACGATCGCTGCGGCAAGTCCGGTTTCTCGTTGGATTTCTTCTACAACTTGCTGGGGATTGTCCGGGCCTAGGACAATAAATTGGTCGAAGGGAGGCAAAGTTCCCGTAACGTCGTCAATCAGCCTGGCTTGTTCTCCTGCTAGTTGGTAAAAGACTCCCGGTTTACCCAATATTTTAGCCACAGCGCCGATCGCAAATGCCGCGACTACGCGCCCTGGGCCGACTACATCAACCAATGTCTGCATTCCGCAAGCTGTGGCCAAACTCGACGTGGGCAAGAAAAACAAGCAAACTCGCTTGGCTGCCCATCCGGGTTTGACTTCGCTGGGATGGCGGTAGCGCCCCTGCATCAAAGCTAGGGGAGTTTCTGCCAGAGCAACAATATCGCCTTTCTGGGCGCGCGGCACCACGTAACGCTTGACAATTTCGACCGGATCGTCTAGTTCGGCCAGTATGTGGGTGCGAATTGGCAAGACTTCGGCAACTCCGACATTGCGGGCGGTGGGTACGGTGTCGGAGTTGGGAAATTGCAGCGGGACTACTACGTTGCGGACTTTGGGGATGCGCCCGCCCGGGCCGTAGGTGATGAAATGTATTTGCACCCAAGCTGACTGCAATTTGCTTAAATCTTGCCCTTGAATTTCTACAGAAACTTTAATTTTCGTGGTTTTTTTGGCTTTAACAATATAGCCGAACCAGTAATCGTCTGCTCTTGCTTTTGCGTCTTCGTGACAAGGAATCACTTTTGTCTGGGAAGTGACGCCATCCAAACTTGCATCTGACAGCAGTTTCACCTGTGCGCGCACATCTGGCAACATCACCTCAAACCGCTGTGTCAGGTTGCGGAACTCCATTTCTCCCACCAAAAGATATCGGTTGGGTTCGTTTATGGCTAAGTGCCATTCTCCGGCTGTAAGTTCTAGTTTATTTGGACTCCCAGTCCGGCGATAGTTCAACTCTAGGCCCAATCCGCCCAATGCTAGCAGCGAACCGGCTGCTGCGATTCCTGTTGCTAAAGTCTCAATCACTCAAATCACCGCCAATAATATTTTGTGTTTACTTTAGTCGATCTCGGGTACTTCGAGATCCGATCCGGCAGTAATTGGATTTGCAGGCTTGGCTGGCGGCGATTCTTGCGTCTGTGGCGGGCTGTGGGGATGGGGTGTGCGATCGCACTTTGGGATGCACCTCCCGGGCGAGATCCCTTGAGTTAAAATGTAGAATATCAAATTACCTCGTCTCGCGATGCCAGCTAAAGATATCTACCATGATGCAGTCAAGCAAGCACTGATTAAAGATGGCTGGCTGATAGTTACTGAAAACTATGTGCTGGAATATGGCGGGGATAAACTCTATCCAGATATTGCGGCCGAAAAGTCGATCGCAGCAGAATTGCAGGGACGAAAAATTATTGTTGAGGTGAAGAGTTTTTTAGGGCGATCTTTCATGAACGATCTAGAAGGCGCTGTAGGGCAGTATATCATTTACCGCAATATCTTACAAGCCTAGCAATCCGAGTATGAGTTGTATTTGGCCATAGCCAACACAGTTTATAACGGTGGCTTTCAGAAGAAAATTGCCAAATTAATTGTTGAAACTAATCGAGTAAAATTGCTAGTTTTTGACCCGGAAGGGGAGGTAGTTGAGCGATGGAAAAATTAGATTATTATCGTCATTTGATTCGGAAAGTTTTAACTGATTATTATGAGTTGGACGCAAAATCTACCGATTTAACGCTAGAAAGTGCGCTGATTTTTGACGAAAGGCACGACCATTATTTATTGATGGTAATGGGTTGGGAGGGACAAGAACGGATTAAGGTCAATACTATTCACGTGCGATTGCGGGATGGCAAAATTTGGATTGAGGAGGATTGGACAGAAGATGGGGTGGTGACAGATTTGTTGCAGGCTGGGGTTTCGCGGGAAGAGATTGTTTTGGCGTTTCATCCACCGCATTTACGGCAATATACAGAGTTTGCGATCGCAAACATTGTGCAATTCCATCTCACCATCTAACCTAATTCGCTCGTATTAATCTCACAAATCAGTTTTGGTATCAAAGATGAAACCCGTACAAATTTGCGTTCTCATGCTTATAGAAATCGCCACTCTTGCTATCTTCACTCCCAAGAGTGCAAGCGCTCAATCCATCACAGACAAAAGCTGCGTCGCCGATATTGTAGGTGAAGATATTGGCTCACAAGTTAATATCAGATCGGGTGCGGGAAGCATTTTTAGCGTTGTAGGCACTGTCTCGGTAGGAAATCTAGTCATTGTCGCCAATGACGACCAAAATAAAAGTGCTGTCGTATCTCCACTCAGTCGCAAAGATAGTGAAGGAAATGTCTGGTATTTGACGACAAGATTGAGAGCAAGTGAGTACAAAGGTTGGATCAAAGCAGACTTTTTGAAACTCAGATGTCCTAATCCCTAGGTGTGGCGATCAACAAGAAGAGGCACTTTGCACGCACTCTCTCTTTTATTTTACTTTAAATATGCGATCGCCCCAAACAACTCTCGATCGCACTTATCTGAGTCTATGTACTTAAGTATTCGTCACTAACACTCAAGTATCAATTGGGCAAAAATCCTACGAGAATCTCCTGATATTTATTTAGCAGGAAATCGCGAACAAGACTTAGAGGACGCGCTTACCTCATCAACCTCGTTTCTCCGATGAACTTAGAGAAGCTTAGAGAAGTCCTGCTGTGCGGGCGAGGTATTAAATTAATTGCAAAAAATATTGGCTTAAACCATTTTTGGGTTAATATCGATCCATAACCACAAATTAGGTGATACTAAAATAAGAGCGATCGCCCGATCGATGTCTATAAAAAAACAGCTCGCCTAAGTGTAGTCGAACAAAAATAATATCCGCCTCACTGCGATAACGAGTTGCCCTATGTCATCACCCCAGCCTTCAATCCTCAATAAACTGATTAGTAATGTACCGCTGCGAACCGTGTTAATTGTCCCTTTCGTACTACAAATCATCGGGGCGGTCGGCATTGTTGGTTACTTGTCTTTTCGCAACGGACAGAAAGCAGTCAACGATTTGGCATCTCAACTGCGGACAGAAGTCAGCAGCCGCATTAACCAGCATCTAGACAGCCAACTCAATACAGCGCGTCATCTTGCAGAAATCAACGGCGATGCTGTCGATCTCGGATTGCTAGACTACCAGAATTCAAAACAGCTAGGACAGTTTTTCTGGCAGCAGTTGCAAAATTACAATTTCGGCTATATTGGCTTTGCTTTTACCTCTGGTGATTTTGCAGGCGCTGGGCGTTTTTTTGAAGACAATCGCGTCACTGTTGATGAAGTTTCTCTGTCACGCAATGCCAACCGTAATTGGTATATTTTCAACACCGACACAAACGGAAATCGTACAAATCTTGCTATTAATAATGGAGTATATATTGCCAAACAAGAAGGGTGGTACGTGCAGACAGCTCTAGCAGGAAAACCCACATGGAGCCTTTATCAGTGGCAGTCTCCACCTTACACGCTTTCTGTTGCGGCAAACCGACCGGTATACAATAAAAATAGGCAATTAATTGGCGTAATTGGAGTTGACCAACGCCTTACACAAATTAGCGATTTTTTGCGTAATTTAAATGTTAGTCGTTCCGGTAGAATCTTCATTATCGAACGGAGCGGGCTGATTGTTGCCTCCTCCAGTTTAGAGAAACCTTTCACAATTGTCAGCGAAAAAGCGCAGCGACTAGCGGCAATTAACAGCAGCGATTTGTTAATTGCTAATACTGCTCAGTACCTGAAGAATCGCTTTGAGAATTTTTCTCAAATCAAACAAGGTCAGCAGATTGAATTTATGTGGAAAGGTCAGCGTCAGTTTGTCCAAATTTCACCCTGGAAAGACGAGTGGGGATTGGATTGGTTGGTAGTTGTGGCGGTTCCTGAATCCGATTTTATGGGGCAAATTAATGCTAATACTCGCACCACGATTCTATTCTGTATCGGCGCTTTAATTGTGGCGACGATTGTGGGTTTTTATACTTCCCGCGTGATTGCTGAGCCGATCGCAAAATTGAGCAAAGCATCACAGGATCTCGCCTCCGGAAAGTTCGTTAGCGAAGCCCTCGAAGAGGATCGCACTGTGGAATTCTCCGGTAAGAATGAACTGGGTGTGCTTTCGGAATCTTTCAACGATATGGCGCAGCAACTGCGCGACTCTTTTACAACCCTCGAAAACACCAACGCGGAGCTCGAACAGCGCGTCGAAGAACGCACCGTCGAACTCAAAATTGCCAAAGAAATGGCAGACGGTGCTAACCGCGCCAAAAGCGAATTTTTGGCTAACATGAGCCACGAATTGCGAACTCCCCTCAACGGCATTTTAGGCTACGCGCAAATTCTCCAGCGCAGCGAACCGATGACGCAAAAAGGACGCGGCGGCGTTGATATTATTTATCAGTGCGGTTCGCACCTGCTAACGCTGATTAATGATGTGTTGGATTTGTCGAAAATTGAAGCCCGGAAACTCGAATTGCATTCCACTGCCTTTCACCTACCTTCATTCATCCAAGGTGTTGCCGAAATCTGCATGATTCGCGCCCAGGAAAAGGAAATTAGCTTTGATTTGCAGATTGATTCGCAACTCCCGACGGGGGTTTGCGCTGACGAGAAACGTTTGCGGCAAGTGCTGTTGAATTTGCTGGGAAATGCGGTTAAGTTCACGGAAACAGGCGGAGTGATATTTCAGGTTAATGTAATTAAAGATGCTGAGTTTCCAGATTCAAGTTCTCCGTTAGATGGAATTGAAAAAATATACAAAATTAGGTTCAGAGTTGAAGATACAGGCCCGGGAATGACACCAGTACAAGTTGATAAAATATTTCTACCTTTTGAGCAAGTAGGTGAGCTGAAAAAACAATCGGAAGGCACCGGATTGGGACTCGCGATCAGTCAAAAGATTGTGGGTTTGATGCAGAGTGAAATTGCGATCGACAGCCGTGCAGGAGTGGGCAGTATTTTTTCCTTTGAAGTGTCGCTCCCGGAGGCGCAAAATTGGGCCGAGAGTTCGAGAATCGTCGAACAGGGGGCTGTTTTGGGTTACGAAGGTGAAAAACGCAAAATTTTGGTGGTGGATGACAGGTGGGAAAATCGGGGGGTGTTGGTGAACTTGCTAGAACCGATCGGCTTTAAGATGATTGAAGCGGCTGATGGTAAGGAAGGACTCGAGATCGCTTTAACCACCGCACCGGATTTAATTCTCACGGATTTAGCCATGCCGGTGATGGACGGATTCGAGTTTTTACACCAAATCCGCGCTCATCCTCAACTGCGAGATGCGATCGTGTTAGTGTCGTCTGCAAGCGTGTTTGAGATCGATCGCCAAAAGAGCTTGGATGCAGGCGGAAATGATTTTTTGCCAAAACCAGTGCAAGCAGATGTATTGCTCGGCTTACTTCAAAAATATTTGCAACTGGAGTGGGTATATGACGACACAATAACTCTGGGTAAAAAAGCGCAAAATCCGATGCCAAATGAAATGCAGATTCCGGCGATCGAGATTTTGCAGTTGTTAAACGAACAAGCTGAAGCAGGCGATTTGGACACAGTAATCGAGATTGCCGAGCAAATTCAAACAGCGAATCCAGAACACGCGATTTTTGCCCAAAAAATACTCGTTTTAGCCGAAAAATTCCAAGTCAAAGAGCTGCTGGCATTGATTCAGGAATATTTATCACAAGCATAAGGAAAATATCATGTTTGAGTCAGAAAAAAAATTTATTTTGATAGTAGATGACAGTGCCACAAATTTAGCAGTTCTGTCGCAAGCCTTAAAAACAGCAGGTTACAAAGTGCGGGTAGCCGTGGACGGAGAATCGGCGCTGGCGATGCTGCGAAAATGTGCAATAGATTCCACAAAAAACCCTTTCCCCGAACTAATATTGCTGGACGTGCAAATGCCTGGAATCGACGGCTTTGAAACTTGTCGCAGAATTAAAGATGACCAGGAAACAAAGACAATTCCAGTCATTTTTATGACGGCTTTAGCAGATGCCGAAAGCAAGATAAAAGGATTGTCATTAGGTGCAGTGGATTATATCACCAAACCCTTTGAACAAGACGAAGTAATTGCCAGAGTTAACATTCACTGGCGGCTCAAACAGTTAACCGACAATCTGGAAGAGCAAGTTACGCAACGCACCTCCGCTTTGCAACAAGCTCAAGTCAAGGTAGTGCAGCAAGAAAAACTGTCCGCCCTGGGTCAACTCGTGGCGGGAGTCGCCCATGAAATTAACAACCCGCTGAGTTTTATGGTCAGCAACATTGCGCCTGCAAAGGAATATCTGGCTGAGATTACAGAAGTTCTTAGCTTATATCAAAAACACTACCCTGAGCCTGCATCAGATATCGTTAGCAAGATTGAAGATATTGATTTGGAGTTTGTGATTGAGGATTTTTCTCACTTGTTGGATTCTATGGAAGTAGGCACTGAACGGATTAAAGATATTTCGCTGTCGCTGCGTAATTTTGCTCGTTCGGATGGAGATATTGCTAGTGCGATTGAGCTGCACCAAACTGTAGATAGTACGCTGTTGCTGTTAAAACACCGACTCAAGGATCAAGGATGTCGCCCGGCCATTGAAGTTATCCAAAACTACGGTGAATTGCCCTTAATTAAATGCTATCCCGGCCCGATGAACCAAGTGTTTATGAATTTGCTAGCAAATGCGATCGATGCTGTGGAAGAGGCTTGGGAAAAAGACCAGCGTCCTCTGAATATTACGATTAGCACGGAAGTTTTGCGCGAAAGTGCGATCGTCCGAATTGCTGATAACGGGTTGGGAATGGCGGATGAGATTCAACAACATTTGTTTGAACCTCTGTTTACGACAAAAGCGGTGGGTAAGGGCACCGGGCTGGGATTGTCGATTGCTAAGCAGATTGTGACGGATAAGCACGGCGGTCAATTGTTCTGCAAGTCGATAGCCGGGAAAGGTACTGAATTTGCGATCGAACTTCCTATTTAATTTTAATATTATTTGCCGTCAATTACCCTTGGTTCGATCGTTCGGAATGCGAGTCCTCGGATGGATGCGGACTCGCATTCCGAACGATCGAACCGTAAATTAATAGCTAATTTGCAAAGTCACAGAAGCTTCAATCTGCTGTTCCCCTCCCACCACAGGCGTTGCAGCCTCAGCAGCAACAGCCCTAGCAGCAAATTGGCGGTACACAGGATTTGGCGCGATCGCACCGTTGACTTGAATTCCCTGAATTTCTCCGCGCTTGAGGTTGAGCGCGCTCAAGACTGCATCCGCTTGCGCTTGAGCGTCTTGAGTGGCTTTTTTGAGTGCTTGTTTTTGAGCTTGTTCGATCGCACTTTCGGCGGCGACAAAACTCACACCTTGAATGCGGGTTGCTCCGGCGCTCACCGCATCGTCGAGCAAAGTGCCGGCAGATTGAGTATTGATGCGAAAACTGACGGTATTCGTAGCAGTATAGCCTGTCAGCCGCTGCTGGTTGTTTTCGTAGCTGTAATTCGGGCTGAGGGTAATGCCGGCAGTTTCGAGTTTTTCTACTTGGCGCGATCGCAGCAACTCTACCACAGCGGACGATCGTCTCGCCGCTTCCTGCTGCACCTCGGTCGCCGTTTTCCCCTGCACCTCAACCCCCAGCCGCACTTCAGTTTGAGTTGTCTGAATCGCTTCCACACCTCGCCCAGTAACTGTTAGCGTTCTGATCCGCTGTTCTTGAGCCTGTACCGGATCTAATCCTGCGAAACTCACGAGAGTTAAGGTTAAACATAAAGCTGTTATCAGGTTGCGGAAATTGATTCTAGTATTGCGTTGCAAATTTGAATTCATAAACTTCATTCTCCTCACATACAACAGATGATATACTTGACCTTCGCCTAGGAATTGCTAAATCTCCAGCCCGTTACATTTTTAGCAACTAAAAATTTTAGTCATTGGTCATTAGTCAGTAGGGGCGGTGCCAAGAGTCCCCGCCCTCAAGCGTCATTAGTCATTAGTCATTAATCATTAGTCATTAGTTTTTATATGCAATCCTTAAAACAAGCTGCCCGCCAACTCAAAAAAGAAACTTACGCTGTTTATTTAGCCAGTACAGACGAGAGAGTACCTTGGTCTGCGAGAGTTTTAGCAGGTGTGACAGTTGCCTACGCCTTTAGCCCGATCGACTTAATTCCAGACTTCATCCCAATTCTCGGTTACTTGGACGATTTAATAATTGTACCATTAGGAATTTGGCTGGTAATCAAGATGATTCCGCCACAAGTTTTAGCCGAGTGTCGGGAAAAAGCAGCGGCAGAAATAGAGCGAGGAAAACCGATAAATCGGACAGCCGCTGCTGTAATTATTGCCATCTGGATCGGCTTGGGAATATTAGCTGCAATTTTGATGAAACAAATATTGAAACGTTAGAATACCCGGCGGTTGCAACCGCGGCTATACAGACACTCACGCGACGGGAGCGGGTTGAATAATAAGCGGTAAAATTATGTTTTACGTTATTCTATGTTCGTCCGCGGAGGCGGACATCGTTTGTGTAGACGCGGTTTCAACCGCCGTCCGATATTCATGATATTATATTGGATGGCGATCGCACCCAACCTTAAAAAAACTCCCTGTATCAAACACTAAGTATTATTTATCCCTTAAAAAAATCCAACAACTAACTATCTAGCTATGACTCAAACTACCGATCACCTCAGCCACCTCAACCCATCCCAGCGCCAAGCAGTCGTCCATTACAACGGGCCGCTGTTAGTAGTAGCAGGCGCTGGTTCCGGGAAAACCCGAGCTCTAACTTACCGCGTAGCTAACTTAGTTCGCACCCACCGAGTCGATCCAGAAAATATTCTGGCGGTGACTTTTACGAATAAAGCCGCTAGGGAAATGAAAGAAAGAATTGAGAAATTGCTGGCGACTCAGCAAGCCGAAGCTGAATATGGGAAACCTTTGACGGAGTTAGCGCCGGAGGTGCAAACCAGATTGCGATCGCAAATTTACCACAGAATTACCAAACATATTTGGATGGGGACTTTCCACTCTTTGTGCGGCCGCATTCTCCGCTACGACATTGAGAAATATCAAGACGAAAAAGGTCGCCAATGGAAGAAAAATTTTTCGATTTTTGACGAGTCAGATGCTCAAAGTATCGTCAAACAAATCGTTACCAAAGTCCTCAACCTCGACGATAAGAAATTTGACCCGCGCAAAGTCCGCTACGTCATCAGCAACGCTAAAAATCAAGGCTTGTCGCCTCAAGAATTCCTCGCCGCCGAACCGGATTACAGAGGGCGCGTGATCGCCGATGTTTACAGCCGCTACCAAGATGCTTTAGCAGCTAACAACGGCTTGGATTTTGACGATTTAATTCTCGTTCCTGTTAAACTTTTGCGCCAAAACGAGCAAGTCTTAAATTATTGGCATCAAAAGTTTTGCCATATTTTAGTTGATGAGTACCAAGATACTAACCGCACTCAATACGATTTGATTCGGATGTTAGTCACGAATAACGTTGACCCCAAAAACTTCGACAAATGGCAAAATCGATCGATTTTTGTAGTGGGCGATGTCGATCAATCTATTTACAGTTTTCGGATGGCAGATTATACCATCTTGCTGGAATTTCAAGAGGATTTTGGCGATGGTTTGTCGGACGAGAAGACTCAGACAATGGTAAAATTAGAGGAAAATTATCGATCGCGCGAAAACATCCTGCAAGTCGCCAACCACTTGATCGAACACAATACCGAACGCATCGATAAAATTCTGCGCCCTACTCGCGAACCGGGAGCTCCGATTGTGGTGTGGCGCGCCGACAATGAACTAGAAGAAGGGCAATTTGTAGCGGGCCAAATTCATTCGTTGAAGCGCCAAAACTCGGAATACGAACACGGGAGTAACTTTGCGATTCTCTACCGCACCAACGCTCAATCTCGCTCCTTTGAAGAAGCGTTAATGCACTTGGACATTCCCTACAATATTGTCGGCGGTCTGAAGTTTTACGATCGCAAAGAAATCAAAGATATCCTAGCATACCTGCGGACGATCGCAAATCTCGACGATAGCGTCAGCCTCAAACGCATCATCAATACTCCCCGCCGCGGCATTGGCGACACCACATTTGGTAAAATCGAAGACGCTGCAACTCAATTAGGTATTCCGCTGTGGGAAATTCTTAGCGATGAATCTTCTGTCAATACTCTAGCAGGGCGATCGGCAAAAGCTATAATTAAGTTTGCCGCCATGATCGGTCATTGGCAACAAAAACTTGAAACCACGCCAGCGTCGCAAATTGTCCAAGGAATTATCGAAGATTCTGGTTACATTGACGATTTAAAAAACCAAGGAACCGAAGAAGCAGAAAACCGGATCGAAAACGTTCGAGAATTGTACAACGCGGTGTTACAATTTGAAGAACAAAACGAAGAACCGACCCTAACATCATTTTTAGCAAAAGCATCCTTAGCCTCCGATTTAGATGACTTAAAAGAAGACGATTCCCGCGTCTCGCTGATGACGCTGCACTCAGCAAAAGGGTTAGAATTTCCCGTAGTGTTTCTAGTCGGAATGGAACAGGGTTTATTTCCCAATTTCCGCAGTTTGGACGACCCGAAAGCAATTGAAGAAGAACGCCGTTTGTGCTACGTCGGCATCACTCGCGCCCAGGAATTGCTATTTCTCACCCACACTCGCGAACGCCGCCTCTGGGGAGGCTTCCGGGAACACTGCACCCCTTCGCTATTCTTGGGAGAATTGCCCACACATTTGCTGGCGGGAAGTGCGAAGAAAAGTAAGACAGCTAAAACGGCTGCATCTCAGGGAAAGACTAATAATTCAGCAGCCCATTCTGGGAGTTCTCCATCAGAGTGGAAAGCTGGGGAACGAGTTTTTCATCATGCTTTTGGAGTCGGAGAAATTACCCACGTTTTGGGAGAAGGCGATAAAACTAATCTGGCAATTAAGTTTACAGGTTTGGGCCGCAAAATCATCGATCCGAGAACGGCGAAGTTGCAGCGAGTTTAATAGCTTGGTTTGTAGTAAGGACTTTAGTCCTCATCTATCAAAGGACTAAAGTCTTCACTACAAACCTTTGAGTTTAATAGCTTGGTTTGTAGTAAGGACTTTAGTCCTCATCTATCAAAGGACTAAAGTCCTCACTACAAACCTTTGCCGGTTGAAGAATGGGCGGTTAAATTGGCGGTAAAAATTACATTGTTTTCTTTACACCGCGGAGGCGGACATCGTTTGTGTAGACGCGGTTTCAACCGCCATCTGCATCTCATAGAAAAGCAGAAATCAAAACATCAGCTTTTATGCCTTACAGTCAATTTACAACGATCGGCAAAGTTAAAGAAGCCTTCAATTCACAGCAGTGGAAGGAATCAGATTTCTGCCGGAAATTGAGCCGATCGCACCCGCGACAGTTTTGCAAACCCTACCAGCACAGAAAAAGCCCGTTCTGAAGCTATTATTCGATTACCTGAGATTCCACACGCCTGTATTTACCCGCCAAACGTTCTCGACGCTGGCGGCGGTTGTCAGCTTCAAATATGGCAATCGCTTCATCTAACTTCAAATTGAAAGCGTCCAACTGTCGGCAGACTTCACGCACCTTTTCAACGTGTCGCTTTCTGGTTTCAGCGTCGGGGATTCTAGGTTGTTGATTCATGGCAAATTCCAATCCATTTTGATTTCTCGGATAGTTGCTTCTGAGGCATCGACAGCCGCCTCTGTTTGTTCTATCGTTCTATACAGAAACTTTAACGTATCCGCAGTGGCAGCGAGTTGAGATTCTGCCACCTGCTGCAAAAGCCTGTACAAACGATTGTAAGGGTTTCTCAACCTTTCCTTAACATTATCCTGGGATTCTAGTTCGGGGAGTGTTGCTTCTGTCTCGCCAAACTGCTGCATTAAAATATATTCTGTGGCGGTTGTTTCGTTGAGGATTTCCACTAGCCGTCGCTGCAATCTGAAAATTGTGTTCAGGATGTCATCAGGTAGCTTTGCCATTGTCCTTAATTTTTAGGGATCACAACTTAACACAATATATCAGAATGTTTGCTTCCTCTCATTTGAGTTTTAATCAAGAGCGATCGCAATCCTAATTTACCACATTTAAGCCTAACTAAAAGCATCCAGATTACCAGCATCCATATCGATCCGTGAGGTCGCTTTCTTCAATCCTAAAATCTCAAATCGAGCGCACTTCGCATCGCCAAAAGCGCAACTCCATAAGCAGCAGCAGTCTGAACCGGCGTTTCAACAGGCACTTTTAAATAACGCTTTCTAATCGCACTCCAAACCGCATTTTTAGCACCGCCGCCAGCAGTATAAACCTTTGTCAAAGGCGTTGCACCCAACTCCTGCAATAATTGATATCCGCGCGCTTCAATCCGCGCGATACTTTCTAGCAAACCGTGCAGAAATTCCACTGAATCAGTCGGACGCGGTTCGAGTTTTGGCGGCAAATTCGGGTCATTAATCGGAAAACGATCGCCATTTTTCAACAGTGGGTAATAATCCAGTAAACTCTCTTGCTCTGGATCGATTTGTGTGCTATAAGTTGTTAACTCCGCATCTGTAAAAAAGTGTCGTAGCACCGCACCTCCCGTATTAGACGCGCCTCCAACCAACCACAAATCGCCTAATTTGTGACTGTAAATTCCGTATCTAGAATCATCTACGCGGGTATGACTTAACAGTTTGACGGCTAAAGTGGAACCGAGAGAAGTTACTGCTTCCCCCGGAGAATTGACACCGCTTGCTAAAAATGCTGCAATGCTATCGGTTGTGCCGGCACAAACTGTACAATCGCCGGGAAATCCGAAGCGACTCCTCACTTGATCTGTAACTTCCCCTACAGGCGTGCCCGGTGCGACAACTTGCGGCAATTTAGGCGTTGCGGCGCCCGCAATTCCCTGAATCAGCCAATTCGGATAGCCCAAAGTATCAACATCGAAACCGAGTTTCAAAGCATTGTGATAGTCGCTAATTCCTAATTTTCCGTGCAATAAAAAAGCCAGCCAGTCAGCTTGATGCAGGAAAACCGTAGGGGCGGTGGATGGTGCGTGCCCGCCCTCCAACCACCACAGGAGTTTTGCCAGACTGGATGTAGCGCTTAATACTGTGTGGTTGGCTGGGGCGATCGCCCGCAACGTCTCTGTAACGGCTGCACCGCGCGCATCGTTGTATAAAATGGGTTCGCATACGGGTATACCGTCAGTATCGCACAGCATGACAGTGGAAGATGTGCCGTCAAGGGCGATCGCCCTTACCTGATTGCGGATTTTTGGGGGGATTTGGTCAATTACAGCCGAGAGTGCATTTTCCCACACCGAGGGCAATTCCGACTGTTGTTGGCCGTTGTTAGCAAAAGTATATTCAGTCTCGCAATGGATTGTACCCTGGGAGTCGATGATTGTCGATCGCGCGCCCGTGGTGCCGAAATCTATTCCCAAATAAAGATTCATTGGCCACTCCCGCGAATTTTCCTATTTTGAGGAAACCCAAACTTTTAGGTGCATCCGATCAATGTTTATCATACATAGGGCGGGTTTGCCACCATTTTAAGTAGGTAGGTGGTTTCAACCGCTACTGGCGATCGAGAATTAGGAAAAGCGATCGACTTACATCATAAAATCTTTAAAATTGGTTAACTCACTGCTATGATTGTACCTCACTTTTCGCTCCAAAAGCAATATATCAATACGCGATTGCTAAGCATGATTGTATGTTCATTCCCAGAAGCCAACCTACATAGATTTGTTGAGTTTTAGCCATAACCCAACGGTATTGCGATCGGCTGTCCGACAAATAAACATTGTATGTTCATGGCGGGCTATAAGCCCAACCCCTACTCCCCACAACAAGGGGATTTTTTCTAAGCATTCAATGTAAATGCGGCAACAGCTTATTAATTATTCTCCCTACTTTCCCAAACCAACAGGCTGCTGGCGGTTGCGAACTTCCAAAAAAATCAACAAAGCATTAACATCCGCCGGATTCACCCCACCAATCCTCGATGCTTGTCCAATAGTCAACGGCCTGATTTTTGTCAACTTTTCCCGCGACTCCTTCGAGAGAGTTCCAATTGCCATATAATCCAAATCTGCAGGCAATTGGCGGCGTTCGTGTTTGGCAATATCATCAATTTGATTTTGCTGTCTTTGCAAATAACCGGAATATTTGAGGTCAATTTCAGCAGCATCTTTTTCCGCCAACTCAAGACTGGAATTACCTAAATTGTACCGTTCCAAATCAACATAATGAAAACCAGGACGGCGCAGCAAATCGGCCAGAGTTATCGAACCTTTAATCGCTTGTTGGGTGTCGGCAAAAATTTCCTTCCCAAGCTGTTCGTGTTCTTTCACCCGAGTCGAGTACAAACGGGCTTTTTCCGCCACAATATTAGCTTGTTTGCGCTCAAATAACTCCCAACGCCGATCGCAAATTAAACCGATTTCTCGTCCGAGCGGAGTCAAGCGTTGGTCAGCATTGTCCGATCGCAACAACAGCCGGTATTCCGATCGCGAAGTCAACATCCGGTAAGGTTCCCGCAAATCCTTCGTACACAAATCATCAATCAAAGTCCCGATATAACTTTGCTCGCGGGGAAACACCACCATCTCCTGATTTTTCGCGAATCTAGCCGCATTAACCCCCGCCACAATCCCCTGTGCCGCCGCCTCCTCATAGCCAGTCGTACCATTCACCTGACCCGCGCAAAACAGCCCTTCAATCTTCTTAGTCATCAGCGTCGGAAAACACTGAGTTGCCGGCAAATAATCGTACTCCACAGCATAAGCAGGGCGCATCATCTCGCACTTTTCCAAACCAGGCAAAGTCCGCAGCATTTGCAACTGCAAACTTTCCGGTAAACCAGTCGAAAAACCTTGGATATAAAGTTCAGGAATATCCCTACCTTCCGGTTCAATAAAAATCTGGTGACTTTCCTTATCCGCAAACCGGACAATCTTATCTTCAATACTCGGACAATAGCGCGGCCCCTTCGCATCAACCCAGCCGCCGTAGACTGGAGAAAGGTGCAAATTATCTCTAATTAACTGATGAGTTTCCGGCGTAGTTCGAGTTAGGTAACAAGGCATTTGTTCCCGTTCCACCCAAACTTCAGGATCGAAACTAAACCAACGAACTTCTGCATCTCCCGGCTGCGGTTCCATGTTGGTATAATCGAGAGTCCGCTTGTCAACTCTTGCCGGAGTTCCAGTTTTCAACCTGCCAGTTTCAAAGCCCAAACGGTTGAGAGTTTCTGTTAAACCGACTGCCGCAAATTCTCCAGCGCGTCCGGCTGGCATCGACTTATTTCCCACCCAAATTGTGCCACCTAAAAAAGTGCCTGTGGTGAGAATTACGGCTTTGCATTCAAAGGCAACACCGAAGTAAGTTTCGACTCCGATTACTTCTTCATTTTTGCCCAAAACTAAGTCTGTAACCATCGCTTCGCGGACGGTCAAATTGAGTTGATTTTCGACAATATTGTTCATCACGGCGGCGTATTCGCGCTTGTCGGTTTGTGCTCGCAGCGCCCAAACTGCGGGGCCTCTGGAAGCGTTGAGGACGCGCTTTTGCAAATAAGTGCGATCGGCCATTTTGCCAATTTCCCCACCCAAGGCATCCACTTCGTTAGTCAGTTGAGTTTTAGCCGGGCCACCCACAGCCGGATTGCAAGGTTGCCACGCAATTTTATCGAGATTGAGAGTGAGGAGAAGAGTGCGACAGCCGAGGCGAGAAGTGGCGAGGGCGGCTTCGCAGCCCGAGTGTCCGGCACCAACTACGATGATGTCGAAACTGTCTTGGAATTGTACGGAAGTTTGTGCGGTCATTCGATTTTAGATTTTAGATTGAAATAATAAACATCTGGCAAAATTAGGTTTTAGTTTCGTCAATTAAAACTCTTCCTCTCCATTAGTGTAGCTGCTTTCTTCAAACATTGATGTTAATCCAGTAATTTTTACAGGTGGTCGATCTTTGAATTCTACGACAAATGACAATTCCCCACCCATTGCCGCGATATAACTTTGTAAAGTAGATACCAACAAATCCGCACGGCGTTCGAGTCGCGAGACATTTTCTTGACGCATATTTAATAATTCTGCCATGCGAATCTGAGTGAATTTCCTGGCTTTTCGTAAGTCTTGCAAGGTCATTTCTTCAGCCATTAATTCAACCGATCGCTTTTCGACTATTGCTCGTTGGTCGGGAGGTAAATTATCCATAACAGTCTTCAGGCTAATTGTCATCTCTTTCTTGCTCCATTAACTTAGTCAAATGGTCGGCAAATCTACTATCTGCTATTTTAATTAGTTGCTTGTAAAATCGCTTTTCACTTCCACCAGATTTGTCCCCAGCTACCAACAAAATCGCAAATCGGTGGGGGTCAAATGCAAAAGCGACTCGCCAAACTCCATCAGCCGCCTGAAACCTAAGTTCTGACCTATTCGTGTAGGTAGAACCATTGAGGGTATCGACGTGAGGACGCTTGAGGTTGGGACCAAATTCTTGTAACAGTGTCAGTTTTGCTAAAAGCTCTAATCTGACATCAGTGGGGAATTCGGTAAACTCAGAGTGAAAATCAGAGTGAAACTCAATGTTCCATGTCATTTGGGTAGATTATGCCTTACATAGCATATTATAGGCAATAGTCGATCGAGTAACAATATGCACAACAGCTTAAAATAGATGTAAGGTAAGTCCCTATACCCTCACCCTACTAACACCATGACACAGATCGCCCTTTCCGACCTTCCCGAAACCATCCAAGCCCTACTCACCCAAGCCATACAAACAGGCCAACCCCTCACCATCGCCCAAAACGATCGACCTGTTGCCATTATCTCCCCCATCAAAAAAAGTAAAAGATCGGCTTTCGGATCTGCCAAAGATAGCGGCAAAATTATCGGAGATATCATCGAGCCAACCTCGAACCTCGTAACTTGGGATGTCTTGTCATGAAACTCTTGCTAGATACCCACATTTGGCTGTGGTATCGTCTTGGGAATCCTCGCCTATCAACTACTTTACAAATGGCGATCGCTAACGAAGAAAATGAACTTTGGTTAAGTCCCATTAGCATTTGGGAAACCCTACTACTCGCTGAAAAAGCAAGATTAACCCTAGAACCTACACCAGAAAAATGGATTCAAAAAAGCCTACAAGAACTGGACACAAAAGAAGCAATTCTCACCAATGAAATTGCCATTCTGAGCCGTCAACTAGAGCTAATACACCAAGACCCCGCAGATCGATTCATTGCCGCCACCGCCGTTCATTATGGACTAACCCTCGCCACCGTAGATGCCAACCTAACCCAAGCTACTTGCCTAAATACTCTCAGCTAATCCAAAATTTTGCACGCCGCAAACAACTTTAATAATTCTGCCATGGGAAATTTGGATCGATTATGCCTTACATAGCATATTGTCAGACACCCGCGACTGCAAGAGTCCTGGGTTCCTTGTGGCGGTTTTGTTAATTACCTCACACATCGCGCCAAAAAAGCTCTACAATAAATACGGTTAAGGATGAACCCCCTTATCCAAGCAAAACCGACTAGCAATTGCCCTGCTCTGGAAATATGACAACTCAGCCCTCTAAGCGCGAGCAAGTCGAACCACTGCTCGAAGCACTGGAATACATAGCTAAAATGGTTAAACAGCGTGGGGCCTTCAACCGAAATGATATTCCAATGCTGCTCTCGGCGAGTGGCGTTGACCCGGAATGGGGCGAAGAGCAACTCAAACGGTGGGCAAAAATATTAAAAGCAGTACACGAAGACTCTAGCAAGCTACAGCTTGGGCAAGACGCTTTGATGAAGTTTGGGATTCCCGAAGCTCACGCAATGCTGGCAGTCTCTATGGTGTCAACAGGAGCGTCCAAACCAGGGCCCTTGAGCGCTAGTAAGTCTCGGTTGGACTTTGGCACCCTAAGTTCAGGCGAACCTGTTAAGGCTGAATTCGAGGTGCAGGGCGGGCCTGGTGAAATTGTAGTCGAGAGCGATCGGGTTAGGGTAGACCCAAGGCAGTTTAGCGGTGGCAACACCAAAGTCAGGTTAGAAATCAGCCCTCTGAAAAGTGGACTCCTCTGGAGTTCAATTAAATTGGTAGCGGCGAATGAGACTTTAGAATTGCCCGTGATGGCTCAGTGGAGTGATGTTCCCAGAACATATAGCCAACAGACTCTAGTCGTAGATGCTAATGGTGGCGGGGACTGCAAAACGATTGAGGAAGCGGTACAAAAAGCTCAAGCAGGCGCTACCATTGAGGTAAAAGCTGGTGTCTACCACCTCAGTCTGCCATTACAGATTGATAAACCCCTCGTGTTGGTTGGGGAGGGGATGGATGTGACGAAGATAGTCTGTGAAGCTGAGGGCTATGTTGTCAAGTACACAGGTGATGGTCTGTTTTTGGCTCACGATTTGACATTTGATCATCAAGGGTTTCAGTGGGCTAATGTGGTTGAGGTGGTGACAGGTGAGATTGATTTCCGTCGGTGTCGATTTACAGGCGGGTTTTTTGATGCAGGTGGGAATCGTGGTGGTACGGGTCTTTATCTGTTAGGAGATGTACGCGGTAGCGTAGCAGAATGTGAGGCAACTAACAACGGTTTACATGGCATATGTGTAGCTAATCAAGCGCAACCAACCCTAGAAGCCAATACCTGTCAGGGTAATAAATATGCTGGCATAGTTTACTTCGGTAACGCGACAGGAACCGCCCGTCAAAACACCTGCACTGGTAATGAGCTGCATGGCATCGCTGTGCAAGAGCAAGCGCAACCAACCCTAGAAGCCAATACCTGTCAGGGTAATAAATATGGTGGCATAGTTTACTTCGGTAACGCGACAGGAACCGCCCGTCAAAACACCTGCACTGGTAATGAGATGAATGGCATCGGTGTGCAAGAGCAAGCGCAACCAACCCTAGAAGCCAATACCTGTCAGGGTAATAAATGTGGTGGCATCGTTTACTTCGGTAACGCGACAGGAACCGCCCGTCAAAACACTTGCACTGGTAATGAGACGAATGGCATCAGTGTGCAAGGGGAAGCGCAACCAGTCCTAGAAGCCAATACCTGTCAGGGTAATAAATATCGTGGCATCGCTTACTCCGGTAATGCGGCAGGAACTGCCCGCCAAAATACCTGCATTGGCAATGAAATAGATGGCATCAGTGTGCAAGAGCAAGCGCAACCAACATTAGAAGCCAATACCTGTCATGGTAATAAACAAGATGGCATTTACTACTCCGGTAATGCGACAGGAACCGCCCGTCAAAATACCTGCACTGGTAATGAAATAGATGGCATCAGTGTGCAAGAGCAAGCGCAACCAACCTTAGAAGCCAATACTTGTCATGGGAATAAATATCGTGGCATCCTTTACTCCGGCAACGCGACAGGAACCGCCCGTCAAAACACCTGTACTAGCAATGAGACGAATGGCATCGCTGTGCAAGAGCAAGCGCAACCAACCCTAGAAGCAAATACCTGTCAGGGGAATAAACAAATTGGCATCGCTTACTTCGGTAATGCGACAGGAACCGCCCGTCAAAACACCTGCACTGATAATGAGATGTATGGCATATATGTAGTATCCACTGCTGACCCTATACTAGAAAACAATTACTGTGATGAAAATCAACAGAAAAATCTTGAAGACCAGAGGTAAAACTTGTGGTCTTCACGTCCAAAGCCCAAACTAAAATTTGATTGTTTGTAAAACAAAAAGGAGCTTGTATGAGTATGTGGAATGTCGAAATGCCAGCTAGCGAACAGCGTCGCTTACCTGTGTACTTGCTGCTAGATACTTCTGGCAGCATGGCGGGCGCACCTATTGAGTCGCTGCGTATGGGACTAGAACAGTTTAAAAATGAAGTTCTTGATGATGAAATTTCCCGCCCCTGCGTTCATGTTGGCGTTATTACTTTTGGCAATGATGCTGAGCTAGTCACGGGGAATTTACAACCTATCAATTCTTTCGAGCCGCCAACCCTAAATGCTGAAGGAGTGACGCGGTTAGATAAAGCTTTTAAAGTATTGCGCGAATCTATTGACCGAGATTTAAGACGTCCAATACAAGGCGGACGCAGGGGTGATTTTAAGCCTATAGTTTTTATACTGACTGATGGGCAACCTACAGATGACAATGGCTATGAAAGCGACCTTTTGTGGAAGCATGAGCATGAAGCCCTGATTAATCGTCCCACGGGGCAGATCAAAATTAATGAAATTGTTGCTGCTGGCTGCGGCGAAAATGTCCAAGACACTACCCTCAAGGCTATTAGCACAGGTAAAGCTTTTCGCATGGGGACAAGTCAAGCTGCCTTTGTTGCTCTGTTCAAGTTTGTGTCAATGAGCATTGCTTGTTCCCTAGCGCAGGGTAGCAACCCCGATGATGGTTTTAATTATACACCGACACCAAATGGCATGACTCCTATTCCTTAAAAAAGTCGCAACTTTCACGCTCTCAGGGTTCAATTAACCCTCGTTTCCCACCTACCGGATTTTTTTTATGAAGCAAGGTTTTGCAATTGGCGATCGAATTTTGGGTCGTTCTGGCGATACTCATCCTGACTGGAGTGTTGCCCATGCCGTTCTGCAATCATACCAAATAATAGGAGCCAGCGCCGTCGGCAAATTACACTTAGCAAAGGGAACGCCGCGAGACGATGCTTTTGCAATTCGTTCCTACGGCCCTTGGTTAGCAGTCGGAGTCTCCGATGGTGTAGGTTCGCGCCCTCTTTCCCGCTATGGCGCAACCTATGTAGCGGAAGCACTGGCATCTCTGTTACTGCGTTCTTTTCCCCCGTCTTTGCAAGAGGAACTGAAGGCAAACGAAACGGTTGTTCCTTCCACTCACAAATCAAATTATTCTCTATCATATCAGGAGTTAAAACCCGATATACCTAACACACAAATCATACAGAAAGAAGCTAAGAAGAGTTTAGGATTCGAGGATTCAAAAGATAGCGACGAAAAAAAGTATCGTGATGAAAGCATAAAAGAGCATTGGGAAGATGCCTTGGATTTATTGAGTAAAAACATGAGGGAATGCGGTTCGCAACCACACTCTAATTCAACAGATTTACAGCAAGCTGCATCAGTAGGATTGTGGTCTAATAACAACCCTGTTGTTGACCAAGAAAACGAACCCTCGAATGAAGGTGATAGTAATGATTTAGACGAGCGAGAAAACATATCAAATGAAGAAAATAGTAATGATTTAGACGAGCGCAAAAATACATTAGATGAAGAAAATACTAATGATTCAAACGAGGAGAATAAACCAGGAAATGAAGGTGATATTAATGCTTTAGCCGATCAAAATGAACCTATTAAGGAAGATGATGGTAATGCTTTAGACGATAAAGACAACTCATCAAATGAAGCTGATAATAATAAGGCTTTAGACGCGCAAGAAAAACCACTAAATGAAGATGAGAGTAATGCTTCAAACAATACTAGAGGGCAATCAGAAAAAACTGAGGAAGAGCAAAAAGATAATTGCGCTCCTAAAAATTCTTCTGATTTAGAAGAAAAAATGCGCCAAGCATTTAAAGAGGTTCATCAGACTTTAAGCAGGCAGGCCACATATCTGGGAGTAGAGCTAAAAGACCTCAGTTGCACAGCATTAGGACTGCTTCTCAATGTAGAAACGGGCGAGGTAGCTGTAGGACAGGTAGGCGATGGAGTGATACTGGGGCTGACTGCACAAAAAGAAATCAAACATTTAGTTGAAGCTGAGAACACAGGAGACTCGCAATCTACTCATACCATAAATCGTTCTGACTTTGAACAGCATCTAAAAGTGGAAAGTATGTCGCTTTCAGATCAAGATTTTCAATCTTTATTTGTGATGACAGACGGGGTATCAGAGGATGTAATTTATTCGGAACCATCGGCTTTAAATAAATGGGGACAAGCGATAGATAACAACCTCAGAAATTCTGCAAATTTAGCAGAATCGAGTGTTGGTATGTTGAATTGGTTGGCCACCTATCATATCCCTGGAAGCTGGGACGATCGCACGTTGATAGTGATTACAAAGAATCAGGATACACCGTAATGCAAAAAGTAACCATAACGCAACAACTCAGCGATCTGCTGCCATACCAAATTGAAATTGGTGATAATCCCGACCACATCGGCGGTGAAGGCAAAATATTTTTTAGCCTCGATAACCGCTATGTGGTTAAAATCTATAACCAACCAGGGCCTGATAAAAAGAATTTGCTGGAAAATGTCATCAAATTAGGCAAAAACTTAGGCGAAGATGCTCATTTATTAGCTTGGCCTCTGGGAATTGTCGATAAGTTAGATGCAGAAGATTGTTTGGGATGTGTTGGTCTAAAAGTACCCTCATCCCATGTCAACTTAACTAAACTAATCTACACACGCAATGAAGCTATTAAACAAATTCAGCAGGGAAGAAACTGGCTTGATTATTTGAAAATAGCTCGAAGTATTGCAGCAGCAGTTCGCACGATTCACGGCAAAGGAATGGCTCATGCTGACTTGCACTGGAAAAACTTTTTAGTTGATATATCTACTGGTGAAGCTATTTTAATTGACCTCGATGGTTTAGTAGTTAAGGGTTTTTTACCACCGCAAGTCAAGGGGGTACGAGGCTTTATCGCACCGGAAGTGGAAATGGGACTGGCGAAGCCTTCAGAAGCTACGGATCGCCATAGTGCGGCTGTACTGATTTTGTGGACTTTGCTGTTCCGCAATGTGATGGAGCCTCAAATTTGCTATGATGCGGAGGATGATAATAACGATGGCATTCTTGGCTACGGGGAAAAAGCTTGTTTTAGCGAGCATCCGAGCGATCGGCGCAATTGGCCACCAAGCATTGGTTTGCCCTTAATTCGCCAGGGATTTCCGAGTTTCAAAATGTTAACGCCAAAGCTTCAGGAGTTGACTGAAAAAACACTAATTGACGGCCTTCATGATGCCAAGAAACGCCCGCAGGTATGGCAATGGGAGAAGGCATTGGCTGAAGCGCAGGATGTGACTATCTGTTGTTCTCACTGCGAGCAATCTTTTATCTATCCTTACTGGATTCACCCAGCACCGCGTCGCCACTGCCCTTTTTGCGGTACGAGCGTGCGATCGCCTCGGCCGGTAGTATTAGAGTTATTAGAAGAAAAAACTAAAGGAATTTACCTCCCAACTCGATCGATTGTTTTAGATCGCGATCGGCCTTTATTTGTTGATACGATCGAGCGTTCTCAAATCCCGCCTTTTAACCGTGATGGTTTACCAATTTTGGGGCGGACTATCTGGGATGCTAACAAAAGCATACATTGCCTGATTAGTGAAAATGGTACTGCGTGGCAACTTCTGACTGCTGGAAGTGGCATTATTAAATGTGGTAAATCTGTAGAATTGCGACGGGGTTTAGTGCTTTATTTTTCTGATGCTAAGCGTTTGTTGCGAGTAGTAGAGTAGCAGAAATGGTTGATAATTGCGATCTAATTCCTGATTATTTCCTACTTACACGAATCACCATTGTTCGGAAATATTTTAGACTAATTGTATAAAATATGATAATTATTTTAATTTGATTTGAGCGAAAGAGCGATCGCCCTGACTTTCCCATCTCCATACAAGCGATCGCCTCCTCCAAGCTTCCCGATCGGAACTTATAAGCTGTTGGGCATCTAAATTGTATTTTTTGTGCGGGCTTTCTGGCCCACCCCACAAGAACTTTATCAAATTTGACTATACAGTTTAAATGCACAACAACTTATCGGACAATTCTGTAGATTGCTCCCCAACAGCTAGAAAATTACCTACATCTTCTCTCCTCTTCCTTTGTGACCTTAGCGTCTTCGCGGTTCAACAATTCCGTACTTGTCCAGTTTTGCGCTACGCTAAACAAAAAAATCTCAACAAACGTACACAAGTGAAATATTTCTTCTTATCCGACGGTTGGAAAGTTGGGCGCGTCTGGGGAGTCGGCGGCGAATGGAATCACTCCGCCTGGAGGCGCCAGCCGGACATCCAACAGCTAAACCTCTGCCTTTGCGATAGTCGCAACGAAAAAATGTGGCTTTACCGCGTAGAAGATGCCGTACTGATGGTAGAAGTCCAACCCGGGCCCACCGTCGATCGCACCGATCCGGCAAAAAATATTGGCAACGTCACTCTTACCAGACTCATCGATGCCGAGCAAGTTCTCGAACGCCTCGGGACGATCGCCACCCGCTGCGAAATCAGCAACCCGCAATTAATGTAATGCCGAACATATTGCAATCGGTTCTAACACTCGATACACTTCTTTAAATAACTTTCATTTTTATGCATCCACCTTTAAAGGTAGAGGGCATTCGGCAAAAGGCAGAATTTAAACCCCGGACATCACTGTCCGCGATCGAGAATCTGACTTTTCCGTCAAAATAGACATCATCACTTACACCTTGGAGAACCGCCGTCAATGGGATTACCCTGGTATCGCGTACACACAGTCGTCTTAAATGACCCAGGCCGATTGATTTCTGTACATTTAATGCACACTGCCCTCGTGGCAGGTTGGGCCGGCTCAATGGCCCTTTACGAACTAGCAGTTTTTGACCCCTCAGACCCAGTTCTGAACCCAATGTGGCGTCAAGGGATGTTCGTGCTGCCCTTCATGACTCGCTTGGGAGTCACCGGTTCTTGGGGCGGTTGGAGCATCACGGGCGAAGGTAACGTCGATCCAGGCTTCTGGTCCTTTGAAGGCGTCGCCATCGCTCACATCATCCTATCGGGCTTACTATTCTTAGCAGCAGTTTGGCACTGGGTATTCTGGGACTTAGAACTCTTCAGAGACCCCCGCACAGGCGAACCCGCCCTCGACTTGCCAAAAATGTTTGGCATTCACTTGTTCCTCTCAGGCTTACTTTGCTTCGGCTTCGGCGCATTTCACCTTTCAGGACTTTTCGGCCCGGGAATGTGGGTGTCCGACCCCTACGGCCTGACCGGTCACGTCCAGCCAGTGGCGCCTTCCTGGGGCCCTGAAGGCTTCGATCCGTTCAATCCGGGGGGCATCGTGGCTCACCACATTGCAGCGGGCGTAGTCGGCGTAATTGCCGGTTTGTTCCACTTGAGCGTGCGGCCGCCGGAACGTCTTTACAAAGCCCTGCGGATGGGGAATATCGAAACTGTACTTTCTAGCAGTATCGCTGCGGTGTTCTTTGCAGCCTTTGTGGTGGCGGGTACTATGTGGTACGGTTCTGCTGCTACTCCGATCGAACTTTTTGGTCCGACTCGCTATCAGTGGGACGGCAACTATTTCCAACAAGAAATCGATCGCAGAGCTCAAGCTAGCTTAGCCACTGGCGCTAACTTCCAAGAAGCTTACGAGCAAATTCCCGAAAAATTGGCTTTCTACGACTACGTGGGCAACTCTCCGGCTAAAGGCGGTTTGTTCCGCGCCGGCGCGATGGTCAACGGCGACGGTATCGCCAGAAGCTGGCTAGGCCATCCAGTATTTACAGACAGCGAAGGTCGCGTATTGTCGGTGCGCCGCCTCCCGAACTTCTTTGAAACTTTCCCAGTCGTTTTGACGGACAAAGATGGAGTAGTTCGCGCTGATATCCCCTTCCGCCGCGCTGAATCAAGATACAGTTTTGAACAAACGGGAGTTACTGTCAGCTTCTATGGTGGCGAACTTGACGGTCAAACGTTTAATAATCCTCTAGATGTTAAGAAGTTTGCTCGCGCCGCCCAAAAGGGTGAAGTATTTGAATTCGATCGCGAAACCTTGAATTCTGACGGTGTTTTCCGCACTTCGACTCGCGGTTGGTTCACTTTCGGACACGCTTGCTTTGCTTTGCTGTTCTTCTTCGGCCATATCTGGCACGGTTCTCGGACTATTTTCCGCGACGTGTTTGCTGGGGTTGAGGCTGACATGGAAGAACAAGTCGAGTGGGGCCTGTTCCAAAAACTGGGCGACGTAACCACCAGAAGAGAAGAATCTCTCTAGTTTTCGCCAGCCACTGGCGCACCGGGAAACTTCTCCGGTGCACAAAAACCCGGTTTCTTGAAGAAACCGGGTTTTTTAGGATCGCGAATTAAATAATTTACACATAATTGTGGGATGGGCTCTATAGCCCGTCCCACAAGAACAATAAAAATGGTAAGTTATTTAATTATCATTCCTTAGTGTATGAGAAAACCAGCATTGACACTCCCGGGTTTAAAGAAGCGGGGATTCTTAAAGACAAAGTTTGGGGGATGAATCCGCCCCAGCTTTCGGTTCTTGAAGGGTAAGTCAGATACGCGCTACCCACTCGCTCATTTCTGAGTCGGCGGCTACTTTTTTTGCCTGATGGTTTGTAGTGTCGGGTTTTTCACCAACTAAGTTTTTTTTACTAATAAACCAAAACTGGTTTCTAAACACCCTCCGGCAAGATTAATCCTGCTACTCCCTTTGATCCCTAGAGTAGAGTCGTAGCGTTTTCAGGCTATTTCCGATCCGTAAGCAGGAGCGAATCAACCGCACTGTGCCACAAAATGTCAAGTTCCCAAAACTCTTGCCGTTGCTTAGTTTTGTTTTATTTTGCCCTCAAGCCATACCTGTATATTTTGCCGCTCACTTACTTACCGCACAAGGCTGCGGGCGGATATGTCTACCCAAATACATGAGAATTTTTGATGGAGGACTTTCCTGGAAACAGCCGTCAAGCCAACGACGGGGTTTTCAACCCAATTTCCTGATAAAATAATACAGCAAGGGAAGATAGGGAAAATTTAACATGGAAAGCGTTGCTTACATTTTGATTCTGGCTTTAGCCTTAGGTGTACTATTTTTTGCGATCGCCTTTCGGGAACCGCCCCGGATTGGCAAATAATTAGTTATGCGCCGGGGGCAAAGCGGTGTCAACTTAAGTCTGAAACCGTTTGTATTTCTCGTAGATAGCAGAGTCTCGCTCCGCTTGCCATCCCCGTAACGATGCGGGGGACTAAACGCAGAGAATTTTGGGTGCCCCCGGATAGTCGGGGGACGCAAGAACCTTAGCAGATGGGCAACGATTTGGGGCGCGGCGGAGAGTCTGGCACAGCAGTCAAAAATTAGACTGACACTGGGTTTGAGCTCAAGTTGACCTGATACTCGCGGCTGTATCCCGAGTGATTTTTTTAGTCCAGCCATTCATCTAACCGCGCGGTTAAATGAATGGCAATTTGCTGGCAACGCCTGTTATAAATCAGCAATCATGCGCTGTTCCTCCTGCCAACACACAAATAGTCGCGTTCTCGAATCGCGTTCAGCCGAATCGGGTCAAAGCATCCGTCGGCGACGCGAGTGTTTGAGATGCCAGCACCGGTTCACAACTTACGAACGCATAGAATTTGTGCCGATTACGGTGATCAAGCGCGACGGCAAACGCGAATCTTTTGACAGGTCAAAATTAGTCAGGGGACTGGTTCGCGCCTGCGAAAAAACGGGTTTGTCTTCCGGGCAGCTAGAAACTCTGGCAGAAGAAATAGAAGCGCAACTCCAAGGTCGATCGCTCAGAGAACTCGCCAGTTCGGAAATTGGGGAACTGGTGCTGTTGCACCTGCGGCCGCTCAGCGAAGTCGCTTATGTCCGTTTTGCGTCGGTATACCGGCAATTTAGAGGCATCAGAGATTTTGTAGATACTCTAAATCACCTTCAAAATCCCCTCAAGGAAGCTGAAGCTACAGAAAATAAGCCGGATTTTGAGGCAGATGTGCTCGATTCCGATCGAGTCGATCGAGAAAGCCCCGCATCCTGCGCTACTCCCAACTAAACTCCGTTAAATTAATTTATAAACCAGTATGCAGGTAAGTTATAATAGTCTACTTGACTCGGAATGTTAAGATTAAACGTTTTAACACAGAGTTTAGAGTAACAGTAATGGCAAGCGCTAGGGTGCGGTTGCACCAGGCAAAAGTTAGCGAAAACTGACTTTAGTAAAAGATTTGGCAAGAAGTTAACCGCTTTTTCAGCAAAATC
This sequence comes from Microcoleus sp. LEGE 07076, assembly GCF_015207455.1. Taxonomy (GTDB): domain Bacteria; phylum Cyanobacteriota; class Cyanobacteriia; order Cyanobacteriales; family Microcoleaceae; genus Microcoleus. The sequence continues at coordinate 67,412 of NZ_JADEWV010000002.1, forward strand.
TCTAATTATCTGCCGGCACAAACGAAAAACATGAAGGAGAGAAATCCTAGGAAACTATTCGCATGGTCAATCTCAAAACCACAGTCAAAGACATCGGCTTTACTCACGAGGATTTTGCAGCCCTACTAGATAAATATGACTATCACTTTAGCCCGGGCGATGTAGTCGCGGGTACAGTTTTTAGTATAGAACCCCGGGGTGCCCTGATTGATATCGGTGCTAAAACAGCAGCGTACATTCCCATTCAGGAAATGTCGATCAATCGAGTGGAAAGCCCAGAAGAGGTATTGCAATCAAACGAAACCAGAGAATTTTTCATCCTCACCGATGAAAACGAAGACGGACAATTAACCCTGTCTATCCGGCGCATCGAGTATATGCGGGCTTGGGAAAGAGTGCGACAACTGCAAGCAGAAGATGCCACGGTGCGATCGCAAGTATTTGCCACCAACCGCGGCGGCGCACTCGTCAGAATTGAAGGGTTGCGAGGCTTTATTCCCGGTTCTCACATCAGTACCCGCAAACCGAAGGAAGAATTAGTCGCCGAAGAATTGCCATTAAAATTCTTAGAGGTAGACGAAGACCGCAACCGCCTAGTGTTGAGCCACCGCCGCGCCTTAGTCGAGCGGAAGATGAACCGTCTAGAAGTCGGGGAAGTGGTCATAGGTACCGTGCGCGGCATCAAGCCTTACGGTGCGTTTATCGACATCGGCGGAGTCAGCGGCTTGCTGCACATCTCAGAAATTTCGCACGATCACATCGATACGCCTCATAGCGTCTTCAATGTCAACGACGAAGTGAAAGTGATGATCATTGACTTGGACGCCGAGAGAGGTCGGATTTCTCTCTCCACCAAGCAGTTGGAACCGGAGCCAGGAGCGATGGTCAAAAATCGCGAATTGGTTTATGAAAAAGCTGAGGAAATGGCAGCTAAGTTCCGCGAGAAAATGCTCGCTCAAAAGCAAGCTAAAGCAGGCATAGATGTTCCTGCAGACTCGATCGAGTCCTTGGACATCTCCGACGAAATACTCGAAGACATACCCTCAGCAATGGAAGAGGATGTGCCGGAGGTAGCAGCCGAAGCTGCACCCGAAGCTGCACCGGAGGTAGCACCCGAAGCTGCACCCGAAGCTGCACCCGAAGCTGCACCGGAGGTAGCAGCCGAAGCTGCACCCGAAGCTGCACCGGAAGCTGCACCCGAAGCTGCACCGGAGGTAGCAGCCGAAGCTGCACCGGAAGCTGCACCCGAAGCTGCACCCGAATCTGCACCGGAGGTAGCAGCCGAAGCTGCACCCGAAGCTGCACCCGAAGCTGTACCCGAAGCTGTATCAGATGTAGTAGAGGAAGAAATCCCTACTGCGACCGTCGAATAACATCCCAGTCACTGTTACTAAAAGAGGGGATAATCCCTCTTTTTTTTGCTTCAACTTAAATACTGAATCCATTAAACCGCTCTTGGCGCAGACGCAACAGAGAGAGAGAGAATAGAGAGATGAATACAGGACGATGCTACCGGATTTGATAAATTTCCAATTACCAAGGAACGGGAAGGGCTTGGCGAAGACAAGAAAAAATCAAGCTCAATTACCAATTACCAATTAAGCTGTCGCGCAAATAAATATTGCATATTCAGGGCGGGCCCGACACCCCACAAGAGTTTTCTTGTTTTTTGACATACAATTTAAATACAGAACAGCTTAATACCAATTCTCCTGCATTTGTACAACAGTATTAAGGGCGGGTTGTTTAATATTTTAGCTTCTCGCACCGATCTGGTTGAACCCGCCGGCTCTTTCGGATATTTGGGCGGAAAATGTATAGCGGTTTCTCAAGCGTGGTGAGGTATGCCCTATGCCGGATAGTACCTGATCTTTCTGAGAAAGGCTATATACTTGGCTGCGAGGTAATTTGGAAAAAGGTAATTGGTAGTTGGGGAAAAGGTAATTGGCGATCGATTCTTCGTGACCGATTACCCATTACCCATTAACTAGGGCTTGTTGAATAACCGATCGCCAAAAGTTCAGCAGAACCTATCCACTCAGTCAACTCCAATCTAATATCTCAAATCTCAAATGGTAGGAACTATCTCCGGTAACGGGTAATGGGGGAACGGGTAAGAAAATTTTTCAACCGCGAGCTTTTTCCCGATTACCAATTACCTTTTCTCCCGGGAACGTCGAGCGTACCTCATCTTACCATAGAAAGGCTATACACTAACTATCTCCTGCTGGTATGCGAACAGTAAAAATTGACCCTTTTCCCTCCTCGCTTTCCACCAAAATCTCCCCCCCCATCATCTGACAGTAATGGCGGCTAATTGTTAGTCCCAATCCAGTGCCGCCGTACTTGCGCGTCGCCGAACAATCAGCTTGTGCGAAAGCTTCAAACAATTTGTGCTGCTGTTCCTCAGACATTCCAATGCCGCTATCTTTAACAGATAAACAAATCCAATCCGAGGCTTCAATATTAGCAATTGGACAAGCAATCGAGTTCGACTTCGTGCAGCCTGCTGTCGTTGAACTTTCAACACCCGACAGCTTAGCTGAATTCGATTTTTCGGTTCCATTAACGCGGCTGACGCTGATTTTAATCCTGCCGTTTTTGGTGAATTTACCAGCATTGTTCAGCAGGTGCAGCAGCACTTTCCGCAGTTTGCTAAAATCGGCGTGCATTGTGCCGACAGTTTGACGATCGCACTCTATTTCTAAAACATTGCCATTCTTTTGTACCGACAATGTCATCGCCATCTCCAGATTATCAATTAGGGAGGCGATGTCAAATTCTTCGATGTCGAGTTTCATCTCCCCCGCTTGAATTTTCGACAAATCGAGGATATCGTTAACCAAAGATAGCAAGTGCGTACCGGCATTATGAATCTTATCTAAGTCGGGAATAAAATCCTGACCTCCCAGATCCGCCGCATCTTCTAAAAGTAGTTGACTGTAGCCGATAATCGCGTTTAAAGGCGTGCGTAACTCGTGGGTCATATTTGCTAAAAACTGGCTTTTAGCAGTGCTAGATGCTAAAGCCTCTTCCTTAGCTTGTTCCAATTCTTTTGTATGTTCCGAAACTCGCTCGATCAGGTGATTTAGAGACACAGCTAATGAGCCTATTTCGTCTTGTCCGGTGACGGGTGCTCGCAAATCAAAATTAGACTCGGTGGCTACTTGTTCGGCCACCTGAGTGACGCTGACGACAGGTTGGGCGATCGCCCGACTGGTGCGGTAAGCCACCATTCCGGCCGCGGCTACCGACAGCAGCATACTCATCATAATTATGGCTTTTTCGATTCCTTGGGTGTCCTCCATCACTGCACCGCCTTGTCGCTGTTGCTGCTGGGCAATATCGAGGATTTTGCTCACTTCCTGAAGGCGGTTTTCGAGCTGTTTTGCACCTTCTCCGCTTTCTGTAGCCAACAATTTTCGGGCTGACTCTATCTCGCGAGGCGAAAGTTGCGATTGCTGGATTTGCTGCAAAGTTGGCTTGAGAGTCTCGGCGTACAATTGTAAATTTTCCGTGCAATTTTGCAGTAAATTTTTGAGAGATTCCGGCTTGGCTGCCAGCCATGCGGGTTGGCTGTCGGCAAACTTTTCTAGGCGCAACCGCAGGTTTTTCGCCTGGACAATACTATTGACAAACTGCTTTTCTCGGAGTTCTAGCTTAGCGGAATTATCTACGAAAGAATCTAGTTGCGCTCCCTGCAATTGTGCCGCCAGGACTGCATCTTTAAAATTGCCGAGCAATTGCGCTTGTACGTGAGCGTCATTGAGTTGTTTTAATCCTTGTCCTTGGTAGTAGTCGGCAATCGCCAGTCCGCTCAGGGAGCCCAAAAATCCGATTCCTATTGCTAGTAAATAGCCGCTACCAATTTTTTGATGAATGGGCAAACAGCCAATTTGAAATGGCAATACTTTGTGGGAATTAAAGGATATTTCTTGTCCAAAATCGTGAGTGTTTGAGTTTTGATTGGCGGTTTCAACAGAAGCCAGTTGTTCTGAAATAAAGAACGGCATCAGTTGACCTGGATTGCTATTCTTGGGGTTGATTTTTGTGATTAATACAGGTTTTTCTGGTCTATCGGATGCTTCTAACTCTGGATGGAACTCGCCGTTTCCGAAGCAAGCGGCAACCCATAAACTTGCTTCGTTCCAGGTTTTCTTTATCAAGTTAATTTTTGACATATGCAACCGCTGTATTTTGTTAAAATCTACCACAATCTTAAGTTCTCCAAACGGAAAAGCTTGTTGGTTTTCTAGGAGAAATCTGCGAACAAGTATCTTTTACTCTTGTCGAGTCTGAAGAAAAACTTAAATTCGGTTGATGTCTAATAGATAATTAGGCTGTAGATGGCTGTTGCCAAATTATTTGTTCGACTTGTAAAAGTCTGCGACAAGCAAAAAAGAAATATTGATTCCAACAGTGAATTATCCCTGCATGGAATTTTACAGGCAGAATTTTCTGTCTGATATGTTTTGCCTGTGAATTCTCCAAAGCTGATATTGTCTGTTGACAATGCACCCGATTCCTCAGCTTTGGAGTTTTGCTGCCAGCAATCGTCGCATTGCTGGACGGTTTTTGTTGAGCATTTGACGACTTCGTACTACAGAAGCTGATATTGTCTGTTGACAATGCACCCGATTCCTCAGCTTTGGAGTTTTGCTGCCGGCAATGCGACGATTGCTGGACGGTTATTTGTTGAGCATTTGAGGACTTCGTACTACAGAGTGTCACAAATGCGGCGGTCGATCGAACTTTTGCACCAGGCGCGATCGACTTTTGGCATCGCTGCCCCGCTTTCGACAAGTCTCATGCTCAGTCCTGTAAGTTGAGTATAACTTTTTGACTTACCAAAAGAAACATGGTTCCCGGGAGTCAGTCGATTGGGGCATGGAATATCTACTTGCAGCATTGAATCTGGGAGATTGAACAGAAGTCTAAAATTTTGATGTCTGCACAACTCCTGTCGGCAGGTTATATCAGTTTTTGGTGGTGTCAACTGTTGGCAATCTGCTGTATCTCTGTAACAGCGCTTGATTCGATCGCACCAGCTTACAGCAGTTCAACGAAGGAATGTCTAGCAGGAGTCAGGAGTCAGAAGTGGAAAGCTTGCCAAATAAAGGTTTTAGTTTTCAAGATTCCCCTAACCGATGTGGTGCTTGCTATAACTCTGGCACCAGCTTAAAACCCTCAGACAACAAGTCATTCCCCAATCTAAAATCTAAAATTTAATATTTAAAATCGCATAACTTACCGTCTCTACCCAAAGCTTCATCAGCCAATTCCAGCATCCAGCGATTCGGTCTGGCTTGGGGTTTGGCCGCGAGTACCAAACTCCAAGCTTCCCTTTCTTTACCCCGGCCCAAAAGGGCAGCGCCAACTATCAAAGCTGTGGCCGTTGAAAGGCTGATGCCGCTTTGGCAGCAAACGAGCAAATTGCCAGGGCGCGCCGACATTTTGAGGGCAAAGTCAATCATTTGGAGGACATCATCAAGTGTAGGTAAAACCCGATCTGGGTCGTCAACAGGAGTTTCTAGGTCGTTTAACGACCGCCGCAGTCGGTTCGGGACTTTGTGAAAATTTTTGGGTTCAGGTACGCCTGGAGTGCCGATCGAGATTAAGTATTTGAGTGCGCGTCCCGCAGCGCGATCGATAATGTATTCGGTGGCTTCTGCTTCCGAAGCAATCAGGATTTCTGGCAATTTTTCACCCGATAAATCTGCGGAATTTGAGGACTCAGAATCAAATGTTTTGACTGGTTTCTTAACATCCGGCAAGTATTGGGCTGCCAGGGCGCGAACATCAGCAACTTCGCGGTTTAAAGCTACTTCCAGAGCCAAAATAGCAGCATCCGAGCCAATTTGACCCAAGGATTTCACAGCCTTTTGGCGTACTCCAGGGGTTTCGTCCCCCAGCAGGCGCACCAAATCTGCGACGGCTTCCTCTGTCCCTATTTGCCCAAAAGCAGCAGCAACTCTCCACCGAACATAGGATTCGCTGTCCCTTAAGGCAATCCCCAGTCCCGCCGCCACCATTTTTTGCAAGCTAGGATCTCCGGCTGTATTAATGTTCCCCAGGGCCACCACTGCCCGGCCGCGCACGAAAATGTCTGGATCCGAGAGCGATCGCATTACTGCCACCGCAGCCACCTCGCTGCTGATTTCTCCCAAGGCAGAAACCGCACTGCCGCGCAAATCTGAGTCGTCGTGGTTGAGGGCTTGCAGCAACCCTGCCACAGCCGTTTCCGTGCCGATTTGTCCCAAAGCTTCGGCGGCCCTCAAAGAAACGACATAGTAGTCGGGATCGTGCAGCAATTCTACTAAGCGGGGTACTGCATCGCGATCGCCGATTTTCCCCAAAGCGGTCGCTGCCCTAGCGCGCACAATTGGATTGGAGTCTCTCATGGCGTTCAGCAGGCTGGGAACCACCTCAGATCCCCCAATTTTTCCGCAGTTGACCGCCGCCCGCCAGCGTACCTCGGAGTCTTCGTGTTTGAGGGCTTTGAGCAGTGCGGGGACGGCTGTTTTCGGCTTAATTTTGCCCAAAGCCCAAGCTGCCCAGGCGCGCACCTCGGAGTCTTCGTGTTTGAGGGCTTCGATCAGTGCTGTGACTGCTGGTTTCGAGTCAATTTCTCCTAATGCCCAAGCGGCCCAAGCTTGGACTTGGCAATCTTCGGATGCGAGCGATCTGGCCAATTCAATTATTGCCGCTTCGGAGCCAATTTTCCCGAGCGCCCGAATGCAGTGAAGGCGCACTGCACTTTGTTTGTGGCTCAATCCTTTGACTAGCATCGGAATTGCCGTGTCCGAACAAGTTAGTGCCAGCAGTTGAATTTTGAACCTGGCCGAGGTTGGGATGTTTCCGATTAATTTTATTGTGGCTTTTTGAAATTCTGGCTTGACAGTGCCTGCTAGCTTCGAGCCTAGTTTTAAATTTACTTTTAGGGCTAATTTTATAGCGCGCAAAGCCAGACTTCTTTGTTCTATTTGTGGCAATATTGTCGCCAAGGCTTGCATCCCTTGTCTTTCTTTCAAATATTTTTGTTTAAATTGAGCATCGCTGAGTTCGGGTAGCTGTTGGATGAGGGTTGCTGCTGAGTTCATGGATTTATCCTCATATTTTGGCACTCGGTTGAAATTGCTTGCTCTTTTCAACTCGCTGTCTTAATAAAAATACCGCTGCACAACACTCAACTTCTCAAAAAAAAGTTGCTCCACTTATGCAATATGTCCGATTCCACTATTTTTGCAACTCCCCAATGATTAATTATTTAGTTTTTTTTTGGGGAGCGGGTTGACAAATTAGTAGCCCTTGCTACTTGGCGTCGCTGCGCTCTTAACGGGCACAGCTCTGCTAGATCGTTTTATATTCACATCTTGTACCATTTTTAGCAACTGGCTTCGGGCCTGTTTGACAAAGAGTGAATTTTCTGATGGAACAGGCCCGAAAGCTTGTTCATAAAAGCTTACTGAGAATGGTGCAACACCTCATTTTATAGCAAGTTGGCTCGAAATCTCGATCGGCTCCGTTGAACGCAGCCAACCGAAAACAGCTTAATTCCGGGACACTCTCTCATCTAGCGTAGGGCCCATTTTTCAAAACCTCAGCCAAAGCGTTACCATTATCTCGCAAACCTTCGTAAAAAAACAGCACTTCCCCTTGAATCCCGCGAGACCGGTTGTAAGCAATTACTTGTAACAATAGCTCGGGATTCATGCTATAATTGCTGCCTCGATTCGCCAACAAAATACCGGGCGACACGCAATGCAGTTGTTCGCCGCTAAGCTGTTCTCCAACCAGTCGATCGACCAATTGTTTGTAAGCGTTAAAATCCCGGCGGTAAAACTGCGGGTGAAGCATATCGACCAACTTTTTGTCAACCCAAGCTTGAGAATCTTGCAAATATTCCACAAGTCCCCATTCATAAGGACTCGGCGACATCGACAGCAACAAATCAGGATTAATCGCTTTCAATTCTCGGTGCAAGCGAGCCACAAACTCAGTAATCCCATCGGCGCGCCATTGCAGCCAATGTCGCTCTCTACAATTATGCGGCGCTTCTCTCCCGCACTCTTGGAGGTAGCGTTTAACCGTTTTTTCGTCATAACCGCCTTCGGAAGGAAGCGCAATGCGATCGTCTCCTTGAATGCCATTTACCGGATAATTCTTAGCGACTTCCAGCATCAACCCCAGCAAAAATTCTTGCACTTCCCAGTCCAAAGAATTCATCCATTCAAACTTATTTTTTTTAAGTAAATTGCCGCTGCAATCGCGCGCAGCCCACTCGGGTTTTTTCGCCAGCAAATGACCGCCGCTGAGATTGTAAGAACTCACAAATCCGTATTCAAACCAAGGAATAACTTTTAAACCAACTCTGTTTGCCTCAACAATTAATTCTGCCAAAGGGTCGCGCCCTTGATACCGCGCGTCAATTTCTATTCCAAATTGTTGGCGCATAATTTGAGAAGGATAAGCAGTAAAACCTCTGTTCCAGACTACAGGAAAAACTGTATTAAATCCCGTATCTGCTACAAAGTTCATTGCTTCAGCAATCCGCTGTTTTGAGGTGAGAACTTTGCAGTCGGTGCTGGGGATCCAAACGCCGCGAATTCCAGTGCGATCGGGCGTAAATGTTCTGGGAATCGTTATTTCATTTCTCGGGTCAACTAAAACCGCCAACTGCTGTTTAAATAAAGATTTGAAATTGTGAATTGCTGACTGGAATCGCTCTAAAAATGGCATTTAGTCTAGTGATTTACAAGATTTTGTACAATTTTTTATAACTTACATTAAGTATCAATATTAGCAACGGGCTAGAAGCCCGTTCCACAATTAATCAAATTTCTTGTGGGGTGAGCTTCTAGCCCGCCCCTGAAATTTTACTAGCCCGCCCCTGAAATTTTACTATCCAGCGACTCCGGACAACTTCTGGCTCAAAGCTTCTTTCAAAAGTTCGGCCTTGTCAGTTTGCTCCCAAGGTAACTCTAAATCAGTGCGTCCGAAATGACCGTAAGCCGCCACATCTTGATAGAAGCGACCGCCTCTTTCAGCAGGCAAATTCTGCAAGTTAAATGCCTGAATGATGCCCGCCGGACGCAGCTCAAAATGCTGCTTCACAACTTCCAAAAGGCGATCGTCATCAACTTTCCCAGTGCCAAAAGTTTCGATCATCATGCTGACAGGCCGTGCTACGCCGATCGCATAACTCAACTGCACTTCACACTTTTCGGCCAAACCAGCCGCCACGATATTTTTAGCAACGTAGCGACAAGCATAAGCAGCGCTGCGATCGACCTTCGTGGGGTCTTTCCCTGAAAAAGCGCCGCCGCCGTGACGGGAATAGCCGCCGTAGGTATCCACGATTATTTTGCGGCCCGTCAAACCCGAATCTCCTTGAGGCCCGCCCACCACAAATTTGCCAGTGGGGTTGACAAGGAAGCGAGTTTCTGCATCCGGCTTGACGCTAATATCGGCAAACACCGGTTGGACAACAGCAGTCCAAAGGTCTGCTTTAATCTTGGCTTGAACTGCGGCTGTTTCTACGATCTCACCGATCGCCTCAGTGTGCTGCGTAGAAATTAAGATCGTATCAATGCCAACAGGTTTGCCATCTTCGTAAATCACGGTAACTTGGCTTTTGCCGTCAGGACGCAGGTAAGATAACTGACCGGTTTTGCGGACTGCGGCCAGTTGACGGCAAATCCGGTGCGCTAAACTGATCGGCAGAGGCATCAATTCCGGCGTTTCGTTGCAAGCAAAACCAAACATCAAACCTTGATCGCCAGCACCGATGGCATCCAATTGCTCTTCACTAGCTTGTTCCCGACTTTCCTGAGCCGTATTCACCCCTTGGGCAATATCGGGAGACTGAGAGTCAAGAGCCACCAACACCGAGCAGCTATTAGCAGAAAATCCGTTGTCAGCGTGGATGTAGCCAATATCGGCTATTTTTTTCCGCGCTAATTCTATGTAATTTACCTGAGCTTTCGTGGTAATTTCGCCCGTCAGCAGCATCAAGCCCGTGTTGACGACAACTTCGGCTGCGACGCGGCTTTTAGGATCTTCGGTCAGTAAGGCATCTAGGATTGTATCTGAAATTTGATCGCAGATTTTATCGGGATGACCTTCAGTAACAGATTCAGAGGTGAACAGGTAGCGACGTGACAATGATTATTTCTCCTTTGATGGGGGCGAAGCCTGTACGACATCGGCGACAGACGACTGACTTTTCAGGTAGAGGCCAAGAATCATCGCGTCTGGGCCGCCGTCGAATTTGTGTCGGTCTGCACAGCAGTGTTGAAGCAGGGTTTGAAATTGGGTAAAGTGAAACTACTATAGCAAAGTGAGTCGTGGGAAGTCCCGAAAAACTTACATTTTGTAGGATTGTCAATAAGTCTTTCAAACCGCTGGTCTACCCCGCTAACCGGGTAAAGGTAAGATACAGTCAGGGTATCGCGTCGCAAAAAGACTATGACAGGAATCAGAAAATCACCAAGCTTAATCGAAACGGTTGCGGATCTAGAATTTCCCGGCGGGCCAATATTGATCGACTCTCCATTTTATGTCGATCGCCCGCCGCAGCCCTAGCTCGTACAGAAATTGGCAAGCCCGGGAGCCTGATTCGGATTAAAGCTCTCCGAAAAATGGGCAAAAGTTCGCTGATGCTGCGGATAATTCACGCCGCGGTCGATCGGGGATACCGCACAGTAACCGTAGACTTTCGTGTCCGCCGATGCAGCAGTTTTTGCTAGTTTAGATAAATTTTTGCGCTGGCTTTGTGTCAATGTCGCCCGCTAACTCAAACTCGAACCAAATCTCGATGAATTTTGGGAGGAAGATATGGGCAGCAAAGGGCGAAAATGATGGAGCAACCTTGGTACTGGCGGCTGATGAGGCTCTCTACGACTCGAAAAGGCACGGGCGCAATCGGATAACTATGAGTACGCTTTTAAATTTTCGATTTGCTGCTGTTAATTGAGGAAATCCAGGGCGATTGGAAATCGTGGCTACACATACAAACTCAGCCTGCGCCGACTGGAGAGAATGGGTTCGATCGTTCGGAATGCGAGTCCTCAT
>NZ_JADEWV010000381.1 GCF_015207455.1 Microcoleus sp. LEGE 07076
GGTAATCGCCGCAACTGGGGATTTTCAGTCTGGAAAATTACTCGCACAGTGTCTCTGGTGTTTACCTTTTCCAGGAACTTCTCTTTTATGGGGCGAAATGTCTCGGAATTGAGCCAGTTATTTAACTCGTCTTTTAAAAGCTTGCTGTTTGCGATTAAATCTGTATCTGAACGGTTGCTGACTTGTGCTGGTTTTGGTGTCATTCTGCCAGACACCTTTTGGCGGTAATCTGACTGCCATCGATCGTACAATGAATCGATCGCAGATGCCGGGAGTTTTCCGAGGAAGGATGTGTGAAAACCGCCCTCTTCCCACACCTGTAGCGTCACGGGAAAACCCCGTTGAAAGTCTCCCTCTCCCAGACTCAAAACAACTAATTTACCCATGACTTACCCTTTACTCTCAGTTAGATAACAAAATCTTCCACAAGACTCGCATCGCCTAAAGCTACTTTAACACTAAATCTTTCCCCAGGTTCGCCGCTAAATTCCAATTGTATCCAATTATCCGCTTGGCGCGATCGCGCTTCCAAAAACACCTCACCAGCATCATCCAATACAATCATCTGCACGTCGGGCGGCAAGTAAGTTTGACCGCCACCTGGTCTTAACTGTAAAAGAATATTCCATTTATTGTTTGATTCAGGACTAAAATAGACAATTAATGCGACCGGATGACCTACTAATTGAATTCCTAAATCTATCATTCTACCCCGTGCTTGAGCAGGGCGATCGCCTTCATTTTCTTCGGTTCGACTTCCCCCTCTAGCTGCTAATATATTCACACCATGAACTTCCACTAATTCATCCAAAAACAACCACAAGTTAGAAAAAATACTTTTAGTCAAAGTCACAACTTTTTGCAGGGCATATTCCTTCCCAATTCGACGATTATAAAGCTGTTCCCTCAAATCCTCAACAGCTAACAGCGCCCCCCACTGGGCAAAGGGCATCTTCAATCTAGGTGAATAAAGTGAAGGTTTGCCCAAGTCACCTATGAACCTTTCTATTTGGTTATGAGATAATGTCGGTAATGGTTTAATTTCGGCTTTCTCGGCTGGACAAAGTTGCTGAGAAACCCAGAGAGTATTCAGTTTTTCAAACAGATCCTCTACATCGAGGGAATAAGTACGATCGCCCGCATCATACCTTCCCTCAGTTTTCAGTTTGCGATGGGTGCTGAAACCCCACACCCGCAACCATCCATCCTCCAAATTCACCTGCACAGCCAGATAATAATCCGCCGCCAATGCAGGAATATCCACCCATTCTTGAGGCACGGAAAATTCATCAGTATCGATGCTTTCACTGGAAATAATTACTAGGCGACTTTTGCCCAAATTCAAGGCAAAACCAGTCACAAATTCCCACAGGTTTTCTGAGGATGCAAGTTGGACAGAGGTTTCGGATGCGGCTGAAAATTCAGGTGACAAAACTGCCAGGGTTAGCCGATTTAAGAAAGCGCGATGAAGTGCTGCTTCATAGGAGTAATCTTGCGTTGCAGGCCAAGCTGTTTTCTGTTGGCTTTCGGAAAACTCTAGCCAGAGTTGATCGGGACAGGCTAGGCTTAATTGTCCTAAAGTTAATGTCATTGTAATTATCTCCGTTCTACTGTTAACAGGGCGTAGGGGGCATTGGCTAAAAATTGTTCTACTAACAATGCTGATGACTTATCGATCGCGTTGAGAGAACAGGGTTGGAGTGCAAGAATTTGGCGTAACCAATGGTGTAATTCCGTTTGCAAAGTTGTTTTAACTTGCACTAATTTTCCTTGCAATTCAGTTGGTGTTATGTTAAGATTGTGGGCGATCGCTCTTTCGTCTACTTTCTCACATCCATAGTAGCGACACAACAGGGGAATTTCCAACTTTAGAGCTGGATGCAGCTTCAAGGCGGTTTGCAAGAATTTGTACAGAATGGCGCTTTGACAATACCAATTTAGCCATTCATCGAGCAGAATTGAAAGGCGATCGACATCTTTTACAGTCAAGGGAACACTCGCTTGCGTTTGACTCCACTTCACCAAAATTGTTAACAGATTTCTTTTGTAACCAGTTAAGTTTCGAGAAACTTGATATTGCTTGAGACCAAACTCTTTACCGATGTAATTTTGGTTAAATCCGGTGAAGCCATGCTCCAAGATTAACATTTTTTTTGCATCAGGAGAGAGGCAGGCGATCGCACTTGCTAATTCAGTTGTCATCTGTTGCAGGCGATCGCATTGCTCCGTGTCTTGCTGTCTGTTCGATGCTTGCTGCTCGGATTGCTCAGCCGTTTCTAATTCTAACTCCGGGTTTTCTGCATCCAGGGCATGAAATTTAATGTGAGTAGATGCCCGCAGCGCATCAACACAGATTTGCAACAATGCTTTGACTTCCTGCACTGTGAATTGCGTTGCGGAATTCGGTAATCGTTGTTCGGTGCAAAATTGGGCGATCGCCTGCCATTGTTCCGCCCTTGGCTCCGGTAATCGCTGATTTCTCCCTGCTTTAACTGGGGCATAAACTTCTAAAAAAGCTTGCCAAGTTAGGAAGCAACAGGATAATTGAGGATCTCGAATTGCGAAATTCTGTAAAGCAGTTTTCAGACCTTTTTTCGGGGTGCTCCGTAGCAGCCCCCAGTCACTTTGCCTTTGTGTTGGTTCATTTTTACGTACTTCGCTCATAATAGCGTCGCGCAGAGGACGACTGAGATAGGTTTCGATTTGGCTTTGGGTGCGATCGAACTTAGTGCACAATTCTACCGCTCGGTGAGCCATGTAACGTCTGGCAATTTGCAAATAGTCTTCCAAAGCCTGTTCCGGTGTCTGGAAGGCATCGTAAGTAGATTTCGCCGCTAAGTAGCAAGCCATATCCACATAAGCCAGCAGATAGCTGAGTGCTAAGAAATCTGAGTTACTTTGAGCAGCTTGGTTGCAGAAATATCTCAGCAAAACTGTTTCATCATGTAGCTGTGGATGCTGTTGCAGCAAGCGTATTAAATGTTGTCTTAGGCGATAATCCTGCACTGGGCGAGGATGGGGATTGACTTGATAATAAGTGGAAAATCGATCGATTATGTTTGTCATTCTATGTGTCATTCTAGTGACTACTCCCAAATGATTTTTGAGTGGCTGAAGTTAGAT
>NZ_JADEWV010000382.1 GCF_015207455.1 Microcoleus sp. LEGE 07076
GTTTACCAGATATAGTGGCAATTTCCGGTAAGGTTAGCCGCTATGTAAGGAACTCCAAAGATATAGAGCCATACATCGAAGTTTTTGTAAAATTAAATTCTGAATGGAGCAAAAGGGATAGATACAGTTTGTCGTATTTCGTTTGTAGGTAACTCAATGAAATAAAACATGATCAAATACACAATTTCTCTCAAACTAAAAGGCTCCCAGAACCCTAACGAGGAGTATCAATACACCCTCAGCCTAACTTCCTATCAAGAAAACAACCCAGACAAAATATTTACCTCGGAAATCAGAGAAAGTATGCGAACAAACTTGCAAAACCAAAGTTCATGTAAAATTAGCGACAGTCATCTTAATCAGATGATAAAATCTTGGATAGAAGACATCAAAGAAGGATATCGAAGCTGTCCCATTACTCTTGATTTGCCCCCGCTGATAGCTGAAAAAATTAACCAATTGCAGGAAGCGGGCAATCAAGAGATGCCGACCCCTATCTATCCAGATTTATCTGAGATAGCGCCCTGTTGGGGAATGCTACCACCGCTGAATTTTTGCTGATACATCTTGCACCGCGATCGAACAATACGGTTCAGTTAACACTGTTAATTCCCCGGAGATCCCCCTAAATCCCCCTTAAGAAGGGGGACTTTGAGCAACTTCTTGTCCCCCCCTTTTTAAGGGGGGCTAGGGGGGATCGGAGGCTAGACACAGCTCGATCGCCAAAGTGCAAAAAATCAGAAAAAAACAGCAAAAATTTCCAATTCTGTGAGATAATTTACCCAAGGCAAACACAATGCTAAACGTCCAAATCGCACCCCACCGCGAATTCTTACCAGCCGATTCTTCAGAACAAAAACTATTTGTAATGTTGAAGCTGCGGCCGAAAAAAGAAGTAGCAAATACGCGCCCGCCCACAACCTTTGTTTTTCTAATTGACACCAGTGGTTCCATGCGTGAAGTTGTCGTCGGTGATGTCGTACCCACTGGCAATACCTTTATGGTGGATGGTCAAGAGTATATGGGAGTCACCGGAGGGGAAACCAAGATAGATATTGTGATTGAGTCCCTAAAAAAACTGATTCATTCTGGGAAACTTAGTGCGAGCGATCGCATAGCCATTGTCAAGTTTGATGACTCGGCGGCTACTTTGATTCAACTCACTCCAGCTACTCAAACCAGTCAGTTAGAAAGTGCGATCGAACAACTCCGGGAGTTTTCTGGCGGTACGCGCATGGGAGCGGGTTTGCGGGGCGCATTAAGCTTGCTCTCAGGGCAAAACATGACCATCCGGCGCACGTTGCTATTCACCGACGGTCAAACCTTTGATGAAGATGTATGCAGGGCGATCGCCAGCGAATTCGCCTCTAATAATACCCCCATTACCGCATTAGGAGTTGGAGAATTTAACGAAAACTTACTCACCTATCTCAGCGACACCACTGGCGGAATTCCGCTTCACATTGTCGCGGAAGAAAACCCAGGCGGTGCAGCAGTTTCCATTAGCAAACTGCCCGATACAATCATTCAAGAATTCACCCAAGCGCAACAAGAAGTCATCACCAACTTAGCCTTAACTGTGAAAACAGTAAAAGGAGTAAAACTGACTCGTATCGTCCGCGCCTATCCCTCTCAAGCCGAATTTTCCCTTACTCAAGACCCCTATCCCATTGGCAATGCTGTAGGGAACGACGAAACCGTTTTCATCTTAGAATTCAGCATGGAAAGTCGCGCCGCCTCCCGCGTCAGAATTGCCCAACTAGGCCTAACCTACGATGTCCCAGGACAAAACCGACGCGGTGAATTGCCCCCTGCAAATCTACTCGTACAATTTGTCGCCGGACAAGTAGCAGCCCAAGTGGATCAAGAAGTCATGGGTTATGTACAACAGTGCAATATTTCCCAACTTGTTGGTGATGCTACTCGCATTGCTGAAAGCAATCCTCAGAAAGCGCAAGAATTGCTAGAAACTGCCCGTCGAATGACTGTAAGAATTGGCAATGATGCCATGACTCAATCTCTCAATCAAGCTCAAGACGAGTTGCGAAAAACCCGCAGACTTTCCGACGGAACTCGCAAAACCGTCAAAATGGGTTCCAAAGGTAAAACCGTCAAAATGGGCGGAGATATCAATGACGAACTTTCTGAAGAACAAATTCGGAATCTATCAGGAACCTAGACAGGACTTACCCAGTTGGTTGAGCAAAGTCGAAACCCTATCCTGTTGGTTGAGCGAAGTCGAAACCCTATCCTTCGACTACGCTCAGGAACCGGCTAGTCGAATTAACACTTATAAATTCCCACATCACGCTTACAAACAAAGGAACTAAAACTATGACAGTTACTTGCCCCGCCTGTAGTTATGACAATGCCACTGATGCAGAATTTTGCGAGGCTTGCGGCTATGAACTAGGAGCAGCCAGCACACCTGTCAGCGCACCTGTCAGCGCACCTGTATGGTCAACTTCGGCCCCTACTATAGCTTTTCCCACAGAGCAAACTGCATCTTCTCCAGATTCAAATAACAGCACTTTTACGCCTACTCCGCCACCTACATTTCCTCCTGTACCGACTCCCCCTACTTTCACACCTTCCACTGGAACTGCGAGGCTGATTTCCAAACAATCTAGTGTGCCTACAAGCGAATTTTTGCTAGATGGAAGCAATGCAATTATCGGCAAATTTGATTCAGATACGGGGCCTGTAGATATTGACTTGGAAGGATTTCCGGGAGACGAAACTATTTCTCGCCAGCACGCAGAAATTTATCAGGAAGGAGGAGCTTGGAAAATTAAGGATCTTGGCTCAACTAATAGTGTTTTCATTAAACGGGCTGGTCAGTCTAAATTCGGGGCTAGGATAACTATGCCTGAGATTTTGGATAGCGGAGATGAAATTGCGATCGCCAAAATTCGCTTCCTCTTTCAAAGTCCTTAGTTAGGATTTACCCACTCCGCCTTCATAACCGGGTTTTTATCGCATCTGCGGGCTGTAACGAATAATTTTCGTAAAAAACCCGGTTTCTAAAATTCCAATCCACTACCAAAATCTACAACTAAATCACTACCTACTCCTATGACAAATACTTTGGTAATTCAAGAAGGAACTCAGTTTTTTATC
>NZ_JADEWV010000058.1 GCF_015207455.1 Microcoleus sp. LEGE 07076
ATCCCATGCCCCGCAGGCGATCGACCGCCGCCTTAGCATCCGGTCTCAGAGTATCTTTTAGCCCGATTACCCCCAGCAAAACGCCCCCAGAAGCCACGTAAACCGCCGTTTTGTCTTGGCAAGACCCCAAAAGTTCCGCAGCCACAGCGACACCATGCTGGCTCATCCACTCGGCATTCCCCGCGAACACCCGTCGCCCCTCCACTAAAGCAGAAACCCCCAATCCCGGTTCGGTGTAGAAATCCTCAGCAGCCAGCAGCGGCAAACCTTGCTGTTGAGATTCCCGCAAAATTGCTGCGGCGATGGGATGACAAGAGCCCCTTTCCACCGCCGCGGCAATTTGCAGCAGTTTTGAGTCAATTGTGGAACAGGCATCTTGCCTGTTGTCAGAAACACCATCAATTGTGGAAATAGAGTCAATTGTGGAACAGGCATCTTGCCTGTTACCAGAAACACCATCAATTGTAGAAATTGTGGAACAAACATCTTGCCTGTTGCCAAAATCGAAAATCGGCAAATAATCAGTGAGTGTAAGATTGCCAGTTGTCAGAGTGCCAGTCTTGTCAAAAACAACTGTATCTAATTGATGTACCCGTTCTAAAACATCGCCACCGCGAATTAAAAGTCCGCGCTCCGCCCCGATACCAGAACCGACTAAAATTGCAGTTGGGGTAGCGAGTCCCAAAGCGCAAGGACAAGCAATAACTAAAACTGCGATCGCCAATTTCAAACTTAACAACAAAGAAGATGGATAATGAATCATGGGTAATTGACTTCCCATATTCATTGCGCCGTGTCCCATCTCCATCACCCCGTGTCCTAAAAGCACAGAAGGCCAAAGATGAGTTCCGGCAAAATACCAAAATAGGAAAGTTAAAACCGATATCGCCATTACCCCATATACAAAATATCCAGCGACAGTATCAGCTAAATTTTGAATCGGCGCTTTGCGAGTTTGGGCAGCTTGCACCAAAGCCACCATTTGAGCTACTGTTGTTTCTTGACCGGTGCGAGTTGCGCGCATCACAATTGCGCCGGATTTGTTGATAGTTCCGGCTGCGACTGTATCTCCTGGTTGTTTCAAAACAGGCATCGATTCGCCAGTCAACATCGATTCGTCTACTGTTGTTTTGCCTTCGCAGACTTCGCCGTCTACGGGAATTTTTTCCCCTGGTAAAACTTGCAGCCATTCTCCGACTCGGACGCGATCGGCTGGAATTTCAATGTATTGTGGATTGTAGACCGCAGATGTCGAGTTTGCAGGCAATTCTTGAGAGTCCGAATCTAAAATCGGCAGTTTAAAATCAACTAAGCGGGCTGTGGCCGGTTGCAGGCCGATTAAAGCTTGCAAAGCTGATGCAGCGCGCCGTCTGGCTTGCTGTTCGAGAGTTTTCCCCAACAAGATAAAGCCCAGCAGCATCACTGGTTCGTCAAAAAAGCACTCCCATCCCATGCGTGGAAACAGCAGCGCCGCGTTGCTAGCTGTGTAAGCGGTGACAGCGCCTAAAGCTACTAAAGTATTCATGTTGGGTGCGTTTCGCCACAAACTGCGGCAGCCGTCAAGGATAATCGGGCGGCCAGGTAGCAGCAATGCGAGGGTGGCGAGTCCCCAGTGAAACCAAATATTGCTGAGAATTGGGGCTTTTGTGCCGAGTATGTGACCTAAACCGGATAGAATAATTAGGATTAGGGCGATCGACAATTGATTGATTTGCTGTCGAATTTCTTGCCGCCGCCGTTCAATTGTTGCCGCTGCCGCTTCCTGCTGATTTCCACCTAAGCGAGACACAGAAGGAAATCCGTTATCAGTCAACTTTTTTGCTAAAGCTTCTGCATCGACAGCCCCCGGTTGGCACTCAACCGTTGCGACTTCTACGGCTAAGTTAACGCAAGCTGAAATTACACCTGAATGCTGCATGAGTTGGCGTTCAACTGCTTTAGCGCAGCCGGCACATTTCATCCCGCTGACATCGAAAGTAACAAGTTCTGGCGGCGGGGATTCTTTAACTGGGATGATTTCTGATTGATTTTCGGAGATTGTTTTGGGAACAAATTGCATGGTTTTTTTCGGTATTGATTAGAATATTTTGGTGAGAACAGAAAGAGTTTAATATCAATTCCGTTACCATCGGAATTATTCATCTCTCTCTTCTCTCCCTCTGCGTCCTCTGCGTTCTCTGCGGTTAAATCATTCCGATACAACCAGAATTGATATAATGCACAGTTTAGACAAATGTCTATATTTTTATCATAGATAAAATTTCTGGCATCTTCCGAAAGTGTTAGTTTTTTTTAATTCTTATCTTAATTCTGAAGATTAGACGGCGGTTGAAACCACATCTACACAGACACTCACGCAGTCGCCTGCGGGTTGAAGATTAGACGGTTATTGTCTTTAGTCCGCTTGGCACGGACATCGCTTGTATAGACCAATACAGTTGACTCTAGAACAATCTGACTTGCAAAAAATGCCTGTACTGCCTATAAAATTGTGAGATGGAATTGGTCAAAAAGCGTTAAGTTAACCGTATTGTTGTACAGACGCGGTTTCAACCGCCCTCTTATATTAGTTAGTATCGAACTTTTACTTGATGAATTTAGCTATGACAGAATCAGATAAATTTTATATTGTCAAACGTCCTGCTGGTAATTGCGAGATTTTGCCCATCGCCCAAATCGCACAGCAAAGCCCCACTATTATAGAACAGTGGGGCCCTTACGATTCTGCTGAAGATGCGATCGCCCGCCGCATCGGATTAATTCGCGCCGGCAAATGTCAACCGCAATTAGGTGGTTGACTGTTGACTGTTGACTACTGACTACACTGTCATCTGCGGTTGCAAAATTCTCTTTTTTTTTCTGCAGATACAGGCAGATCAACACAGATTAACGCAGATGAATTAGATTTATTCTGGTTGACTGTTGACCGGATTTGAGATGACTCGCCATGACGGATTGCCAAAAATAGCGAAGCATTCGAGTTGAAAAATCTTGGCTTTGAGCCGTAGATATTCCCTCGAATGCTTTTTTTACATCAAAAGTTGCAGAGGTTTTCTACTTAGATTTAGAAGGTGCTGCACTCGGTTTAGGCGGCGCAGAACTTGGTTTCAACTCAGCTTTGTCGTTCCCTGTTTTGCCAGTAACTTCCTTTGTCAAAACTTCCAAAGCTTTCGCGTACTGCGGATCTGCTTTCGTAGCAATTTTATCGCGATCGCGCCTCAATTCCTGTTTTTGAGTATCGGTGAGTTCAATCACAACATCCGGTTTAATTCCCATGTGATTGATATCAGTGCCGTTGGGAGTAAAATACTTGGCAATTGTCACCGCCAAACCCGAACCATTTCCCACGCCGCGTACCGACTGCACCAAACCCTTACCAAACGTCTTTGTGCCCACCAAAACCGCGCGTTTGTTGTCTTGCAAAGCACCGGATAGAATCTCGCTAGCACTGGCTGAACCGCCGTCTACGAGTACAACTAAGGATTTGTCAGTAATCTCTGCTTTGTTTGCAGTTTGTCGATCGGCTTCACCGACTCGATCGACCGTCGAGACGATCGTACCTTCTTTGAGCCACATCCGAGCAATTTCAATACTTCCGTACAGCAACCCGCCTGGATTGGAACGCAAGTCTAGGATATAGCCTGTCACCTTTTTCTGTTCCAAATCCTTAATTGCCGATCGCATTTCCGATGCAGCATTCGCACTGAACTGATTTAAGCGAATATAGCCGATGTCGCCGATCGGGCTTTTCTGCACCGAATGCCGCACGGGATGAATTTCAATTTTAGCGCGTTTGAGCTTAAAATCTATTTCCTTTTTATCCCGCAAAATAGTCAGAGTCACCTCCGTATTCACCTTACCCCGAATCAAATTCACCGCTTGATTCGTATCCATCCCTTCTGTACTTTTGCCGTCAATCTTGGTAATGATATCTTTTGCCAGAATACCAGCGGTAAAAGCAGGCGTATCCTCGATCGGCGAAATCACCACCAACTTTTTAGTTTCCTCATCTTGAGTCAACTGAATCCCAACTCCTGTCAGTTCCCCAGAAGTTTCCACCTGCATATTCTTGAACTCTTGAGGATCCATAAACCGCGTGTAAGGATCATCCAACTTCTTCAGCATTTCTCGAATCGCCTTATAAGCTTCCTCATCGCTGGTATAAGTTCGGTTCAAATAATCATTCCGCACCGCTTTCCAGTCAACCTGGTTAAACGTGCCATCAACATAACTTTTGTCAATTATCTGCCAAACTTCATCAACCAATTCTTTAGGACTTCCCCGAAAAGAAGCCAGAGATTTAGAACTGCAACCAGTGTTGACAAAAGTTACAGCAGTGAGTACAACTGCTGCTGCACTTAGAACAAGGCCTCGTTTTGTTATAACCATTTGTGTGACGCGCCGGAGGAAAAGACTTCAGAATAATTACGCTCAATCTAACACAGGCAAAGCTTGGTCGGATTTTGGATACATATTTATTCAACTTTGCCGAGTTCTGCGGTGTCAACTTCAGACTGAAACCCTCTATCTCTCTCGTTTGTATCAAAGTCTCGATCCCCCTAAATCCCCCTTAAGAAGGGAGACTTTGAGCGTTATTGTCCCCCCTTAACAAGGACTTTGAGCGCTCTTGTCCCCCCCCTTACTAAGGGGGGTTAGGGGGGATCTCCGGGTTTAACAACAGGCATTAGGAGCGATCCTCTCCGTTGCCGTAGCCCCCGTAGGGGCGGGCTGCGCTAACGAGAGCAATTAAGGTTCAACCCAGCGATCGTCCGACTTAATCAAATCAATCAATTCTGCCACACCTTCAGACTCAGGAACCTTCTTAATTTCATCCCTACCGCGGTACAAAGAAATATAACCCGGTTGCTTCCCGACATAACCGTAATCAGCATCCGCCATTTCCCCCGGCCCGTTGACAATACAGCCCATTACAGCAATATCCAAACCCGTCAGATGCTGCGTCGCCTCTCTCACTTTGTGCAGCACTTCCTCTAAATTAAACAAAGTGCGGCCGCAGGAAGGACAAGCGACATACTCAACCATCGTTTTCCGCAACCCCAAGGCTTGCAGAATGCTGTAGCAGACAGGAATCTCCTTTTCAGGGGCCTCTGTCAGCGAGACTCGAATCGTGTCGCCGATACCGTCAGCCAACAGCGGGGCGATACCAGCCGTGGATTTAATGCGGCCGTATTCGCCATCGCCAGCTTCGGTGACACCCAAATGCAGCGGGTAATCCATGCCCAGTTCGTCCATCCGGTACGCCATCAAGCGGTAAGCAGCAACCATCACCGGCGCGCGGGAGGCTTTCAGTGAAATCACGATGTTGCGGAAGTCGAGAGATTCGCAAATTCTAATAAATTCCAGGGCCGATTCTACCATGCCTTCGGGCGTGTCGCCGTAGGTAAACAGCATCCGTTCGGCGAGGGAACCGTGATTGACCCCGA
This sequence comes from Microcoleus sp. LEGE 07076, assembly GCF_015207455.1. Lineage (GTDB taxonomy): Bacteria > Cyanobacteriota > Cyanobacteriia > Cyanobacteriales > Microcoleaceae > Microcoleus. The sequence goes on from NZ_JADEWV010000058.1 coordinate 5,445, forward strand.
TTCGCAAAGCTTTACCTTGATCTCGCAGGGAAATCACCAGAGGTTCCAGGGTTTCGCGGATTTTTTCGCCAATTTCCGCGAATTCGGCGTCAGTGTATTCGCTTCTGTCGGCTTTCGGCTTCTCGAACACGTAAAGTCCGGGATTGATTCTCACTTTGTCTACGTGTTTTGCCACTTCCAGGGCAATTTTCATCCCGTTGTGGTGGACATCAGCAACCAGGGGCACAGCTTGGTAGGTTTCGTGCAATTTTTGCTTAATTTCAGCCAATGCTTTGGCGTGGGCCATGCTGGGCACGGTAACGCGGACGATTTCGCAGCCAATCTCGTGCAAGCGCCGAATTCCTGCCACCGATCCGTCGATGTCGAGGGTGTCTTCGTTAATCATTGATTGTACGACGACTGGGTTGCCGCCGCCGATGGTGATGCTGCCGACTTTGACGGGACGGGTTTTGCGGCGTTTGATGCTGGTGTCGAAAATCGGCTGAGGGTTTGGGGTTTTAGTTGGATTGGGGAGAGTTTGCATAGTTGATTGGTAGAGTTTTGTTACGAAGGTCTATAAAATTGTGTCTGCTGTTTTTTAGGTTGCCACAGAAATGACCTCTTTGGGCAAAGAGGTTTTGGGATTTAGGATTCTTAATGAGATTGCTGCGAATTTGTCGATCGAATTATGTAGGAAAAGGGCGATCGAACTAAAAGCCAACCATCACCGGGAAGGCGAACTGAAGTTGAGCCGGTGGAACTAAACCCAACCTACAAAATACAGTTAAGATAAGGGCTAGGCTGAGATAAACCTTGATATTGGTTGGCGGTGAGGAGAATGGTTTGGACACCGGGGCAGCGGTTAAATGGCGATCGGTATATCATTGAAGACAAGTTAGGTGAGGGTGGCTTTGGGGTCACGTACCTAGCACAGAAGGCGCAAAACAGGCAGCGGGTTGTGATCAAAACGCTGAAAGATGAATTATTGAGCGATCCAGATTTTGCCCGGTATCGGGACAGATTCCGCGATGAGGCGGTAAAGCTATCTGTGTGCAGGCATCCCAATATTGTGCAAATAGACAACTATTTCGATCATGGTAATTTGCCTTGCATTGCGATGGAATATGTGGCAGGAGAAGATTTGTGGAAATGGGTGGAAAAGCGCGGGATTCTGTCAGAAACCGAAGCTTTAAACTACATCCGCAAAGCAGGAGAAGCCGTAATAGTAGTTCACGAAAAAGGTTTGCTACATCGGGATATCAAGCCACAAAATATTATGGTGCGAGACAATCAAGATGCAGTTTTGATTGACTTTGGTTTGGCGCGGGGTTTTATTCCCGATCGCACTCAACAAATGACTTTGGGGCTAACACATGGTTTTGCGCCTCCCGAACAGTACGGGGAAATTGGCAGATTTGCTGAGTACACAGATGTTTATGCTCTGGCGGCAACGCTATACTATCTGCTAACGAGTATACCACCAACTGCTGCATTCTTGAGGGCTTTAAATCATCCTTTAAAGCCGCCGTTTCAGATGAATCCTAATATTAGCGATGGGGTGAATCGGGCAATTATCAAAGGGATGGAAATGGATGCGACAAAGCGCCCTCAGTCGGTTCAAAAATGGTTGGCTATGCTTCCACAACCTATAAATTTGATTTCCGCAAAAGGAGTCGATTATGGTAAACTCGATCGGCTGTTGGCTAGCGGAGAATGGCAAGAGGCGGATCACGAAACGAAGAATAAGATGCTGGAAGCAGCAGGCAGAACAGAGGAGAGGTGGTTCAGAATTCCAGATATCTATCGATTCCCCTGTGAAGACTTACGAACTATTGACCAACTTTGGGTAAAATACAGTAACGGACGTTTCGGCTATTCGGTGCAGAAACGCATCTATGAAAGTCTGGGGGGAACCAGAGAATACGATCGGGAAATTTGGGAAGCTTTTGGCGATCGGGTAGGTTGGCGCGTGAAAAAAAGTTGGTTATTTTATCGTGATGATTTCAAATTCAACATCAAATCACCATCAGGACACCTCCCCGCAGTTAAGATTAATAGTTCGTTTTGGGTTCGAGTATCTATGTCTGGTTGGATAGTGTTCTTTGTGTGGTTTGCGTGGTTTCAGTGGAATTCTTCTCTGATTTTCCCCCCTCTATCGGCGTTATTGGGATGGGTTTATGTCGCAGTGATTTTTGTTTTCTCGGTAACGTCTTTAGCGGTTATTTGGGACGACTTTCTAAGATATGGTGTTAGCCACGACGATTTGTGGGCTCTTCTTTCTCAGGTCAAGTCGTAGGGTGTGTCGCCTCGAAAAATCCTCAACAAAAATCGACAATCTCATAGCGACGCACCTTACAAACTACTTGACTAAACAAATGTTGGCCTAGTTAAATCTTCAAAATATTTTACTTTCCCCCGCATATCCTTAAATAATTCTTCAGTTGAAAGAGACTTTTCATACTGAGAAATTCTCACAACTGGTTTAGTCCCATCCATCACTAAAATTTCTTCGCCTTCAATCTCGACAACTCGCAAAACTTCTAGTAATTGAGCGGTTAATTGACTTTTGTCTATGGTTTTCATAGGACAATGATTGGTGTTGTGTTCAAACTCTATTATATCTTAAGACGATTCACTTAGCTAAGCGTGTCATTGCGCTACGGGAAAGCAATCGCCGAGACTTTGCTCAGTTCTCAATTAGCTGAGGTTCGCGATCGAGTAATTACTTTTTTAAGTAAATCATATTGTGTTACAATAAATCAACCTGAGTGTTAACATCGCAAATGTATGACAGCTAAAATACACATCAGCAAATTAGGTAATTCCTTGGCTTTGCCAATACCAGACTACATAGTAAAGTTTCTCAACCTTAAAGCCGAAGATTCAGTAATTTGCAGCATAGAAAATGGGAAACTGGTCATAGAGCCTGTAAATAATAAAATATCAAAGTATACCCTAGATGAATTATTGGCAGGCGAAATAGAATCTAGCGAAGAAGTCTCTTGGGGAAAACCAGAAGGAGAGGAAGTTTGGTAAACTATATCCCCGAACGAGGTCATTTTATTCGCCTCAATTTTGACCCTCAAGCAGGACACGAACAAATGGGGACTAGGCCTGCACTGGTGGTGAGTCAAACTAAATTTAACCGAAAAATGGGGTTTGTGTTCGTCTGTCCCATTAGCAACACACAACGCAAAAATCCGTTTTATGTTCCCATTCCAGAAGGTGAAGCGATAACAGGTGTAATTATGACGGATCAACTCCGTTCTTTAGATTACCGCGCAAGGCAGGCAAGTTTTCTTAGTGAATGTCGATCAGATATAATTGAGGAAGTTTTGAGGCGAATTCAACCTATTTTGTTTTAGAATATGACTGTTGATGAATAGTCAATCAAAGTCAATCAAATGTTAGGTTAGTTAAATCTTCAAAATATTTTACTTTTCCCCGCATATCCTTAAAAAATTATTCAGTTTTTGAAGATTATAAGTTAAAAGAAGGATTCGGCGTTTTATTTCATCCGAGGGTAGAGGAATTTTGATGAAAAACCTAACTCAATTAACCCAGCTTGAATTAGTGCTGCTGGAATTAGTAGCTAAAGGTCAAGGAAAGTGGAGTTGGTACGAACTCGCGAATGCACTTTCCCGTCGAGATGTACCGCGAGAACCTGACATGATGGTTGTCTTAAAAAAACTCGCTGCTGAGGGCTTTGTTAAACGATATGTAGAAACAAATTCGCCTCGCGACAGATGGGAATTGACGCCAGAAGGATCTATGGTGTTGGCAAACGCAAAAGCAGATAGTCAAAGCAGAATTATACGTTATGCAATTGCCATCCAGAAATCAGAAAGCAATTATTCTGCTTATGTTCCAGATTTACCCGGATGCGTAGCAACAGGTACAACTATCGAGGAAGTCGAACAGCAAATTAAAGCAGCGATAGTTTTTCATTTAGAAGAGTTGCGTCAATCTGGTTCGTCTATTCCTGAAGCCAGGACTTTATGCAAATATGTTGAAGTTTAACTTAGAAACCAGATTTGTAGTTTGCATTAACAATCAAGACTATCAAGCATCCTTGGAAGTGCGAAAAATTTATCGAATCATACCGGATCATCGCACTGCGGAACATCAATTAATCCGAGTTATTGATGAATCCGGCGAAGATTATTTGTATCCAGTCGCATATTTCGTGCCGATCGCATTGCCTAAAGCCGTAGCAGCAGTATTTGCATAGGATAAATTTACAATACTATCTGTAGAAAAATGCCCGATTTGCGGCGGTGAAATAGTTATCAAAGAAGTCGATACACTTTTACGGGGCGGCCATACTGCTATCTTAAAAGTATCCGCTGAAGTTTGCCTAAGCTGTGGAAAACGGTTGTAATCTGTGGAAACAGTTAGGGCAGTTATTGATGCGAAAGAAGATATTTATCTGAATCCGACTAAGCGCAATTTAACGGTGCTTTTTTCGGATATTAGGAATTTCACTACTAAGTGTGAAAAGCTGCCGGCGGAAAAAATAGTGATGTATTTAAATGAGTATTTCACTGAGATGGTAGAGGTGATTTTTAGTCATGAAGGTACTGTGAATAAGTTTGTGGGAGATATGATTGTGGCAATGTTTGGGGCGCCTTCGGAGGTGGCCGATCGCGAAAAAAAGGCGATCGAAACTGCGATCGATATGCAGCGCCGAATTAGGGGAATGTCGGTTGGTTGGATTGCGGATAATTTTCTGACAGGTATTGGCATTAGTTCGGGGGAGGTAGTTGTTGGTAATATTGGTTCGCCACAGCACATGGACTATACTGCAATTGGGGATGAGGTGAATATTGCATCTAGGTTGCAGTCTATGGCCCAGGGAGGACAAATTTTGGTTAGCGATAGGGTTTACAGTGCTACTAAAGATATGTTTGAATTTAGGAAAATTGGCTGTGTGATAGTTAAAGGTAAAAAAAAATCTGTGGAAACTTTTGAGGTAATTTATGGTAAATAAAGTTATTAGTTATTAGTTATTAGTTATTAGTTATTAGTTATTAGTTATTAGTTAGTTGGTAGGGGCGGTGCCAAGAGTGTCCGCCCTCTTAGTAGTTAGTAGTCACTAGTTATTAGTCAGTTACTGGATGGATAACCGCCATTATGTATGTTTTTTTATCCCGCTCACCTTATTGCTACGCCTCAGATCGTGTCCGGTAAATTAGTCGTAATAAAAAATGTTTGTAGTGAGGTCTTTAGTCTTCAGGTTATAAGGATTAAAGTCCTCACTACCAACCAATCTTATTATGAATAATTGACAAGGCATGATATTATTTGTTATTGATGTGCAGTTATTAATCATTAGTTATTAGTGACCAGTTATTAGTCAGATGGCTGAACAAAGAGGGAAGAATATCTAGTTTTGCACTCTGGCGTGTTTATTTGCTAAACTAGAGGTTGCGCTCTGTCAATAAACGTTAGATTTATGCACAGGTTATTCACTGGGAAACTGCAGGTAGACTGTTTAACAATACCGATCGCCAATTTTCCAGCAAATCTATCGGGTACTAAAATTGTACAGCTTACTGATTTTCACTATGACGGGGTGCGGCTGTCGGAATGGTTGCTAGAAGAGGCGATTGCGGCGGCTAATGAAGCCGAACCAGACCTAATTTTTTTAACGGGGGATTTTATTACCTACGATCCTGCACCGATTCACGAGTTAGCGCAGCGATTGAAAAACTTGCAAAGTCGGATGGGAATTTACGCGGTTTTGGGGAATCATGACCACTATTGGCCGGGGGCAAAAATTGAGGTTGCTAATGCTTTGAGTAACGCAGGTATTCGGGTTTTATACAATGAAGCGATTTATCCTTTGGGGTCTGATTTGGCTTTAGTTGGGTTGGCGGATTTTTGGTCTGGCGATTTTAAGCCTGAACCTGTAATGACATCAATAAATCCGGGGATTTCTCGGATTGTATTGTCTCACAATCCTGATACTGCTGAAAAACTGCAAAAGTGGCGGATTGATTTGCAGTTTTCCGGGCACACTCACGGCGGTCAAATTGTGATTCCCGGTATCGGGCCTTTGTATGCTTGGGTGAGAAAAATTGGCTATTTAATTCCTCAACCAATCCGAAAGTGGATTCCTCTTCTGTCGGCTTGCGATAGAGTAGTTAGTCACTGGGAATGGGCTAGCGGTTTGCATCGGGTTGGGAGTAATTTGCTGTACGTGAATCGCGGTTTGGGAACTTATGCGCCAGGGAGGCTATTTTGTCGGCCGGAGGTGTCAGTAATTACTTTGATTTGTCAAGAACAGGGGGCGGTTGAAACGGCTTCTACGCGAGACTTGCACCCGACGGGAACGGGTTGAAGACTGACGGTTAAATTTAGGTTGTTTTCTTGTGTCTGCGGAGGCGGAGGATAGTTTGATTCTTGCGGAGTTTCAACCGCCGCCTGCATCTACGAGATTTTTGGGAAATTATTATTAATTTGCTTCTCCAAAGCGATAGCCTCTACCGTAGACTGTGTTAATTAGGGTGGATTCGCCTGGGGCTTCTATTTTACGTCGCAGCAGGCGAATTTGAGCGGCTAATACGTTGCTGCTGGGTTTTTCTGTTTCACTCCACAAATATTGGTGGATTTGTTCGTGTGTTAGCAGTTGACCGGGATGGCGCATTAAGTATTCTAATAACTGGCATTCTTTTTCTGATAGGTCAATTGTCCGATCGCCCCGATAGGCTATTTGATTGTCGTAGTCTAGCTGTAAGTCTGCAACTTGTAGCCGCCCGACAGCCACTTCGGGGTCAAAAGTGGGAGGCCGGCGCAGCAGTGCACGGACTCTGGCTAGGAGTTCTCGCAGTTCAAAAGGCTTGACTAAATAGTCGTCTGCGCCTGCGTCGAGTCCTTGTACGCGATCGTCTAGGGTATCTTTGGCGGTGAGAAAGAGCACTGGTGTATTCCGTCCTTGCGATCGCAATTCTTGACAAATTGCTAGTCCGGTTTGTTTGGGCAGCATCCAATCTAAAATTAGCAAATCGTAACTTCTCTGGATTGCTAAATTCCTGCCTGTTGCTCCGTTAAATGCCACATCAACTGTATAACCTTCGCGGGTTAAAACTCGACTCAAAGGGTCAGTCAACTCAACTTCATCATCAACTAAAAGAATTCGCATCCTGATTTAAAATTTAAGATTTTAGCTTAAGTAAACTGAATCTTGCTACATTTTTATCTGTGGAATACTTTCCGTTTCGGTGTAAGCGGCAGCCAACCATTCCTGGATTGCAGGCAGTGCTAAAATCGCCTCAGCATAAGCTTTTAGTTCGGCATTTAATTTGACTTCGTAGGTAACAAAACGCATGACTACGGGGGCAAACATCGCGTCAACAACTGTGAATTTTCCGAACAGCATATCGCCGCCTGTTCCGAATTTTTGGCGGCATTGGCGCCAAATGGCAAAGATGCGATCGATCTCTGCTTGGACACCAGGAGTCATTCCTTCTCCCGGATAGCGGTTGCGGCAGTCCATCGGCATATTTTCGCGCAAATTTTGGAACCCCGCGTGCATTTCGGCGCAGATGGAACGGGCGATCGCCCTCACAGCTATATCCGCCGGCCACAAATCATCGGCGTAGCGATCGGCGACGTACTCGCAAATTGCTAAAGATTCCCACACTTTCAGGTCGCCGTCGATTAAAACAGGCACTTTTCCCGAGGGAGAATAGCGCCGAATTTCCGCGTGGGTTGTCGGCCCGTCTAGAGGGATTCTCACTTCGGTAAACTTTAGTCCAGCTTGTTTCATCACCAGCCAAGCGCGCAGCGACCAAGAGGAATAATTTTTGTTGCCAATAACAAGTGTTAATTCTGTCATAGTTTATCTGTGAGTTATTTGCGATCGCCCGTTCAATTTTAAGTTTTAGAGTTTAATACATAAAGGCGCGACACAGAATGGCCTCTGCAAGCATCTTACATTAACAACCTCCCAGGGTTCCGCGTTTTTCGGCAAACTGCGATCGGGAGGTGTCATCGAACACGCTTAATTTCAACTGAGATGAGAAACCTGTGAGCCTGGGGATTCTGGGGTGGTTAGCGGTAGGTACGGCTACTGTATAATCCATTTCCTCTGCCTCTAGACCGCCGCCTGAGAGGATTTCATCTACTGTAACTTTCAGGGAATCCGGGTCTACACTGTGAAATTCTCCGTCAAATTCTTGACTGTCTAACTCTTGAGTGTTTTCCATACTGACCGCCATTTAAAAATGTGACTCAATAAAAGCTGACTAAATATAATATATACCTAAACAAAAGATCGAGCAATACCCAAAATTTATTTTTCGCTAGGAACTCTATGTGTTATTCTGAGTTTGGTAAAAGCTGTTTCTGCTTGTACCGCGATCGCCCCTTCCCAAATTGAGCAATTTACACAAAAATTGACATGATTACTGTTGCACTTCCCAAAGGCGGATTGTTAGGAGATAGCATTCGGCTGTTTAAATCCGTTGGATTAGACTTCAGCGCTTTTCTCGATTCCTCTAACCGACAACTTCAAATTTATGACCCCACCGGAACTGCAAAAGCTTTGCTAGTAAGAACGCACGACGTGCCGGTTTATGTGGAATACGGTCAAGCTGATTTGGGGATTGCGGGTTATGATGTTTTGCGGGAAAAAAAACCGAAAGTTGCCAATTTAATTGATTTACAATTTGGCAAGTGCCGGCTGTCGGTGGCGGTGAAAGAATCTAGTTCTTATCGGCGAACGGTGGACTTGCCTCCTCACGGTAGAGTTGCTTCTAAGTTCGTCAACTGCGCGAGGGAATATTTTCACAATTTGAATTTGCCGGTGGAAATTGTGCCGCTTTACTGTTCTGTAGAGTTGGGGCCGATTACGGGTATGTCGGAGGCTATTGTGGATTTGGTTTCGACTGGAAAAACTTTGCGGGAAAATGGTTTGGTGGAAATTGATGTTTTGTTTGAAAGTTCTGCCTATTTAATCGGTCATCCTTTGAGTTACCGTTTGAATGCTGGCGGGGTTAATGAGTTGATTGGAAAGTTGAGAGAGCAGGTTTTGACGGCGGTTTGAGGGTCTAAAATTAGAGTTTTCTCATCATACATACAATCTTCAATCTTATACCAATTGTTAAAAGTCAAAGCAAATAGTCGGGACACGGCTATGCTGCGTCCTACTCCTCGCGCCGGACACGGCAATGCTGTGGCCCTACAGATGCTAGCATACTTTTCATAATTGGTATAGGTTCGCAGCCAGAACTTTAGTCGTTATTTGCGCTAAGAAAGAAAACTGAAGTCTTCACTAAGAACGCGATTATTTTAGCTTAGGATCGCGAATTAAATAATTTACACCTAATTGTGGGAGGGGCTCTATAGCCCCTCCTGGACGGGCTATAGAGCCCATCCCACAAGAACAATAAAAATGGTAAGTTATTTAATTCTCATTCCTTAGCTTTTATTTTCGCTCTCAAGAGAGGACTGAAGTCCTCACTACGAACTGGTTCTATTTACCTCATGTCTAATCTGGTACTTGCAGGTATAAGACCTAATTTTTCTTGACATCTCTCTATATATAAACTGACTACTGTATCGGCAGGATTCTGTTCGATTAGTTGCTGAAAGTATCCCAAGGAGGCGACAAATTTTTCGGATTGCCATCCTTTAATTCCTTTGTCAAATAAAGCCTGGGTAAGCTGTTTTGCCTCTGAGTCGGGACTGGATGCGGGCCAGATTTCGTAGATTTCAATAGCTTGCTGTTTGCCGCGGGGGATTACTCGATCGATCCAGCGATAGTAATAATTGTTGGTGGGCGAATGGCTGTCGGCTGCTGTCGCGCCAGAAGTTAAAATCATAGTCTCCCCTGTTTTTGCTTCCAAGTCGCACTTTAATAATAGACTTTCTTTTGAGTTTGAGTTCAAACTTATTTTATTTAGAAATTCTCTCGCGTGAACGATCGCATTTTCGCTAACAATAATTTGGCAGCCGTATATTTTAGTTAAATTTTCTAACCGAGAAGCTGTATTTACCACATCGCCGATGACTGTAGAGTCCATCCGGCGATCGGAACCCAAAGTGCCGATCATGCCGATACCTGTGTGAATTCCTGTACCGATGTTGACTGGATATTCTAAATTGTATATGTGACGGCTGGCATTAAATTCTTGCAAACTTTCTTGCATTGCTACTGCTGCTTCGATCGCATCCATAGCGTGAGACTTCGGCCTGTCAAATACTGCCATGATCGCATCTCCTAGGTATTTGTCAATAAACCCGCTGCAGGAGGTGATACAATCGTTCATTTTGGTAAAAAAAGCGTTCAACCATTCAAAGGTTTCGCGTGCTGCTTGAGATTCTGCGATCGCCGTAAACCCGCGAATGTCGCAAAATAGAATAGTCAGCTCTTCTTCTGTGACATTGCCCAACTGAATCGATTCTATCCCTTGAGGCGCAATTCGTCCGAGAAGCTGCTCCGGCACAAAAAGCTGAAATTTTTCAGAAATATATTCGGTAGCCTCCCAAGCTGCGGCGATTTGCCGTTGACTTTGCTCTTTTACCCTCTGGTTGAATTGGGAAGATTCAGCTTGCGATCGCAGTTGGCTCAACTGCAAAACATTTTCAACTTTTGCCAGCAGCAAGCGACTGTTAAAAGGCTTGGTTAAATAATCGTCTGCCATCATTTCTAACCCTCTAAGGCGAGAGGTGTCGTCATCGAGGGCCGTCAAAAAAATCACCGGTACAGTTTGCAATGCCGTATCCTTCCGCAGGATATCGCACACATCAAAACCGTCCATCTCCGGCATCATAATATCCAGTAAAATTAAATCAGGTTTATATGCGCGGGCGAGGGAGAGCGCTTCTGAGCCAGATAGCGCTGATACTGTGGTGTATCCTTCCAGTTTCAATAACTCTTGGAGTAAAGTCAGATTATCTGGCTCGTCATCAACCAACATGATGCAGGGCGACTTGTTTGACATGGAATATAATACGGTACATTTAATTTAGTTCGGGATTTGCCTATGGGAATCTCAAAACCTGGTCGCTCCGTATAAGTTTTCGTTATTAAACTCGCTATTTTTCGGTGTTACCGGGTTTCTGAGACAAGGCAGATGCAACTGCTATAGATATTTATCTACTATTAAGTTTAACGTTTCTGGTTTTGACTTGTAACAAGTGACACTGCTGGAACTGTAAATAATTATTTTTAGCCGAGAATAGAACGAATAGTAGCGATCGCTAAATTCAGATCCAGGGGCTTGCTCAAATAACCAGAAGCGCCAGCTTCCAAACATCGATCGCGATCGCCGGTCATCGCCATCGCCGTCACCGCAATCATCGGTACCGACTCCCAGACAGGATCTGCCTTAACTCGGCGCATCAACTCAAAACCGTCAACATCGGGCAATTGAATGTCCATCAAAATCAAATCCGGCAGCAACTCCGGCGCAGCAGAAGCGGCCAAAATTCGATCGGCCATCGCCTTCCCATCCGCTATAATCTCTACCCCGTAGCCTTCCAATTCCATCACCTCAGAAATCAACATTTGGTTAAAAGGCTGGTCTTCCACGACCAAAATCCGCTTGCTACCAATGGGCAAAGCGATCGCAGAAGCAGAGACCAACTTGGCATCCAAGGCACAATTGGCATAGGTTCCCAACTCTTGACGCATCTCCGTCAAAGGCAGCCAAACGCGGAACGAACTGCCCCGATCGCAAACAGATTGAAAAGAAACAGTCCCCCCGTGCAATTCCGCCAAACGCTTAGTCAAAGCCAAACCCAAACCAGTGCCATCGTGTCGCCTAGTCAGGGAAGAATCCACCTGTTGAAAAGGTTTAAATAGCAAGTGCCAGCGGTCTTGAGGAATGCCGATACCCGAGTCTTTCACCTCCAAACAAAAGTAAGGAGTGCTGGCATTTATCGGAGAACAATCAGGTCGGTAATCGACCTCCATTTCGCTACCGTAGGCCAGACGCCCGCTGAGTTTAACTTGTCCCTGTTCCGGCGTAAATTTGATGGCGTTGGAAAGTAAATTAATCACAATTTGTCGCACTCGCCGTTCGTCGAGCCTAACTTTAGTAATGCGGTAGTCTAGTTCTAAAGACAAAGCAATCCGTTTTTTGTCTGCGCGCGGCTGAATCATTTTCAGACAGTCTGTGGCTAATTCGTGAACGCGCACCGGCTGTAAATCTAGTTCTACTTTCCCCGCTTCAATTTTAGAAAGATCGAGAATATCGTTGATTAGCTGCAACAAGTGCTGACCGCTTTTTTCAATTAGTTCTACATAGTTGACTTGTCTATCGGTCAACTGTCCGGCTGTTTGTCGCAGCAGCAAGTCAGAAAACCCGAGAATGCTGTTGAGAGGCGTCCGCAATTCATGGGACATTGAGGCTAAAAACTCGGATTTCAACTGAGAAGAATATTCTAATTGTTCGTTAACTTGGCGGAGGTTTTCTTGTGTCTGAGCCCGCTCGATCGCCGCCCCGAGAGTCCGACAAGCAGCCTCCAATACTTCTTGGTGGAGGGAGGCTTGCAGTTTTTTGACATTGCGCGACTCCAGCGTCAGCACTCCGATAATCGTGCCGTCGGTAGCTGCGATCGGAAAAATGCCCAGTTGTCCGATTCCCGGATGTCGAAATTCCGGTACGGCATTGGGATGTTGGGCATAATCCTCCACAAACAAAGGTTGACCAGTTTCCACCACTTCCCACAGCAAACCAGTGCCGTAGGGAATGCCTTTGTCAAGCAATTCTTGCATTTCGGCGGCGACTGGTTCGCCGTAACTGGCGAGAAATTGAGTAGAAACTTGGTTGAAAATCGCCGCCGCTTGCCGGTCATTTCCCTTGCCGCTAATCACTTTCACATCTCCGAAAGCAGCATTCGTCGCTTCTACCAGATAAGTGAGGGCAAACCGACCTATTTCTTGTAAACTGTGAGAGTTTTGCAGGCGTTCGGTTAAACCTAACAGAAATGTCAGCCTCCTGACTTCTGCGTTCAAGCTAGCTTGGGATTTTTGGTATACCGTAACGTCTCGAAAGGTAAACAGCCGCCCGCCGCTGTTGGTAATTGTGGCGAACACTTCCAAACAAACGGCATTGGATTGCTCGAAATAAAATGATAAACTTTCATCCTCAGATGTTTGCAGTTCTTGCTGAAACTGTTCCCACTGCTGAACGGACAAGTAACCCCGATCGACAATTTCCGCAAACAGCAACTCGCACTTGGGTTTTGTCGCAAGCCATTCTGGGGACAGTCCCCAAGTGTCGGCCAATTTTTTATTAAACAAAACTAAGCAGTCACACGAGTCGAACAGAGCAATCGCATTGTCTACTTGGTTGAGAATCAGTTCTTGGTCTGGGCTCAACTCCTGCGAGTCTATCTCCATTTTTTTGGTTTCTGTAGCTCTTAGTTTTGTTTTCATAACTGTCTGCCGATCTGCCAATAGTTATTTTATAATTATTTACTTAATTTGACATAATTTTATGTTTTTTTGCAGTGAGGGCGATCGACCGCCTTTGTGATCTGAGGCACTTGCTGCTTGCTTCCGGGCGATCGCGCGATCGACTTGGAGTGTCTCAAAGTGCGATCGTCACGCAATCACCACCGAAAGCATCATCATCCAAAAAATCTTTTTTAATAAGTAAGAATTATGTCGATTTTAATGCCATCCGATTTTAAATAATTATGCCACAAATAGTGTTGGTACGGCCCGAACCAAAAGCTCAACCAGGGAATACAGCATATTCCCGGTGTGTCGAGTACAGCAGCCGCAACAGGTCAACCAGTTTTTGAAATGCTTGGGATTGACAAAACAAGCGTGCAGTAGCAATTATTACATCAATCATCTTGGTAGTATTCGATCGACCCGGTTTCTTAGTCTAAATTTAAGGATTATTTGTAGTGATGTCCAAATACTCTTGATTGTCAAGATAAGTTTTAATATTCTCCAGTATTTGACGTAGATACTCTATGACTTCATCCTTAATCTCTAAAAGCTCATCAATCGTCTTATCTCGCCCCACCTCCTCAAAAGATTTAACTCCGTGGGCTAAGTCGTTTCTATTCCTTTTAACAACTACAAGATTTTGCCCGTTCTTGGTCTTACTAAAGTCTGTTTGATATGAAAAACCGTATTTTTCGGCTATTTCTTTAATCAACCTAGCATCCACATTCCCTGAAAATAGTTCTTCGCGTTCAAATGTAGCTGTGATGATGTCTGTAGATATTTGGTTGATTTGTAAATGAATTTTCTTAGGAGAACGGTTTTTAAGATTTTGCAGAACAATTATTTTGATTTCTGGTTTGAGTTGATCGAAGGACATTGCTTGATTTTTTAACTCATCAAATATGGCTACAATCGCATTTCGCATAGTGGATTCAACTCAGTTATACAATAACAACAAGCCATTGGCTTTTAGAGTTTTTTCCAACTCAGGATCGAGGCTTTGTATTTTGTATGTGCCAGCAGGATCGAATACAGCTAACTTCGTTGTCTGTTTTTCCAAGCTCTCCAGAAAAATGAAGTAATCATTCACCTCTTTGGCGCGTGTATTAAAGTCTAAAAATACAGTATTCATGAGTGTGACATGGCAGTTAATTGCGGAAATATTCAATACGCGCAACTACTTTATTTTTAAAACGGGTTGCCTCCGATTGTGTGCAGTATGTAAAATGGATTTACATTGCAATTAAAATGATTGTATCCGTTTAAATAAATCTCTTCGGACTTCCTTATTTGCAGCTTCAGTTAATTGGATCGTCCGAACTGTCTTTCGGTTGAAGTTCCTCTGGCGAGGCATGAGTAAATCACTAAAGTTAAATCCATTTAACTGCTCTATTTTTTTGAGTCCACTTAAGGTTAATTCGTTGTTAACAAATCTCGTTAGGGTAAGAATGTGTTGTGCACCGTATACCATCTCTAAACGTGGTTCATCATTTTCATCATGACCGATATAAACAACGAATATAGAAGGTATTGGCAGCCCCCAAATTACTGATTCGATAAACTTTGATTGCCTTGCTTCATCCCAAATAAGTTCGCGTTGGTAGTTGGGAATAAACAACTTGTTAGTATCATTGTTAATTCCTTCCATATATTTTTGAACAAGTATTTCGAGTGGATAGTCTCTCGTATCGTAATTAATTTGCTTCTGCTTGTCGCGAATTTCCATTTCAGCAGCATTTCTGTCTTGAAGCGTAATTTCTTCTAGTTTCGATCGCATATTTTTAAGTAACGAGAAAGTGTTGTGGATACGATCATTTTACCACAGCCCAAGGTTGATCAAGTCCTGTTCGGAGAATTTTAGTCTTGAGGCCACCGCAGTGTAAATTCTGATTTGGCTAAGATGGTACGGCCGATCGTACTTATCGAAAAAAGTGCGATCGTCAATATTGAATCAACTCAAAGCAGCAGCCAAATTACAGTTTATCGCCCGCTGGTGAGAGAATTGCTGGGGCAGCCCAACCCAGATAAACGGTTGCTGTCTCCACTTAAATCAAACACAACCTCAAACTTAACGTGAGGTATAGTTTGTCGCAAAAACTGAAAATGCCCGTCTGCATCTGAAGGACTGCGGAAGCGGGCGACAATCATCCATTGATGAGAAGGTAACAAACGGGCGATCGCCCAACAACACAAGCGTTCTTTGTATGTCATCATAGAATTCGTCTCCATTGAATGTTGGAGCCAGAGCCAGCCCGGAACCTTCCACAGTAAGGGGCTGGCTTTTGACTGTTTACAGGTCGTATTATAACACATAATGACGTACAATGATTTAAAATAACTTAAAATGAAATATTTTTATCGGTCTTAACTCAAAACAGCGTAAGATGGACTGTGTTGAGATGTTTTGCAGTGCAACGAATGGCTTCACGGGGAAGAGTTACCGCATACCTACCAGAGGAGATTCAAAAAGCTCTGGAAGAATGGGCAGAAGAAGAAAGCAGATCCGTTAGCAGTTTGACAACGTACCTGCTGACTAAATCTGTTAGAGAGCGCCAAGAGCAGAAAAAGGATGAATCCCGGAGCGATCGCCCGAGTTGAAGACGGCGCGATGCAGAAAGGCTTTGGAGTGTAAGATTGAAGACAATTGAAGTAAAACCATGCCAGCCCATGCCTTCACGTATGCGAGTCACAGTTACACTGCCAGAAGACGTTCATCAGGCCCTGTCCGAATGGGCCGAAGAAGAAGATAGAACGCTCGCAAACCTTCTCTCCCATGTGGCAGCTAAAGCAGTCAGAGAACGCCAAGAACAGAAAAAAGA
The DNA here is from genome assembly GCF_015207455.1 of Microcoleus sp. LEGE 07076. Classification (GTDB taxonomy): domain Bacteria; phylum Cyanobacteriota; class Cyanobacteriia; order Cyanobacteriales; family Microcoleaceae; genus Microcoleus. The sequence goes on from NZ_JADEWV010000058.1 coordinate 21,657, forward strand.
TAAATCAGAAAGCGATCGCCCTTAAGAACGATCGCCCGCAATCCCATCCGCGTTCATCCGCATCCATCCGCCTACATCTGCGGTAAAAAAAAAGAACCATCGCCTCAAAAAAATAAGGTGGGCCGCAGCCCACCCTACTCAAATTATTTCGCAGTCACCAACTGGGCCGGCAGCCGTTTAAACGCCAACCTTTCATTCTCGATATCCACAAAAATCGTATCGCCATCAACAAAATCTCCTCGCAAAATACCCTTCGCCATTTGCGTTTCCAACTCGCGTTGAATTCCCCGCTTCAAAGGCCGCGCACCGTACACAGGATCGTAGCCGATTTCTGCCAAGAAGTCGATCGCCGATTCCGACAATTTTAGAGACATTTTGCGATCGGCCAACCGTTTTTCCAAACGCTTAACTTGCAACAGCACAATCTGCCGCAATTCCGTCTTACTCAAACCGTGGAAAATAATCATCTCATCAATCCGGTTCAAGAATTCCGGGCGGAAAGTTCCCCGCATCGCCTCCATCACCCGACTCCGCATTTCCTCGTTATCTCCCGCCACATCCAAGATGTATTGAGAGCCGACATTCGATGTCATAATAATCACAGAATTCTTAAAGTCTACCGTGTGACCTTGAGCATCGGTAACGCGGCCGTCATCCAGAATTTGCAGCATGATGTTGAAAACATCCGGGTGCGCTTTCTCAATTTCATCAAACAGAATTACGGAATAGGGACGGCGGCGCACAGCCTCAGTTAATTGTCCGCCTTCATCGTAGCCAACGTATCCCGGAGGCGCACCAATTAACCGCGAAACCGCGTGTTTCTCCATGTATTCCGACATATCAATGCGGACGATCGCCTCTTCGGTATCAAAGAGATAAGATGCTAATGCTTTCGCCAACTCGGTTTTACCTACACCCGTGGGGCCGAGGAAGATAAAACTCGCAACCGGACGATTTGGATCGGCTAAACCCGCGCGCGATCGTTGAATAGCATCTGCAACCGCCGTCACCGCTTCATCCTGTCCGATTACCCGTTTGTGGAGCTCATCTTCCAAGTACAAAAGTTTTTGCATTTCCGATTCAACTAACTTGCTAATCGGGATTCCTGTCCACTTAGAAATAATCTCAGCAATGTCAGATTCCGTGACTTCTTCCCTGAGTAAAGTTTTACCAGTGGTTTGAGTTGCAGTCAGTTGAGCTTCGGCTTCTTGCAGTTGTTTTTGCAACTCGGTCAACTTGCTATATTTCAACTCAGCAGCGCGGTTCAGGTCATATTTTAACTCAGCTTGTTGAATTTCAATATTCACCTTGTCCATCTGTTCTTTGATTGTTTGAATGCTACCGATGACACCTTTTTCTGATTGCCATTGGGCGTTCAAACCGCTTTGCTGTTCCTTGAGATTGCCTAAGTCTTTTTCCAGTCTTTCCAACCGTTCGATCGAAGCTGCGTTGCTTTCTTTTTGCAGCGACAGTCTTTCCATTTCTAGCTGCAAAATCCGGCGGTCGATTTCGTCTAATTCTTCCGGCTTGGAAGTAATCTCCATTTTAAGTTTAGCGGCAGCTTCGTCCACCAAGTCAATGGCTTTGTCGGGAAGGAAGCGATCGCTAATATATCGAGTAGACAAAGTAGCCGCAGCAACTAAAGCGCTGTCAGAAATTTTTACACCGTGGTGTACTTCGTACCGTTCCTTCAAACCCCGCAGGATCGAGACAGTATCTTCTACTGTCGGTTGGTCAACATAAACTTGTTGAAAACGGCGTTCTAAGGCCGCATCTTTTTCGAGATACTTGCGGTATTCGTCGAGAGTTGTAGCGCCGATACAGCGCAATTCGCCCCTCGCTAACATCGGTTTCAATAAGTTGCCGGCATCCATCGATCCTTGCGTCGCACCCGCACCGACAACGGTGTGAATTTCATCGATAAATAAGATGACTTTGCCGTTGCTGTCCATCACTTCTTTGAGCACAGCTTTTAACCGTTCTTCAAATTCTCCCCGGAATTTTGCACCCGCAATTAATGCGCCCATATCTAAGCTAATTAATTGTCTGTCTTTGAGAGATTGCGGCACGTCTCCGGTGATAATTCGCTGGGCGAGTCCTTCGGCGATCGCAGTTTTACCAACTCCCGGTTCCCCAATCAGTACGGGGTTGTTCTTGGTGCGGCGGCTCAATATTTGAATCGTGCGGCGGATTTCGTCATCCCGTCCGATTACCGGATCGAGTTTGCCTTGACGCGCGGCTTCTGTCAAGTCTCGGCCGTATTTTTCCAGCGCTTCATATTTGCCTTCTGGATTTTGGTCTGTCACTTTGTTGTTCCCCCGGACTTGGGTAATAATATTTTTGAGCTTGGCTTCATCTAGTTTAAATTCTTGCAGCAGATTTTTGCCGAAGCGATCGTCCTTAACGTAAGCTAGTATCAGGTGTTCAACGGAAATAAATTCATCGCCGTAGTCTTTGCGATCAGCTTCAGCGCGATCGAGCAAAGTGTCGAGAGAACGGCCGAGATAAACGTTGCCGCCGCTGCTAGAGATTTTCGGTTGGCGGCTGATAAACTCATCTGTGCGATCGCGCAATTTAGCGACAGCCACTCCTGCTTTGTTAAACAAACTGCTAGCAAGTCCCGATTCTTGTTCCAGCAAAGCTTTCATCAAATGTTCGCTTTCTAGCTGCTGATGCTGGGCTGCTTTGACGATTTCTGGAGTGCGCGCCAGGGCTTCCCAGGCTTTTTCGGTAAATTGATTTGGATTATTCGGTTGCATAAATTTTAATTCCCTGCACTAAAAAAAAGAGCGATACTGTAGAGGCAAATGCTCGATCGCCCGTATAATTGTCATTGTAGGGAGTTGCGGACGGGGGACGGATCGGTGTTCCCCTATATGTAGATAGGTATTTCCCTCCTTTGTCGCAGTCCCTCGCAGCGAAAAGATCAACTTTCGGGCCTAAAAGTTGCACTTTGATGAATTACCAAGTAGTATTCGTAGGGTGCGTCGCGATCGAAAAGCCTTAAGGAAAGATCGAAAATCTCCGAGCGACGCACCTTACATAATACTGGAAAAAACAACTCTCCATTCACTGTTAACTGTTGACTGTTAACTGTTAACTGTTAACATCATGAGGATTGCAACCGGAATTGATATGACTGATTAATTTTGCACCGCTGCGTCGCTCCGAGATTGTTGATTTTTTAAGAATTGTCGATCGCGACGCACCCTACGGCTAATGATATCAAATCCTCTCTTCATCGGAATAGTACATTCACTGTTGACTGTTAACTGCCAACTGCCAACTGCCAACTGCCAACTGCCAACTGCCAACTGCCAACTGCCAACTGCCAACTGCCAACTGCCAACTGAATTCAAGCTTGCATCACCACCCGTTCCGGGAGACTGACAATAAAAGTTGAGCCTTTCCCGTCCTCGCTTTCAACGCTAATTTCGCCGCCGAGAATTTGACACAAACGCTGGCTAATTGTCAATCCCAAACCCGTGCCTCCATACTTCTTAGTAGTCGAAGCATCAGCTTGGGTAAAAGGTTTGAATATCTGCTCTAATTGCTCGTTCGTCATGCCAATGCCAGTATCGCTGACTCGAAAAATCAAAATTTGAGAACTGTAGTTTGTACCAGAGTTACAATCCTTATTTTTGTTTTTTCTCGAAGCTTTCAATTTTTCATTTTTAATTCTTTCAACGCCGATAGTAATCACGCCTTTTTCAGTAAATTTGGCAGCGTTGCTGAGCAAGTTGAGCAGAATTTGCCGGACTTTCGGTTGGTCGGCGTACATTGTGCCGAGTTCGCCTTTGGTTTTCAGCGCTAAAGCATTGCCTTTTTTTTCTACTAGGGGTTGAGCCGTAGTTATCACTTCTTCAATCATTGTCGCTACGTCGAAGTTTTCCAAATAAAGCGTGACGTGGCCGGCTTCTATTTTGGAAATGTCGAGGATGTCGCTGATCATGTCGAGCAAATGTTTGCCTGCGGTTTGAATTTTTTCTAAGTCTGGGAGAAAGTCTTCGGAACCGGAATCTTGAGCATCTTCTTGCAGCATTTCGCTGTAGTTGATGATGGCGTTGAGGGGGGTGCGGAGTTCGTGGCTCATGTTGGCTAGAAATGCACTTTTCGAGCGGTTGGCGGCTTCGGCTGCTACTTTTGCTTCGTGCAAGTCTTCTGTATATTCTGCTACCCGCTGAATGAGTTCGTTGAGGGAAGTTGCTAGCACTCCTACTTCGTCGGAAGTAGTGACGGGTACTTGCAAATCGAAGTTGGATTCTTCTGTGACTCGCTGAGCGATCAGGGTGGTGGCTTCTAAGGGGCGGGCGATCGCCGCACTGGTGTATGCTGCAAGTATGGCTGCGATCGCGGCCGATACCAACAGAGAGCCAACGAGCACCAGAGTTCCGAGTTTTTCTGCATTCTCGTAGGTTCTAAATTCTTCGTCTGCTCGATCGCGAAAATTCTCTGCGAGTTTGGCTGAATCCTCCGAAAACTGTTGAAGTTTTAAAGCGGTTTCACCACTCACAAAATTGTTCAAGTTGCGCCCGAAAACCTGCCGCTGCTGCGGATTCAAAGCTGATAATTTCGCAGTCGCCAACAATTTTTGTACTTGTTGAAAGTATGATTCTACCGTCTTGCCGTTGACTTGACCGAACTTTTGAAGCATTTGGTAGTCTTTGGCAATTTCGGGATTTTTTGTCGGTGGCAGGGTTTGCAGTTGTTCTAGGATACCACTCATCTGAGCAACACGTGTTAGAAATTCCGAGCGTTGGCGATCGAAAATTTCCGGTTTTGTCACGCTTACCGCCAGCTCTTGCTGGTGAATTCTGACTTCCTGTACTGTATTATTAAGATTAGTCAAGATTTCTGCTTTATCTCGATCGATCGCCAGTTTTTCTCTAACTTGCTGCTTGTGATAGGATTCTACTCCCCGTCCCGCCACAGCACCCAAAATCGCAATACCAATGACCAAGGCGTATCCGCAGCCGATTTTCTGCCTGATACCCAAGCGGCCAAACAGACTTTTCAACCCTATTTGAGGAGCGTTATGCAGTTGATTTTTCAAGGCTAAGGTTAAAGACATGGGGAATTTACTCATCACCCTTATAGGCACTACCTACATTCTAATTGATGCCTGGGTGAGGGTAAATAAAGTTCTTGCTTCGGCCCGGATTTCGGCAGTTATCGGGTCTTTGCAGGGTTCCACAGCTCGATCGGCTTGACAGTTGACAGCAGTTACGATCGACCAACTATAGCGGTTGTCAACTGACTGAGGAATTGATCGATTAATCTAAAATTCTTCAATTCCCCAATTTTTCAATCTCAAATCTGTACCAGTACCCGATCGATCCGATCCTCAGTTATACAAAAAGCGAGTTATAAGTTGCAAGTTAGCAGTTAGATTCGCGATCGAAAACTCCCCTCTACTCGCAACCCAAAAATTATCGCTGTTCCTCTACTGGCAAAGTTTAAATTGTGCTATTTCAGCAGGAATTTTTGAAGCATTAGGTACGCTAGCAGAAGTAGGAACGAAGATTCCCATGCCGAAACTGCAACCCTCTGCCGTCGTGCATTCCCCAGGCTTAGCAGTGATTTGATATTCGCCTTGGGATGGCGGAGTAAAAGAGATTGAAGACAGTTCACCAGTCTTTTGACTCGTACCAATTTCTTGACCGTTGGCATCCTTGAGAGTTAGGTTTAAATCCTGGCAATTGCCGTCGCAAGTGGCAACAAAAGTATACTCTGTATCTGGATGCAGCGTGGCTCTAAACGGAGATGAAACTTGCTTGCGAACTTGGCCCAGCAACGGCACAAATACTAATTTTTGACCGCTCCTAGAACGCTGGTCAACTTCTGTTTTCAAGCGACAAACAACCGTTTTTTGGCTGTCTGTCAGTTCTTGAGCGATCGCATTGCCTACAATTGCAGTACCTAGCAGCAGCGCCATACCAGAAATAACCAGATTTTTGATCTTCATTGATGTCCCTTAAAGCTAATTTTGGGTGATTGCAATAGACCCCTTTTGGCGGCTGTCTATTGAGTTATCTGGAGCCTATCACATCTGTTGCGAATTGGCCAAACAGGGAATTGGAAATTGGGAATGGGGAATGGGGAATTGTTGGCTGTTGACTGTTGACTGTTGAGTGTTGACTAATAACAACTAACAATTAACAATTGCCAACTAACAACTGACTAATCACTAAATCATTTCTTGCGAAACTTCCAAGCGGGAACAAACTTAGAATCTCCCCAAACGCCGCGGCGATTTTTCTTAGCTTCGGCTTCCGCTTGTTGCACAATACTTGCACTCGGACAGTTTTTTAAGTAAGGAACGTAAACCATTGCTAATCCTTCTCGAACCAAAACTTCTTGGGCAAATTTACCGTTTGGCAGACGAACTTCGCTAATTTTGCGGCCGTAGCGGTCGGTATCGGTAACGGTCAAAACAACGCGACCGCCTCCTTCTTTTACTAGCTGCTCCATTTTTTGGTATGCTTGCGTACCCCACTTAAACTGATTTTTATCTGCTGCTTTTTTGCTGTTTTTTTCAGCGTTGGTGTGGGGGACTTCCGGTGCATCTATACAGGCAAAACGCACTTTGATATCCTTCCCGTCGCTATCGCTGGCGACAAGGGTGTCGCCGTCGCTGACTCGTTTCACAGCATAATTGTTGGGCGGTAGCTTTTGCGGACATCCAGAAAGTAGGAACAGCAGAACAACTGCACTCAAGCGGGTGATTTTAGCGGCAAGGGCGATTTTATTTGGGTTCATAATTTTCTCTGTTTATTTAGTCTCCATCCAATTTTGCCCCGCGTGGATGTCAACTATTAGCGGTACGCTAAGCGGCAGAGCATTTTCCATCGCCGTTCTAATTTTCGGCTGCAATTCTTCCCATTCATCGGGAGGTACTTCAAAGATTAATTCATCGTGCACTTGCAGCAGCAGCCGCGCCTGATAGTTTTGCAAAATTTTGTCTACCTCAATCATGGCAAGTTTAATGATATCAGCACTGGAGCCTTGAATGGGAGCGTTGGCTGCGGCGCGCAAAGATTGCGCGTCATCTCTGCTGAGAGATTTAAGTCTATCGGAGTGAATGTCTTGGGGATTGCGGCCTTTTAAGTCCAGGATGCTTTGACTCTGGAATTTTAAATAGCGGCGGCGGCCGAGTATTGTGGTAACGTATCCGAGGGCGATCGCCTCTTTTTTTACTTTCTCCAAAAATTCAAAAACCTTACTGTAACGCTCGTTAAATCGTTCAATGAATTTTTTACCGTCTGCTGAAGTTTTGCCCATCGAACGACCAAACTTAATCGCCCCCATACCATAGATTACCCCAAAATTAATCGTTTTGCCAAACCGTCTTTCGTCCGGCGTTACTTCCTCTTTTTCAAACAACAGTTGAGCCGTCACGGTATGCACATCTCGGTTATTTTGGTAAGCTTCAATTAACACAGGTTCTTGGCTCAAATGAGCCAAAATTCGCAGCTCAATTTGAGAATAGTCAGCCGACACCATCAGCCAACCTGCTTCCGGTAAAAAAGCCTTGCGAATTTGTCGCGAAAACTCGGTGCGGATGGGAATATTTTGTAAATTTGGATTGGAAGAAGAAAGCCTGCCCGTACCAGTTGCAGCTTGGTTGAAATCTGTATGTACTCGCCCGGTATCGACACGCACTAACTGCGGCAAAGCATCGACATAAGTTGATTTCAACTTAGATAATGTTCGGTGTTCTAATAAATCGTCTACAATCGGGTGGTCTCCTTGCAATTTATCCAAAACAGCCGCGTCTGTAGAGTATCCTGTTTTGGTTTTGCGAGACTTTTTCTGAAACTCATCGGGTATTTTTTCTAACAAGATTTCGCTGAGTTGTTTTGGGGAACCTAAATTAAACTTTCTCCCCGCTGCGGCATAAGTTTTTTCTTCTATTTCTGCTAAGCTTTTTTCTAGCTGCTGCGAAAGTGTGTTGAGATAAGCTGCATCAATGCGAATTCCGCAGTATTCCATTTCTGCTAAAATTGGTTCTAGGGGCTGTTCAACTTCCAGCAGCAACTTGTGCAAAGACTTATCTGGAAAGTTAGCTTCATCAGCTTTATCTAATTCGGTTCTCAGTTTACCTACTAACCCAAATGTGGTGTGAACATCCATGCCGCAGTAGTCAGCTACTTTGACAATGCTGATGTCAGCAATTGTTTTGTTTTTGGGTACTAATTCATTGTAACTTGTTGCGACAATACCTAAGTATTTCCTTGACAATTCGCTGAGACTGTGGCTGGTTTCTGGATTGAGTACGTAACTGGCTAGCATGGTGTCGAAGATGACTCCGGCTAGTTTGATTCCCTGACAGCGCAGGATCGATCGATCGAATTTAGCATTTTGCAGCGCCTTGGGATAATTCTCGCTTGACAAAATCGGACGCAAAGCATTTAAAACTGTAGCTTTGTCCAAGTTTTTACCAGTTTTGTGTCCCGTGGGAATGTAAGCGACATCCTCTTCACCGGTTCCCCAACAGCAGCCAATTCCGACTAATTCGGCATCTCGCGGTTCGAGGGCGGTGGTTTCGGTATCCCACGCCACGGGTGAGGTTTTGTCGGTGAAAGTTTCCAGCAGTTGAACTAATTCGTTTAACTGTTCGGTTGTTTGAATTATTCGGGGTTTAATGGGTAATTTGTTTGCTTGCTGGGCGGCTTTGGTGTCATCATGACTCCAAAACCACAATTCATCTGCTTCTGAACTTTCACCTGTTTGAGGTGACTTATCTATTGTGGGGTGGGCATCTTGCCCGCCCAAAGCAACAGGCATCTTGCCTGTTCCACTGTCGGCAACAGGCATCTTGCCTGTTCCACTCTCCAGTGAATTGATTGTGGGGTGGGCATCTTGCCCGCCCAAAACAACAGGCATCTTGCCTGTTCCACTCTCCAGTGAATTGATTGTGGGGTGGGCATCTTGCCCGCCCAAAACAACAGGCATCTTGCCTGTTCCACTCTCCAGTGAATTGATTGTGGGGTGGGCATCTTGCCCGCCCAAAACAACAGGCATCTTGCCTGTTCCACTCTCCAGTGAATTGATTGTGGGGTGGGCATCTTGCCCGCCCTTTTCTAATGGTTCTTCTACACCGCCAAACCGTTTTTGAATTTGTTTTACTTTGCTTAAAAATGTCTTGAATTCCAGTTTTTCCAGCATCGAAATCAAGGCTGATTCATCAAAACCTGTAAGTTCGCAATCCTCTAAGTTGATTTCTAAGGGAACTTCTTGGACAATTGTCGCCAAGCGCTGAGAATGATAAGCAGCTTCTTTGCCTTCTTCTAGCTTTTTTTTGGTTGCGCCTTTAATCTCGTCTATCGCAGCATAAATGCCGTCGAGGGTGTTGTAAGCTTCTAGCAATTGCAGGGCGGTTTTATCGCCGATGCCTTTAACTCCGGGAATGTTATCGGATTTGTCGCCGCAGAGGGCTTTGTAATCTATTACTTGTGCGGGCAAAATACCGAGTTTGGCTTTGACTTCTTCCGGGCCGTATTCTTGGGATTTGCCTTTTCCCGATCGCCTGAGTTCCTCGGTACTCAAATATAACACGCTGATGTTTTTTTCGGTTTCTACTAATTGAAACAAATCTCGATCGCCCGTCAGGATTTTGACCTGATAACCGGCGGCGCTGGCTTTGTTGGCTAAAGTTCCCAAAACATCGTCTGCCTCGAAACCCGGAGCGGTGACTGCTGGTAAATTGAGATAGGTGAGCAGTTCTTGCAGGTTTTTGAGATCGGGGATAAAATCTTCGGGTGTTTCCGCACGACCGGCCTTGTAAGTTTGGTCTGCTTCGTGGCGAAAAGTGGGCGTGGCGAGGTCAAAGGCGATCGCCATGTACTGGGGATCGTGGGCGGCCATGACTTCCAGCAGCGACTTGAGAAAGCCAAAACAGACGCTGGTGGGAATGCCTGTGGTAGTTCGCAAACCTCCGTCTCGACTTTTGGCGAAGGCGAAGTAGGAGCGAAAGGCCAGGGAGTGGCCGTCAACTAGGATGAAGGTGGGAACTTGATTTGCCGACACTGACACAAATAGCGATCGCACGAAAGTATTTTTTTATTGTAGCCAGTTGTCATGCCAGTTAAAAAAAATAACGCAACTGAAAATAAGCTCTAAACCTTTGTACAATCAGTCATTGGCAATTCTCAAATCGAAAATCTCAAATTTTTTTCAATCGGAAACTCGACTCGCCAGCAGACTTGAGAACGCTTGACGCTCGATCGCGATCGGCTGATTGTGCAGCTTGCCTGAGAATGCTAGAAGATAAGAAGTACGATTCCCGCTCGGGATAGCTTCGCTTCATGCAAATTTATCAACACCTGCCGATCGAAGCCTATGGCTGATATTAATCGATGCTACGAAATCCTCGAAATAGAGCCTGGAGCTTCCTTAGAAGAAATTAAACGCGCCTACAGGGATTTAGCGTTTGTGTGGCATCCCGATAGATTGGCCCACAACGATCGCCTGCAACAAAAAGCTGAACAAAGATTAACAGAAATTAATCAAGCTTACGAAGAGTTAGTGTTGTTTCTGAGTCAGCCGGAATCGAGGTCGATCGACAAACAGTTTCAGCAGCAGCCACCACCCCCTGCGCCGCCGGAAAAGCCACTGAGAAGGCGTTCTGGAAAATCAGCCGCCAGGCATGGTTCCCAGCGCCGTCAAACCCGCCCCAAAGCCTCCTCCAAAAAATTTTCAACTCAAAACAACTCTTCAAGCAACAAACGATTTACCGCTAAAAATCGGGAAGCGTCGCGGACAAGAAAGCCATTGGGGCGCAGCGCGGCGAGGAAAGCGCGCCCATCTCAAAACTATCTAAACCTTACCCGGAAAAACAAAAGAGAGTTTCCGACTCAATACTCCAAACCGCAGCCATCTCAAAACAGTTTAACTTTCCCTTGGGGGCCGCTGGCGATGGCCGCGGCGAGTTACGCTGTGACGGGCTGCATTTTGACGAAATCCGAGGCCCCGCTGTGGATGTGGGCTTTAATCTGGGGTGCGGATTGGCTGTGGGCCGCAATTTTGCTGGCGGAGGGTTCGGCTACGCCTAAAGTGTGGCTGGCGGCGCTGGTTTTGGC
>NZ_JADEWV010000383.1 GCF_015207455.1 Microcoleus sp. LEGE 07076
TCGCGCAGATCCCAGTGGCCGCGAACGTCGCGGCTGAAGCGGCTGATATCGTCGATCACCACCACGCAGCTTTCGCCGCGCTGGGCTTTGAGGAAGCGGATCATCGCCGTCATGGCCGGGCGGTCGGCGCTGCCGCCGCTGGCGTCGTCACGGAACACTTCCACCACGTCATAGCCTTTGTGGCCAGCGTACTCGCGGCAGCGCCCCTCCTGGCTGCGCAAACCGTCACCGTCGCGCAGTTGCTTCGTGCTAGAGACGCAGCAGTAGATGACGGCCCTGGTCAGCTCCTTCTTCCTCATGATCTTGGCAGCGCTCCATTCAGTCGCCTTCGCCGCATTGGCGGAACACGCGGGCAAGCCCGGCGCGGTTGTCTGGTTGTGGTGTGTGGGACAAGCCTACCGCACCGGAGCCGCTGGCTTCACGCATCACGGCACGACTATCCCCAGAATTCCGGGCGAGCTGGGCGGCGTCGTCGCCGAACGCCAGGTCGACAAAGCTGCGCATGATCTGCCAAACGGCGGCCAGCAGCTCGTCCTTGCGGTCCTGGCTCATTTCCAGGTGCTCGACATGCTGACGGTAGCGCTCGGCGTCGAAAGCCAGAGCACCGGCACCGGGTGCGGAGACGCTGGGCCTTGTGTCTTGCCCGCCGAGGCGGGTTTGTCCGTCATGATCCACGCCTCACCTCCTGTTTACGGGTTTCGGTGCCTATACAAGCCTCGTCCAGAATAGAACATTACAAGAACATTATCAAGGAATAAATTCCTGTTCGTGGCTCGAAGTCAGGGTTTGTCCAGCGGGCGCAGCCGATGACTGACGCGCCGTTCGCCCTTGTCATCGTGTCCAGGTCATCTACCCTCCACCAAAATTCGCCGTTCTGCCGCGCTAGGATTCCAGCAGGGACGGATGGACTGGAGAAGTCGAAGCAGCGTTCAATCGGCGCTCAAACAGCGCTCAAGGCGAGCCGAGATACCTTCGTTGCCGACAGGTCTCTCCGTCACGCGAGGAGACCGAGGGTGATCCATGAGGTTGATCCGCCGAACCGCGAGGCAAGCGCTGAGGTCTCATATAGTGAAACCTACCGCTTCAGGCTCTGGATTGCCGCTTCGCAGGAATGCCGCACGCTCAAGATGGGGTTCCGCGCGTATCACTCATACATAACTCGCAGTCTTCAAGCCTGGAGAAACCGGGGCTTCAATCTTAAAAATGCTGTTGGCAGCAACCTGAACATTGATGAGCTTCAACCAGCCGACGTATGGGGGTTTTTTGGCAAGCTATACGAAAGACCGACCTCGCCAGGAAGAAGAATAAACGACGAAAAAATCGCTGTGCTGGATGTGTATTTCAAGATCAAGTACGACAGCCTCGCAAAAACCTTTGGTCGCGTGAACATCGGGTTTGAATTTGTCACCATCATGCGGACCTTCTTTGCGTCGTCTGATGTATTCATACCGCTGGACAATGACGAGTTACCGAGATTCAACGGCATTTACGCGCAACGATTTGATTGCTCCCTGAAATACATAAAAGCCGCGATGCGTGCCGGGCGCAGCGATGTTTTCTCTTTGCGGCTTTTTGTAGTGAAATATAACGAAGAATTTGACTACATTGCTGTTCACAACATAATTTTGCCAATACGCCCCGATTTCGTCCCGGCTGGGAAAGATGAAGCCGAGCTGCGCAGGTATTATTTTCACCACGCTCCTGCCGCAACTAAAATCTACAGTGGAATTGGCTTTCCGCTTGCCAATTCGGCTCGGTCTACTTTTGCTATGTCATGTCTTCTCAGAGATAGAGCCACCTACGATCCGTATCTGACACAAATCGACATCCTGATGGACAACATCAGACATGATCCAGACTGGCCCATTTCAGGCGAAGCGGAGCCAAGCTACATACCTACGTTCGGCATTGAAAAGCTAGGCGATCAGCCCGCCAGGTCCTATTTATTTATAGGTGGACAGAAAAAGAAAGATAAGCTTATAAAATACTGCAAGTACACGGAGCCACTAGCCAACCAAGCATTTAGTTTTTTTGAAACCCTGGGTGCGGATATATAAAATGGCACCGCAGACACAGCGAAAGACTGGAACACCGCCGAGGAGTAAATCGGCCCATGGTACACGTATGGACAAAAGACCTAGCGACATCATAGACTGCGCACTTCGGAACGATTTTAACGGCGTCGACCGCGCTTTAAAATTCGATCCTCTCTCGCTAAATTCGCAGTGGGGACACAACGGAATTACAGCTCTGATCGGAGCTTCCAGTCGCGGGCTGGATAAGATGGTGAAGCACCTCCTTTCTAAAGAAGGCATTGAGCTCCACATAACCGATGATTTCGGAAACAGTGCATTCGACCATGCTCGCCCGTTCCCAGGAATTGTCGCAGAATTGTTTTCCCACGAGTTTCCTGACCAGCAATGGAAAGAGCCGGGCATATTTCTGACTTAGACTTGATGAATTCTCGACAAAAATTCTCTCATTCTCAACTAGGTCGTGAACCGGTAAACAAGTTCAACACCTGACTCGCAGCGGCCAGCGCCACAAAAATCTCGCTGAAAACTTCCTCACGGGCTATGCAGTCCTGGTGCGCAGTCGGCCCTCGTAGTCACCTTTTCCGATAGGCACGCCCCGCGTGCGCAGGATGTCGTAGGCCGTAACGGCGTGGAAATAGAAATTGGGCAGTGAGTATGAAAGAAGGTAAGTCGCTGGTGTAAAAGCTAAAGTCCGCGGAGCCCAAGCCGAAGTAGAGGCATTTTCCTCATCCAACGGTCGGAAGACCTCGATATTTAGGTCCCTGTCTGACCAGCTATTGACCTCTTCGGGGGTTAACGCCTCCAACATCGTCACTGCCTGCGTAACCATGGCCTGTAGATCCACAAAAGATTGAGCTTCGGCCAAAGGCGGAGGAGCGAACACGCCGGTTTTCACTGCCTCCAGCCCCCAAACCGAATGATTTTTTAGGGATTCGATTTGGAAATGGAAAGGCGCCATGTCAGGATGGAGCCGGGCGTGGACGAAATCGTTGGGGTCGGCACCGGTTTCGGCACAATGCTTAATTGCGCGTTTAAGAACACCCGATACAGCACGAGTGGT
>NZ_JADEWV010000384.1 GCF_015207455.1 Microcoleus sp. LEGE 07076
TTTTCAACTCGTGTGATGGGTTGGGAATTGCCAACCAGTTAGCCGATTTGAATATGCCACAAGTAATTGTGATGCGAGAGCCTGTACCCGATATGGTGGCTCAAGAATTTTTGAAATATTTTCTTGAGGCGTTTGCTCGCGGCGAATCTTTGTATTTGGCGGTGCGGGAGGCGCGAGAAAGGTTGGAAAGTGTGCAGCGTGAATTTCCCTGTGCAACTTGGCTGCCGGTTATTTGTCAGAATCTTGCTGAGGAGCCGGTGAGTTGGCAGGAGTTATGTGGGGTAAAATCTGCCGTTGCGCCGCCTTCTACAAAAATTAGAATTCGTTGTAAGTGTTGCGAGTATGAAAATGTGGTAGATGTTATTTTTTGCGAGAATTGTGGTTATCCACTGCGGAATTGATTGATTCATAATAACTCCGAAAACTACTTTTCTTACTTACCAATTTGTAACTAAATATGACTCAAGACTTCTCTGGTCAAAATCTCCGAGGACGCAATTTCAAAGGTCAAGACTTTACGGGTGCAAACTTCTCCTATGCAGATATCCGAGGAGCAAATTTTACTGATTCTATCTTGATAGGTGCGAATTTTAGCCATGCTAAAGCAGGATTACCAAGCCAATGGAAATTTTTACTACTAGCATTTTCATTAGTTGTCGCATTTTTAGCAGGATTTGCCGCAGCCATTGGGGGCGCTTTTGTCGGCTCTTTTCTAGCCACTAAATATGAAAAGTTTTTCACCTATCCGGGCATATTTTATTTTATAGCCTGCATCGGTTTTATCAGCCTTCTTGTCTTTAAGGAGGTTAAATCAGTTTTTACTTTATCTATGGGCATAGCTTTTACCTTTGTTTTGGTTTTAACATTTAGTTTTGGTTTGTCCGTAGAAGTAGCTGGGCCTGTAGGTTTTGCTTTAGTTTTAATTTTAATTTTGGCTTTTATCTTTGCTTTAGCATTAGCTTTAACTTTTGCTGAAGCTGTAGCTAAAAAGTTTACTTTTGCTGTGACTTTGACGTTGTGTGGCTCTGCGATCGGGCTTTTACTTGTAACTTTTGCTCCTAAATTTGCAGACGTGAGGGCAGGGGCTGCAATTGGGATGCTATTTGGTACTTATAGTGTTACTTTTATATCCACTTATATTAGCTGGAGAGCTAAAGCTGAAGACATGAGATTTTTATGGCTAAAAAATCTAGCCGTCGAATATGCAGCTATCAAAGGTACTTACTTTCACGGAAGCGATTTAACCCATGCTAATTTTACTAAAGCAATTCTCAATAATACTGATTTTAGCAACGCAAATTTGACGCGCGCTTGGTTTAATAAGGCACAAAAATTAGATCGGGCTAAAGCAGATAACACTATTTTAGCCAAGCCATTGATCCGAGACTTACTCGTCACTGGCAATGGTGTTGGAAAATCTTACATGGGCGCTAATCTCAAAGGAGCCAATTTGATAGGCGCTGACCTAAATGGTTCTAATCTAAAAGGAGCTAATATCAGTGAGGCTAATTTCCAAGCCGCTAATTTAGAAGCGGCAAATTTAACGCTCACTGAAGCAATTGGCACTAACTTTACCAGCGCTCAGATGACAGGTGCTTCCGTTGAAGCCTGGAATATAGAAAGTAATACTAATTTGGATAATGTCGATTGTCGATATATTTATCTTTTAGAATCTTCAAAGCCCGGAACAGATGACCGCGAACGTCGTCCCAGCAGTGGCGAATTCGCGCCGGGAGAATTTACCAAATTATTCCAAGAAGTCCTAACTACTGTGGATTTAATTTTCCGCAACGGCGTTGACTGGAAAGCCTTTATTCCCGCCTTCCAACAAGTGCAAGTTGAGAATGAAGACACCGAACTCACTATCCAAAGCATCGAAAACAAAGGCGATGGGGTTGTGGTTGTTAGAGTCAGCGTTCCCCCAGATACCAACAAAGAAAAGATTCACAGAGAATTTACCCAAAACTACGAACTTGCACTCAAAGCCATAGAGGAAAAATATCAAGCTAAACTAGAAAGCAAAGATGAGCAGATTACGGTTTATCGCCAGCAGCTAGAAGATTCTCGTCAGAGAGAGATTCAGCAAAGTTCCAATATGGAAAAAATTATTGATATCCTGGCGAAACCAGCCCTTAATGTTCCCGTTAACGAGTCTGAAGTTCAAGCTATAGCCGCAGGCCCAACAGCGGTTAATTTAGTTATCCTCACACTGATATCTGGTGACTTTGAAACAGGATTTCCCTCTGTCATCGCTCAAATTTGGACTGAGGGGGACAGATTGCCTACTCAACATTCTGGTCAGTTACCACCAGCGCCAGAGATAGTTAAATTTTATCATCATTGGCAGTCAAAATATAATCGTTTCATAACGCCTATGAAGCCAAACCGGATGGATAAAAAGCCATTACAAGTAACCAATTGTGCTGATGTAGAAATATCTAGTTTAGCTGAAAATTTAGAGGAAAAACTTAATAAGTGGCTCAATGGTGAACTATTTTCTCCGATCGATCGCATCTTGCGCGAAAAATTCAACCGTTCTGATGAAGTGCGAATCATCATTCAATCTCAAAGCTCAGAAGTGCGGAAACTACCTTGGCATCTGTGGGATTTTCTCAAGCCTTACCGCAAAGCTGAAATTGCTTTAAGTTCACCTTTTTACGATCGACCTTTAAAAACTGCTCTTACCAGAGACAGAATCAGAATCTTATCAATTTTGGGCGACGATAAAGAAATTAATCTGAATAAAGACCAAGAATTACTAACACAGTTAGATGCAGAAACATCCTTTCTTGTCAAACCCAACCGCCAACAATTAGATGAACAATTGTGGGAGGAAAAAGGCTGGGATATCCTCTGTTTTTCCGGTCACAGTTCCAGCGAAATGGATGGTAGCACTGGTTATATTTATATCAACGATACGGATAAGCTAAGCATTCCCGAACTAAAAAATGCTCTCAGCACAGCCATTGAAAGGGGCTTGCAAATTGCAATTTTCAACTCTTGCGACGGTTTAGGATTAGCGAATCAACTGGCTCAATTGCACATACCGCAAATTATTGTTTTTCGAGAACCGGTGCCCGATGTAGT
>NZ_JADEWV010000385.1 GCF_015207455.1 Microcoleus sp. LEGE 07076
GCTCCAAACCGTCCATACGCGGCATCTCAATATCGCAAAATACGATATCGCAAGGCAGGCCAGATTTCATCTTTTCCCAAGCTTCCTTGCCGTCGCGAGCCTCCTCAACCCGGTAGCCAGCCTTCTCAAAAGTAATCGACAAGAGCGATCGCACCGTAATCGAATCATCCACAATTAACACAGTAGGCTCAGTCTTCTCAACTTCCGCCTCCTTAGTGGCCCGATCGCTCTCATCCCAAAGCGTACCGCCAGTGTCCTTCCGCAGCCTGCCCGTAGCCAAATCGATCAGCTCCAGAACATCGGCAATTGCCACAATCCGACCGTCCCCCAGCACCGTAGCACCCGCAATGCCGATCGGCTTCGGCACAGGTCCCTCCAACTGCTTGATCACAATTTCCTGTTCAGTCGAAACCTGATCCACCTGCACCGCCAGGAAACTACCGCCCGACCGCAGCACGATCACCGAAATCATGTCATCGTCAGTATTAAACCCGTAAACACTGCCCCGACCCAAATGGCGGTTGTAAGCCAGCAAATCCCGCAGCGGCCGGAACGGCAAAATCGAGCCCCGCCACTCAATGCAAGGCAAACCGTCCGCCCCCGCCGTCACCTGATCCCGAGGCACATCAATCATGTCCTCCACCCCATCCATCGGGAAAGCAATCCGAGCCCGATCGCTAATGCAAGTCAGAGCCTTAGAAATACTCAACACCAGAGGCAAACGGATGGTGAATACAGTACCTTTGCCGATCGTCGAATCAATCGCCACGGCCCCCCGAATCTCCTGCAAAGAAGTCCGCACCACATCCATCCCTACCCCGCGGCCGGCATACTCCGTCGCCTGTTCCTGAGTGCTAAAACCCGGCATAAACAGCAGATCGTACACCTCCGAGCGCGACATTCTCTGAGCCTGAGCCGCCGTCAACAAACCCTGCTTAATCGCCTTAGCCTTCACCCTTTGCGGGTCAATTCCCGCCCCATCATCAGAAACCGAAATCACCGTTTGATTCCCTTGGTGAAAAGCCCGAATCGTAATCCTGCCCACCCCTGGTTTCCCTGCCGCCATCCGCACCTCCGGAGGCTCAATCCCGTGAGTAATCGCATTGTTCACCAAATGAGTCATCGGGTCATAAAGCTGATCCACAATCATCTTGTCGATCAAAATATCCTTACCCTCAACCTGTAACTGAGCTTGCTTTCCGCACTTAATCGAAATTTCCCGCACCGCCCGGAACAACCTGTCCGTCGTCTCCGCAAACGGCTTCATCCGGGCCCGAGTCAAACCCTCTTGCAACTGAGTCGTGACTTGTCGCAATTGGCGAGTCACCTGATCTGCCTCATCCACCAAAAACTCAATATCCGCCGCCGACTCCCGCACCCGCACAATCAGCTCAATAATCTCCTGAGCCAAACTGTGGAAAGGAGTAAACCTGTCCATTTCCTCAGGTCTCCAAGCACCCTCCCGCTGCGGAACCACATCTTCGGAGCGCCAAGCCGTCCGGTGTCCCTGACGGTTTGCCAGCAAAGCAATCTCCAAAAGACTCCGCTCATAGAAATCCTGAGTCCGCTGGCTGACATCGCTCAGCAGCGTCACCTGGTGCAGCAAATTGTCCAAAAACTGCCGCATCCGTTCCTGGTCCTGCTCCAAACTGTTGCGGTTGACCACCAGTTCCCCCATCAAGTTGCTGAGGTTATCCAACTGCTTGACCGGCACCCGCATCGTGTGGTCGCCAAAACCCCCTGCCCGAGCATTCCGCCTGGGTCTGTTGATCGCCGAGGATCCAAGACTGCTTTCCCCTTGGCGGCTGCCCCCGTCCTTGGAATCTTCCAGCAATTTTTCCAAATCCCCAAATTCGTCGTCGCTCGATTGAGCCGCAGCGGGCGGAGCAACACTTGCCGAAGCTGCTAAGCCTGCTGGAATTTCCGGCATAGTTGCGCTCTCGCTGAGAAGTTCCTCTAGATCCGAGAAAACCTCCGTGTTTACCGGACTCTGATTTGTTCCCCCAGATGCTGAAGCGGCAGCCCCAGCACCCCCTGCCATCAACAGCGCTTCTAAATCATCAAAATTGTCTTCAGCATCTTCGCTGTCGGATTCAGCACCGCCAAAAAAGTCCGCCAGCGACTCGTCTTCCAACTCTGAAGAATTCACAACAGCCGATTCGTCCTCAGTATCCCACAACCCGCTTGTCAGTTCCGAAGTCACCAAAGGCCCGGCATCGATCGAATCCAACAAATCATCAAAACCCTCCAACTCCTGAGTATTGAGAGTCGCCCCAGTTTCCAGAGCCACCAACAAATCAGCATCGCCCTCAAAGATACCTGAGAGAGGATCGGGCGAGGGTTCCTCTAACTCCGGACTCCCAAAATCCCTTTCTGGAGCATCAAATAAATCATCCTCACCGCTAGACTCACCATCGGCAAAAGTTTCAGATACATCCAACAAATCTGCACCAGCAGAATCCTCCAACAAATCCTCCGTCGGTTTGGCAGACAACTCCTCCAAATCTAAAACAGCATCCTCATCAAGAACCTGTCCAGCATCCGCGGGCATCAAAAGCTCCTCGCCAAACATATCCTCCAAAAAATCAAAAGTGCCATCCCCATCAGGCTCCAAACTTGAAACATCATCAGGAAGATTATCGGACGTGGCCCCAAACTCAACAAAGGCAAAATCCGCCAAATCCGGATCGTCCTGGGCCTCCGCATTGTCGGAAAACCCGCTCGTCAACCCGCCCGTTTTAGCTGCCATATCCTCCGCCAGCAATTGTGCTGCATCCCCATCCAAACTCACCAAATCTTCACCAACCTGTCCCGAAGCTTCCCCGTCATATTCAGTACCCGTAGGTATAGAACCAAACAGCTCCGCCAAATCCGCCGCCTCCTGGGAAGTAACCGTCCCAGCAGACCGATCGGCCAGATCCTCCTCATCCCCAGAAATCGGGTCTTCCCCAAGCTCTCCAAACAGCGCATCCAAATCTGTATCATCCATATCTAAGCTTGCCACCGGCATCAATTCATCGTCCAAACCAAAAGCATCTTCCAGCCAATTTCCATCCTCAGAAACATCTAAATCAGAACT
>NZ_JADEWV010000386.1 GCF_015207455.1 Microcoleus sp. LEGE 07076
AGAAAGCAGAGATTGAGCAGATTTTGTCGGAAAATCCTCCCAGTGCGTTTGGTGAGGTGAAAAAGTTATCTGAACGTTTGGGCCAATTGAATCAAGAGATCGATCGGGCGACTGAAAGGTGGTTGGAATTGGCGGAACTGGTGGGTTAATTTTAGTTTTATGAGTGTTGTGTTTAGCTCCTGTTAACAATGACAGGAGCTAGAGAAATTGTGAATAAAAAAATCCCATGCTGAAACGAATATATATTGACAATTTTCGCTGTCTAGTAAACTTTGAACTGGATTTTGATGCAATTAATCTATTTCTCGGTGGTAACGGCTCGGGTAAATCAACAGTTTTTGAGGTGTTGCAGAAAATCCAAGCATTGGTTAGCGGCGACAGTAAGGTAGAAGGAATTTTCAAACCTGCGGACTTCACCCGCTGGCAAATCTTACAAATTCAGCGTTTCGAGTTAGAAATTCTCGGTAATGACGGCTGCTACAAATATCAATTACAAATCGATGAGTATGGAGATAAATGTCGTGTTAGGTACGAGAGTCTGCTCTTTGATAACCAGCCTTTACTACAATTTGAATTCGGCGAAGTTCAACTCTATCGAGATGATTATTCACCGGGCCCCAAATACCAGTTTGACTGGTCGCAATCTATTCTGCCTTCATTGATGCCAAGAAACGACAACACGAAGTTAACTTGGTTTAGAGAACGGATGGCGCGATTTATCATCGTGCAAGTTGTACCCAGCTTGATGGTTGATGAAAGCAGCCAAGAACAAAGGCGTTTGACTCCTAAAATGGAAAATTTTGTTTCTTGGTATCGCTACTTATCTGAAGATCAAGGTAAAGTTGCTGAAATTGGCATGATTTTAAGAGAGGTTTTGGATGGATTCACAAATTTTAAGTTTGAGCGAGTCAGCGAAGATAATTTGGTGTTAAAACTGCGGTTTTCAGGAGAAAAAGATAACAACAAGCCACTTGAATATCGTCTCAGAGAATTGTCGGACGGACAAAAAACATTAGTTGTTTTATACGCACTAATTCACGGTACAAAATCTGAAGACTATACTTTGTGGATTGATGAACCGGAAAACTTTTTAGCATTGCCAGAAATTCAACCCTGGCTGATTGAGCTTTATGACCTTTGTAGCGAGGGAAAACTTCAAGCATTACTAATTTCTCACCATCCTGAGTTAATTAACTATCTTTTAGCTTCACCGATTGGCTATTGGTTTGAGCGTCAAAGCAATGCTGCTGTTCGAGTCAAACGAATTAGCAGTGAAGTAGCTGACACTTCTGGATTGCCAGTTTCTGAACTAATTGCACGGGGATGGTTGAATGAGTCAGCGTAGAGTTCAGATTGTCATTCTCTGCGAAGACAGACAGCAGGAGGTTTTTGCGCGTTATTTCCTAAAAAAGCGAGGTTTTACAGGTCGATTTCGGGCTAATATTTGTCCGAAAGGTAGCCAATCAGGAGAACAGTATGTACGCAGTCAGTATCCGGTGGAGGTGAAAGCTTATCGCCAGAATAAAAACCGGGTGTCGATCGGATTAGTCGTGTTAATTGATGCAGATAGGGGTACGCTGGAAGCAAGACTCAATCAGTT
Organism: Microcoleus sp. LEGE 07076; assembly: GCF_015207455.1. Classification (GTDB taxonomy): domain Bacteria; phylum Cyanobacteriota; class Cyanobacteriia; order Cyanobacteriales; family Microcoleaceae; genus Microcoleus. The sequence continues at coordinate 1,601 of NZ_JADEWV010000386.1, forward strand.
AGCTAGTGTCCTTGATGAAAATGAGCAGGAAAATAGACGCTCGAATGAAGCGATCGCAATATTCGTTCCCAAGCGCAATATTGAGACTTGGATACACTATTTGCAGGGAGAAACCGTGAATGAGGAGGCTGTTTATCCAAAATTTGAGAATAATGAGGCTATTTGCAAAACCGCTGTTGAGGATTTAGCCGATCGATGTTATTCTCAGAGCTTACCAGAAGATGCGCCGCGATCGCTTCAGGCAGCTTGTGAGGAATTACAGCGGTTGTTACCGCTTGTGGAGCCATGAGTTATGAGAAAATTTGGAACTTGTGATTATTTTTAAGCAAACAGACCTACAAATTCAAAACTGGTAAAAGTCTGAAATCCTTTTCAACGCTGCAATGCAAGCGGAAACAGCGGCAAAAACCCGCTTTTTTTGCGAGAGCCTCAAGTAAAGCTTTGTGTCAAAAACTGTGAATGCCCGGAGGGTGGGGTTGACAAAAGCAGTAGAACGTGCATTAAAAGTCAGGGTAAGCGAGTAAGACTGGCAGCAGAAAGCGGGGGCGAAAAAAGCCCAAAATACGCAAAACATCAAGTCGATCGGGCAAAGTAAGTTGATTGACCACTAAAATATGATGAGGTTAAGCTACAATTGACCTGTTCTGAGCAAAGAATTGGTCAACATCACAAGTATCTTGTAGAAGTCTGAACCAGACAATCTCAGGGTGGTCGAGGAGCGGGAGCAAACAGAAAACTATGTCTCAAAAAGTAATCGCCAAACAGATGCCTTTGGAATCAACGTCCGATCCGATCGCCGTGGTGGCGACAGTCGAAACAGTGCCAGCCGAAGCAGTGGCAGTTGAGTCCTACGCCGATAGGTTGATGGATGAACTGTTTGAAGGGGTCGATCGAGCTTTCGACGGCAGGGGCCAAGTACCACCAGAGCCGGTGGCGCCAGAATTCGTGTCGCTCAAATCGATCTCGGTACCTCAAATAGTTTTGTCGCAGTTAACGCCCCAAGCTCCGCAAGGCGAAAAAGACGTAGAAGCGATCGCCCGCCAAGTCGCACTAGAAACAACCAAAAAACAGCGTTCCAAACAATCATTCGATAGAATCCTGCTGGGAGCAGCCTGCGGGTCGCTGCTGCTAGTCATGGGATTGTGGCTCGCAAGCAGGTCGGGACTGATACGCTTCCCCGCCGGCTCCGCCCCGGCTGCCGGAACGCCAGCAGCAAGTGGCAAAACAGCACCGGACACCCAGTTTGTCGAATACGCCCAGCGCTCGCTAGTGGCGATCGAACAAAACAAAGCACCCCAGGCAAACTCGCAGCTTGCCCCACTTCCCGGAGCCGCCGCACCCGGGACTCTGCCGAGCATAGCAATTTCCGGCGCGCCCCCGCCAACAGCAGGTCTTTCGACAGCAGTCAACCGCATAGCTGATGCCCTAGAACTAGCCGCCGCGCAGCCGGGAGCACCCGCGCCCCAAGTC
>NZ_JADEWV010000059.1 GCF_015207455.1 Microcoleus sp. LEGE 07076
GTTAAAGGCTGCTGTTTGGAGAATACTTGAAGTGCGATCGCGACTGTTGTTATCTACTATAAGATATTCTACACTTTGTGGCGGGTAAGTTTGCGATCGCAAGCACTCAATTAAATCCGGCAAATCCCTCTCACCGTTATAAACAGGTACCACCACCGCAACAATCGGTAAAAAACCATCATCGTTCATGCTTCTTCCTGTTTGTAGTGAGGACTGAAGTCCTCTCTTTTCAGGACTAAAGTCCTTACTACGAACCTTTTTATTGTAGTTTAATTTAAGGAATAATTTCTACAGCCGTTCCCTGCTGCACGAATTGATACGATTCTTCAACATCCTTATTTTCCAGTGAAACGCAGCCCAAAGTCCAGTTCTATCTCTATTTAATTAACTTCTGTGAATTTGCCGATACGCCGTGAATCCCAATCTCGCTGCCAACACTATCTTGCCATGAAATTGTACCAGCTTGCTTGGCTTGAATATGTTTGCGCCAAGATTGTTTAGTGGGATAATCCAGCCAGATAAACTTCGACCAACTTTCGTGAGGATACATATCTTTAATTCTAAAAATTCCTTCAGGCGTGCGCGAATCCCCTGCTTTGAATTTATCACCTGTGGGGTTGCCACCAAATACCACCGGATAAGATTTAATCGGCTGTTTGTCGGCATATACAGTCAATTTATATTTAGACTTTTCAACTAAGATAGAAATTCTCGTTTTATCCAAATTATATTGAGCTAGCAGCTAGCAATAAAAAGCCCGCAGATGAAGCAATTATCCAAATATTGCGTTTTCTGTTTTTGAGTTCCATTGCATTAACTGCCAGTATCAGTTCTCAAAATTATAACTTCGGAGCCTTGAACGGGCAAGATGCCCATTCCACAACTGCATTTAGTGTGGAACAAGCATCTTGTCTGTGTTTGTGAAACAGGCCGGAAAGCCTGTTCTTGAAAATAGTAGAAAATATCTCTTACATACCCTGAAAAATCCCTTACCCCAATCCACTCTCAACTGTTGCCCGCAAACAAAACAATCATTAAGACTAACACCGCGTTAGTTAAATAAAAGATACCAACAACCTGAGTTTCCAGCCAGCCGCACAGTTCTAAATGATGGTGCAGGGGAGCCATTTTTAACAGACGCTTGCCGATGCCATCCGGGCCTTTTGTAGCTTTGTAATAACCTACTTGAGCAATTACCGACAGTGTTTCTATAAAGAAAATCCCGCTGATAACTAATAATATCCAAAGGCTGTTTGTTAATAAAGCTACTGCACCCAACGCACCGCCCAAAGCCAAGGCACCTGTATCGCCCATAAACACGCGGGCTGGATTGCGATTGTGAGTTAAGAAACCGAGGCAACTGCCGCTGATGCAGGCGCAAAATATCATTAATTCTGGCGAAGTTGAGGCTACAGATGCGCCCAGTCCCAAAAGTGCGATCGCCCCTAAACCTCCCATCAACCCATCAACGCCGTCAGTAAGATTAGTAGCATTGCTTTCAGCAACTAACACAAACCCCGCCAGTGGCCAAAACAGCAAGCCCAAAGGCAATACCCAACCAAAAGGCAAAGCAATGTTAGTAGAAATAGCTGGATTGTGGAACATCAGCCACAGACAAAATAAAGCGGCAAAACCTATTTGCAAAGCCAATTTCATCCGAGGTGAAATACCTTTGTTTGACTTGCGGCGGAGAATTTGCCAGTCGTCCAGCCAGCCGATGAAACTGTAAGCTAAAGTTAAAGCCGATACGGCAACAACGTCTGAGTTAAAATTCGACAGCAATAAAGCGACTGCGACTCCCGCCGGTACAAAAAACACGCCTCCCATTGTCGGCGTTCCCGCTTTTTTCAAGTGGGCTTGGGGGCCGTCTTCGCGAATTATTTGTCCGGCTTTTAGTTGCTGGAGTACGGGAACTACTAGATAGCCCAATCCCGATGCAACTAGAGCACAAACAACTAGCGGGACAAATAGCGATGCAGGCGAATTCAAAAGTCTACCCGCTGCTACATCTAAACCGATCGCTACAATGCCGAGTCCCAAACCCAGCAGCAGGAATAAATTCCTGCCTGTAAGTTTGAAAGGCATACTAAAAGGGATTCTCTCATCCACAAAGTTATCCATATCACTCCTGGCCACACACCATTTGAAAATAAGCAATTGACAATTGGAGAATAGGGTGCGATACCGGAGATTGCGAAATCTCTTAGTTTTTCTTCCCTGTTTCCGGTTGATTGTTTCACCCTTGTAGCAGTTATTCGTCGCCTACACCCGCATCCTCTTCTGCCTCTTCTTCATCATCGTAAGGAGTGTCGTCAACTGCCATCAGTTCGGGAAATTCTTCTTCGTTGAGATATTCTGGTTCTTGGACATCCCTTGCTAACAGGCGATTGTTAGATTCCAACCAGTCTAAAAGAGATGATTGCTGCTTTAATGGAATTACGTCCGCAGGCAAGTGGCGAGGGATTTGGCGCAGAGATGGGTTATACATGATTCTCGGTTTCTAAAGAGAAAGACGCTATCGAGTAGAGGTAATGTCTTGCCTAGTGACTGCTCTTGCGATAGAGCGCTTGCAAATTCCGCGTCCAGCATGGCTAGGGCATTATACCACAGGCACTGTTTGCTTCCGGATCGGGATTGAATGGCAGACCGAAAATGAACTCACCCCAAGCATGGGCCTCAGAATAACACTAAAATCCGCTCTTGCCAATCCTTTTTTAGGTATAAGTATTGTCAGCCGAGACGATCGTATTTAAGATATCCCAGGATACGCGGCGCTGTAGCAAGCGGCACATTCGCCCCAGTCCCTGGGTTTTCGATCGAAGCCTGATGGCGAATACCCTCTACCTTTTTAAGTCAAATCTCAAACAATAAATCCCAGGATGGATACAACGGCGGCCGTTTTATACAACAAAGAGGGTTACGACACCGGAGGAAAGAGACTTTTGGGGCGTCATGCAGCCGGAGAAGGGTTCCTCAAAAGCTTAGTTCAATACGGAACCGCTGACTCGCTCTACTGTTGCACAGATAGCAAAAAAACCTTTGAGGAGTTTTGTTCGCGCATTGAACCTTGGCTGCAACAACCTCGGAAAGTCCGCTGGATTCCTGCACAGCGGTCGGATTTGCTGTCTCAACCGGGCACAATTTATCGACCCGATCCTGCCCTTGCGGATCTGGTTTGGGCGCGCCGATTTGTCGATCAGCGGGCCTACAGCGTTTGCGGCGTTACTCACACCATCGGTACAAAATACGTCATGGAGGCAATCGGCGGTTTGATCGCCGCACCCATCCAGCCTTGGGACGCCCTGATCTGCACCTCTAGGGCCGTGAAAACAGCAGTAGAAAAAGTTCTGAGCGAGTGGTCAGAATACTTAGCGCAGCGCAACGGCGGCAAACCGGAAATTTTGGTCAAATTGCCCGTTATTCCCCTAGGAGTCGATTGTAGCGCGTTTGGGCAGGGTGTGGAAGCAGTTAACAGCCGCCGCCAACAGCGACAAGAACTCGGCATTTCTCCCGGCGATATTGTGGTGTTGTTTGTCGGCAGATTAACTTTTTCGGCAAAAGCTCATCCCATACCGATGTACATCGCCTTAGAGCGAGCAGCACAACAGACCAATGCTAAAATCCACTTAATTCAAGCCGGTTGGATCGAAGATCCGAGAGAAGAACCCGACTTTAAAAATAGCGCGCAAATCTTTTGTCCCTCGGTAAATGCTATTTTTTTAGATGGCAGAAAGCCGGAAGTTAGAATTAATATTTGGTCGGGGGCAGATATTTTTATTTCGCTTTCGGACAACATTCAAGAAACCTTTGGACTAACGCCAATCGAAGCAATGGCTAACGGACTGCCGGCCATAGTCTCTGATTGGAACGGATACAAAGAATCAGTACGCCACGAAATCGACGGCTTCCGGATTCCGACACTGATCCCGCCGCCAGAAGCTTGTTTGGATTTAGCCATAAATTATCTCGACGGTAGTTTGAATTGGCCGACTTACATGGGTCATACTTCCTTAGCCACCGCAGTTGATATTGATGCTTGTACTAGCGCTTTGTGCCAATTAATTGACAGCCCGGAATTGAGAAAGCGGATGGGCGAAAATGCGAGACAAAGGGCGAGGGAGATTTATGATTGGAAAGTAGTAATTGCTGCTTACGAACAGTTGTGGCGGGAATTAGCAGAAATTCGGGTTTCTGCACCGGAATCGGCACCTTTAAAACCAGGGAAACCGCCTTATCCGCTAAGCGACGATCCGTTTCGGGTGTTGGGCCATTATGCGACGAGAACTTTAACCAATGATATGGTGCTGAGTCTGGGTGCGATCGCCACACCAGAACTTCTGAAAGAGTTGCAGACAATTTGGTTTAGCAGTTTCGGTCAAGACAGAAGAATCTCTGTTAAGATTCAGATGGAGATGTTAAAGGCGATCGAGCAAAAAGGTACTGTCAGCGCGGGCGAAATTCTCAGGCTGTATGCCAAAAACGAGCAAGAATTAGCTTACCTGTATCGGACGCTACTCTATCTCGTAAAATTTGGGGTGCTAGTGATTGGGAATCGGTAATGGTTCATGTTAAATCGAATAAGATTCGGCGGTTAAAACCACTCCTTGTCAAACGATTTTCGCGTCTGGACTGAAGATTAAAATTAAGTCTAGGGTTCGCACTACGTACAGAGAATAAGAGGATGGGCAAAAGCCATTTTTTCAGTCATTTGTATCATATATCCTCTTCTAAACCCGCCCCTAAAAAATGCTACTGACTAATGACTGCTGACTGCTGACTGCTGACTAGGGAATTGGGCAAACAGGGAATTGGAAATTGGGCAAACAGGGCATTGGGAATAGGAACTAACCAATAACCAATAACCAATAACCAATAACCAATAACCAATAACCAATAACCAATAACCAATAACCAATAACTACTGACTCTTAAAAAACTATGCTTAAAAAATCTGGACTATTAGAGATAATTGCTGGTAAGAATCGCGGTTTGCTGGCGACTCCAAACGACAAACAGGCGATTTTAAGTGCGATCGCCCAATTGGAAGATTACAACCCCACATCTCGCCCCGTCGAAGCCGCAGAGCTTTTAGAAGGTGATTGGCGGTTATTGTACACCAGCAGCAGCGCCCTGTTGAATATTGACAGTTTTCCGCTGTTAAAATTAGGTCAAATCTATCAATCCATCCGCGTCAAAGAATCAAAAATTTATAACATTGCCGAAGTTTACGGATTGCCTTATTTGGAAGGGATTGTCAGCGTAGCTGCGAGATTTGAAGCAACTTCGGAACGGCGAGTGCAGGTGAAATTTGAGCGATCGATCTTGGGTTTAAGCAGGTTGATTGGCTATGAATCTCCGGCAAAATATATCAATGAGATTGAGTCGGGGAAAAAGTTTGCTGCTGTAGATTTCAAGCTGGATGCGCGGGAACAGCAGGGATGGCTGGATATTACTTATTTGGATGGCGATTTGCGGATCGGGCGCGGCAATGAAGGAAGTGTTTTTGTGTTGACAAAACAGTGATTTTGTGATGCTTGATTGAGTTCGATATATTTTTTGCTTGAAAGTTGCGATCAATCTAAAATGATACCGGGAGGGATACAATCATGACATCAACTATTAAAGAACCAATGGGCAAAATTACCACAACACTGACGATCGCGAATCGCCTCGACCAAGGTAAGGCAGAAGATAATCTAATTCCTGCCGATCGAGTACGTTCTATTACCATAAAAAATGTGCTGGTAGATACTGGGGCGACTACTTTATGCTTGCCGCAGGATGCGATCGCCCAACTCGGTTTAAAACTCCTGAAAACCGTGCCTGTAGCAACGGTAACAGGCATCGGTACAGCACGCATTTTTGAAGATGCAAAAATTTCATTAATGGGAAGAGACGCGACTTTTGAGTGCATAGAACTGCCCGCAGGAGCCGATCCGTTATTGGGCGTCATCCCGTTAGAAGCATTAGGAATTGAATTGGATTTGCAGAAACAAACACTCGTGCTTTTGCCGCTGAGTCCGACGGCTAGTTATTTAAGAATTTGAATTTAGCAGTTAGGAAATAACCTAAAATGCAACTTATTGTTACTCCGTCAGTTTTGTCTGTTCTTTGTTTTCTGCCGGCATTGACTTTCTGACAGCTAGCACTAACTCCGCTTCGGTACATCGATACAAATCCCGCATTCGGAATACTTGCCAAACTTCCATCTTTGGCAATGTTCGACCCTTTTCCCAGTTGCGAATTGAAGATTCAGCACATTCTAGTATATGTGCTACGTCTATAATTTTCAGCCCCGCACGTTCTCTTAAGGCTCTCAGATCCATAGCTGACCGAACCTTTTCAGGGACAAAACGTTAAGTTTTACCGTTAAGTATTGACGTTTGCGACCGATTTGATGTTTAATCATAGTAGTAGAGGCGTTAGTCGATTTCTGGCAAGAGACTTACTAACGCCCTTTCCTGTACTCCTTACGAATACCACACGATTATGCCACAAAACGGTTATCAACAGGGATTCTGTGCGAATCCTCGGGCGATCGCGTACCAAAAACGCCTTTACCCTTGGGCGATCGCCAAACTCATGCCAAATATGCAGCGCGCGATTGTGGGGCGATTTCGCAGTTGATCGGATGCTGACGGGCACTTGCTGTGTCTGCGTCAACTCATGCCCCAAGCAACGCTTGTCGTAGTCTTTGACTTGCAGCCAGACTTAGAAGTACCTACCGCGCCCGCAGAATAAAGTAAGGTGCGTCAGATCCCAAATCCTCAACAATCAATTCAACAACTTCGTCTGACGCACCCTACAAGTCGCTTTCAGCTTGATACTTAGCTTCAATTTGGTACTAATTACAGCAGTCGATAAATATCAACTTAAGTTAGGATAAAATTATCCTCAATTTGTTTTTAAATCATGACTTCTACAACAGCAAAATTCATTGTGTCTCAAGTGGGTGAAATTCCCCAATGGCAAGCCGCGACATGGGAAGATTATGTAGCTGCTTGCGAAGATCCGTCTTTGGAAGAAGCCAGAATATTTTTTTATGAAGGATATCTTTGGATAGACATGGGTAATGAAGGGCCTCAGCACGCTAGATTTAACAATCTCTTGACGCTGGTGTATTACGCCTGGTTTGTCAACAAAGGAGGACAAGCTTTCGATGATTTGGGTGGATGTGTAATTGAAAAGCCAAAGGTGGGAGGAGGTGCGCCCGATCGCATTTTATATATTGGCGGAGAATTCATCCAGTGGCAAAAAGGGGAACCGCGCCGAATCAATCTGAATCAATCTCGAATTCCTGATTTAGTAGTAGAAACTTCCGATACTACTTTGGCCAGCGATTTAGATGGAAAGAAGCGCTTGTATGCTGCTTTTGGAATTCCTGAATATTGGGTGGTAGATATTAAAGGCGAGAGAGTTTTGGCATTTCGATTGCAGGAAAATGGGCAGTATCAGGAATGCGAAATTTCCGGTGCGCTGGAGGGATTGCCAATTGCTTTGCTGTCGGAGACTTTGAAACTTTTGAATCAGGGAAATGGGACGGCGGCGATGTGGTTTGCTCAACAAATTGGGAATTTGTAGAGAAGTTGGCGAAAAGTGCGTTAGCGAAGCCCTCGAAGAGGATCGCACGCGATTCACAATAATTTTTTCAAGCTCGACTCTAGGGCTGCCACAATCTCTGAGAATGTTGATATTTGTGCTAAGCTAATCTACAAAAGATGTCACGATCGTGCAGTAACCTTTCTGTGATTTAAAGGAGCAAGTCAATGAATATTGTCTTAAAGCCGGAATACGAAGAGTTTATTCGCTCGCAAATTCAAAGCGGAAAATATAGCAGTGCTGAAGAACTAATTGGAGAAGCGATCGCACTTTTAATAGAACGGAAACAACGCATCGAAGAACTCCGCCAGAAAATAGCAGTTGCAACTGCACAAATTGCTAACGGACAAGTAACAGATGGAGAACTTGTGTTTGCCAGAATTCAAGAAAAGATCGATCGAAGAGAACAGTCAGGGGCATGAACAGTTATACATTTTCAGATGAAGCTGTTCGAGATTTGAATAATATTTGCGAATACATTGGTCGCAATAGTTCTAAAGCAGCCAGCGAGCTTTTTGATGCAATTCGTCAAAAATGTAAACTTGTCGCCGAATTTCCCAATATGGGCAAACGCTATGAGAGGTTATCCCCCAACTTGCGCGGATTTATTGTTAGGGATTATTTGATTTTTTATTACCCGAGATCGGACGGGATTGATATTGCTCGGGTGCTGCGGGGCGATCGAGACTTGGAATTATTGCTTTCAGAGTTAGGGGAAGATTAATTAGCGTTGGATCGATCCCAAAGGGCGATCGCACTTGGGAAAGAAAAGGGCGATCGCACTCTCCTCCAAAAACGCGATCAAAATTATCTGCGTCCATCTGCGTCATCTGCCTCAATCAACGGTCAAAAAAAAAGACAAATCGCCTCACTTACAATCATAAAAAATCTAAAATATAAAATCATAAAAAAATGCTCCGACTCTCCCAAACCCAACTCAAAATCCTCAAAGAATGCCCCCGCAAATTTCAATACAGCTACTTAGAACTCCTCGCCACTACCGCCTCTCCAGAACAAAAACAAAAACTCACATGGGGCAGCCATTTTCACCTTTTGATGCAGCAGCGAGAACTCGGACTTCCCATTGAATCAATCATCCAACAAGACCCCCAACTCGGGCGCTGTGTAGCAGCCTTTATTAACGCCGCCCCCGAACTTTTCGCGGAACGTGAAAATAGCGACCAAATTTTCCGCCAAGCCGAACACCCCCGGATATTAATTTTTCAAGACTACCTATTTACAGTTATCTACGACTTATTAATAGCAGAACCAAACGCCGCCAAAATTCTCGACTGGAAAACCTATCCGCGCCCTCAAAAATCCCAATGGATAGCAGAAAGTTGGCAAACTCGCCTATATTTATACGTCTTAGTCGAAACCAGCGACTATTCCCCCGAACAAGTTTCTATGACATACTGGTTCGTACAATTGCAAGGAGAAGAACCGCCGCAACAACTAACATTTTCATACAACCAAACAGAACACGATCGCACAAAACAAGATTTAACCCAAATATTGCGCCAGCTAACCGACTGGCGACAGCGATATTCCGCTGGCGACGAATTTTTCCCGCAAGTAGAAATTAGTGCCAATCTTTGCGCTTCCTGTCAATTTGCCACTCGCTGCAACCGCACAGAAGACACCCAAGCTTTTTCACCAAATTTTCCGGCAGAAACTCCCGCAAATTGGCTGCCAAATGTTGCTATAATCGACGAAATATTCATTTAATATATAAACAAGCCCCCCAAATTTTACTCGTTACTAGGCTCTGCCTGGTAACGCCAATACGGAGGCTCTGCCTCCAGTTTTCCCTATCGTAAGCGAGGCAGAGCCTCTGGAAATGGGTTCCCAGGCAGAGCCGGGGAACCAGTGACACTATTAGTCGTCCGGTGGGGGCGGGTTTATAGATATTGTGGATGTGAATGAAAGATGGTTGGTGAACCCGCCCCTACAGGAATTCATGAAATAACCAATGACAGAACTACTTCAAAATTTGCCATCTCAACCTTTATCCCAGCCTCCAGCTTGGCTGATCCAAGCTGTCAAAAAACACGCACCACAACTCCCCGGAAACTATGCCGCCGCACTTCTCTGGTATAGAGGAATTCAAAACCCCGAAGCAATACCTGGTTTTCTCAATCCCAAACTTTATCAACCAGCAAGTCCGTGGGAATTCGGGCAAGAAATGCACCTGGCTACAGACAGAATCCAGCAAGCAATAAATAGTAACGAAAAAGTCGCTATTTGGGGAGATTTTGACGCAGATGGCATCACATCCACCTCGGTTCTTTGGGACGGATTAGGAGAATTTTTCGCTCAAAACGATCGACTAATTTATTATATTCCCAACCGTTTAACCGAATCTCACGGACTTAATCTCCCCGGAATCGACAACTTAGCAAAATCGGGAATTACGCTAATTATTACCTGCGATACAGGCAGTACAAACATCGCCGAAATCGAATACGCTACCAGTTTAGGCATAGATACAATTATCACTGACCACCATACATTGCCGGACGATCGCCCGCCAGCGACAGCAATTATCAATCCCCGCTACTTTCGGGCCAACCACCAACTGTTTAACCTGTCCGGTGTTGCCGTAGCTTACAAATTAATCGAAGCATTGTATCACACATTGCCGGATGTTCCGCAGCGCCCGCTCACAGATTTATTGGAGTTAGTGGCGATCGGCTTAATTGCCGATTTAGTCCAACTTACAGGAGACAGCCGCTACCTAGCACAAATCGGCATAGAACAACTGCAAAAACAAATCAAAAATCCCACCCGTCCGGGAGTAGCAAAATTGCTCGAACTGTGCAACAGATCGGGCGATCGCCCAACCGACATTTCCTTCGGCATCGGCCCTAGAATCAACGCCGTCAGCCGCATTCAAGGCGATGCTAGATTCTGCGTAGAACTCCTCACCAGCCGCGACAAAAAACGCTGCGAAGAACTAGCAAATTTAACCGAAATTGCCAACACCAGACGCAAATCTTTACAAAAAGATGTTGCCAAAGATGCAGCCGAAAAACTAGCCAAACTCGACCTTTCAACTACTAGCGTTATTGTCCTCAGCGACCCCCAATGGCCCGTAGGAGTATTAGGATTAGTAGCAGGACAAATCGCCCAAGAATACGGCCGCCCGGTAATTTTATTCTGCACCGAGGGAAGCGAAGAAATCAACCAAAGTCTTGGGGAAGCGCAACTTGTCGATTCTTTAAACCCCGATGTAAAAACACTTTCCCCATCCCAAATCCCAAATCCCAAATCTAAAATTGCCAGGGGTTCGGCGCGTTCCGCCAATCAAATAGACCTTTACAAATTAGTCAAAGACCAAGCGCATTTATTGGACAGATTCGGCGGTCATCCCTTCGCCGCCGGATTGAGTCTCCCAATTGAAAATATTCCCCTATTTACCGATGCTGTCAATCAACAACTCCGACAACAATACAGCGCAGATAGTTTAACAGCAGCCTTGGTTCAAGCCGACTTGAAAATTACTGTCTCCGAATTAGGCAAAGAGTTATTTCAAGAACTCAAATTGCTCGAACCCTGCGGTATGGGCAACCCTGCACCAAAATTGCTGATCGAAAACTGCTGGTTTAAAAATATTTGGAATAAGAATATTAAAGATTTAAAAGGAAAAGAAATAAAGTATATCAAAACTTCTTTTGATATTTGGGATGAATCTAGGGATACAGGATTTGCCGGCATTTGGTGGGGACACTACCGAGACGAAGTTCCCGAAGGGCGGTGCGATGCTACTGTCGAACTTGATTTCAATACTTACAGGTCGGACTATGAAGTGCGGTTGATCTCAGTGCGGGAATGCACGGATGACAAACAATTTAATGCCCTGACTAAAATAGATTGGATCGTAGACTGGCGCCAGAGAAATCAGGATGAAGAGTTGTTAGCAGTTAGCAAAAACTTAGAATCTCAAATGTCGGCCCAAAATCTAGTTGAAAATTCAGAAATAGTCGATCGCCAAAACTGCATTATCCTCAAAGAATGCCCCGCAAGCTGGGACGAACTGCGGATCTGGTTTCGCAAAGCACAGCACGCTCAGAAAAAACTGGCGATCGCCTACACTTTACCCCCACCAGTACCGCCACAGCAAATCTGCCAACAGCTAATCGGCATCGCCAAATACCTCAGCCGCACCAACAAACCTGTCACCAGACAACAACTAAACCAAAAACTCGGCATCGGCGACACATCTCTGCGACGGGGATTCGCAACCCTACAGCATCTCGGTTTCCAAGTCAATTACCGCGATCGAGCTTTCCACATCACCAGACAACCAGAAACAACAAAAATGGGAGAGAACATCTCCAAACCCTTATTCTCTGGTTCCTCAACCCATTTCCAGGAGCAAAATTCCCCGCCAGCAGTCGGTTTTGCAGCGCAATTCCTAGCAGCAGTCTCTGAAGAACAATTCCGGCGGAAATATTTTTGTGAAGTACCCCTTTCCACCATTGTGTCGATCGCCCGAGAGACCGTTTTCCAAGAAGATTATACAGAAAATTCCTTCTAACTGATAAGCTGATGTCCATCTAAATTGCATTCGTCGGAAGCGAGAAAGGTTTTTGTGGAGATCGCTTGCTTGACACATCTATTCCTGACGCCGGTGCAATATCTCAGTTCTAAGAAATATCTTAGTTATCAATTGATGCCGATAAAATAAGGCATAGCACAATAGGAGTTATCCGTTGCGAGTCACGCCCAAAACTCAAAAGCGATAACTCACAGACTAAAACCCAAAACTCCCCCACCGCTTTGTGTCGATCGCACATCTCCAATTTAAAACCCATATGCTCCTCTGTCCCCGCTGCCAATTTGAAAATCCCAATCTAAACAAGTTTTGTCAACAATGCGGAAATTCCTTAATTTACAAACCTTGCCACCAATGCGGCGCCCAAGTCGCCGTTAGCGCCGCATCATGTCAAAATTGCGGAGCCACAACAGGTCAAGTGTGGCGGGCGATTATCTGCGGTCGATCGAATTTTCCAGCAGTCGAGCTAGACGAGTCAACCGTACCCCCAGGCGAAGCCCAAACCACCGACAACCTTCCAGAAATCGCATCAGCCCAAAACTCTCCCGAACCGATCGCCGACTCCGCAATAGCAGCCTCACCAACTTCTCCACAGCCCGATGCCGCCGCACTCAGTGCAGAAACGGACAGTATGGTTGGCGCAGGGGCGATCGCACCAGAATCCTTTGAAACAGACCAAAAAAACTCTACTACAGCACCAGAGCAGCAAATAACCCCATCTGAAAACAATTTCATCACCCCACCACAGGCAGAGCCAACCCCAGAAACAACAGAGAACCCCGAAGCGCCCAAAGACCAATCCCCAGAAATCCCCGTCCCCAATCAAGCCGAATATTTAATTTCTGCCCAACCGGCAGGAGATTATCTAGACAGCCAGCAGCGCTACCAACTCCTAGAAACCCTGCCGGCGAGAAAACAGTCAGACACATTAGCAGTAACAGTATTGGACTGTCAGCCGCTGCAAATGTCACCCCTCAAAGCAATGCTAGCAGCCAACTCTGCCAGCGTCGCCAAACGAACTTCTCCCTACACCGCAGCAATCAAACAAGGAGAAAATTCGACCAACGGAGCCTTAGCAGAGCTTTGCCAAGGCATAGCTGAACCTTATCTGGCACTCCGGTGGCAATTCTCTCACAACCTGCCAGTCATTCACGATAGCTGGTCGGACAACAAACAGGCAGTGCTGCTGCTAGAAAACTGCTCGCAATGGCCGCTGCTGGTAGAACGGTGGAGTCAGCCGGAAACTTCCACCCAGCAAATTGTGTACTGGCTGCACGAAATGACAGAACTGTGGGCAGCCCTAGAACCCTGGCGCTGCCGCCAAAGCTTGCTGGAACTAATAAATTTGCGAGTCAACCCCGACTCTTCCTTTTCCTTTGTCTCTTTGCGGCTGCAATACCTCTATCCCGAACCCGCCGGCTCAAACCTGCAACTAATAGATTTGGGGCAACTGTGGCAGACGATATTTAACCAGTCCGGTCGCACTCAGTTTGGCGCATTGCTTGAACTGCTGCAACAAATGTACAAAGGCGAGATTAACACAATCGAAGAATTGCGATCGCGCCTAGAAACCGTTCCCCTCGAACTCCAACCCGCACTTCCAGCAACCATAACCCCCACCCGTTTCCAAAACAGCATCCCCGACAGCTCACCCCCCGACGCTGGCGAAGTCTTAACCCAGCCCATGCCAGTCCAGATGTACGGCTTAGAAGACGCAGGCCTCACCGATGTCGGCCGCACCCGCGACCACAACGAAGACTTCTTCAGCATCTGGACTCAGATAGACAAACTCGAAAGCTGCTTCGGTCGCATTTTTCAAACCAAAGGGCTTTACATTCTCTGCGACGGCATGGGCGGACACGACAGCGGAGAAGTAGCCAGTCAACTAGCTGCAGAAACCCTCAGAGAATTCTTTCAAACCAATTGGGAAAATCAACTGCCCCAGGCCGACACCATCCGCGAAGGAGTGCTGCTAGCCAACAAAGCCATCTTTGAAATCAATCAAAAGGACGGACGCTCCGGCAGCGCCCGCATGGGTACAACCTTAGTCGCAGTCTTACTTCAAAACACCAAATTCGCCGTCACCCACGTCGGCGACAGCCGCCTCTACCGGCTCAGAAAGGGTCATCCCCTAGAAAAAATCACTTCAGACCACGAAGTAGGGCAGCGCGAAGTTAAGCGCGGGGTTGACCCGGAAACTGCTTATTCCCGTCCCGACGCCTATCAACTAACTCAAGCCATCGGCCCGCGAGACAGTAATTTTCTCAAGCCTGACGTGCAGTTTTTCGACTTGTGCGAAGATACTTTATTGATTTTGGCCTCCGACGGCCTGACAGATAATGATTTGTTGGAAACTCACTGGTCGAGCACTCTCGAACCCCTGTTCAATCCCCAAGCCGATCTCGATCGGGCAGTTACCGAATTGATTGAACTGGGCAACAAACGCAACGGTCACGACAATATCACGGCAATTATCATTCGGGCGCAGGTAGGGGCATTTCGATTTTAAAATTTGGATGCTGTCAATTTTTTAAAGGCAGCGTCCTGGCAGGCTAAGCTTAAAACTCCAATTGTTGTCGGTTCGCCAACAACAACTGCCGTTTCTGGGCAAGGCTTGACTTTCTGTCTTATTACCTGAATTACGATTTAGTTAAGTGAATGCTTAATATCTATCATCAAAAACTTGTTGCGCTTCGGGTCATTAGCAACCAATGCCACAATCAAAAACGAGTTTTTGATTGTGAGTCTGACAATCTTTTGCTCGATCGGGAAAACGCAGCGATTATTCGATCTCTGATTCCCATTATCGCTTAGTAAGGATACGCCGTCCTGAATTCGTGCCTGTAGACTGGAAGCAACCGACTCCCGAAAAAGAAGCAGGAAATAAAATAAGTTTCAAATGTCTCCTTGATGTCAGTCTTGTCCACCTTGTATAAATCTTACAGCATATTCCATGTAGATGTAGAGAGCGAGAAACCGGGTTTCACAGAACAGAATCAGTAATGATGCCATAACTGTAAAGAAACCGGGCTAGGAGTGTGTCTTCACAAACCTGGAATACGCTGTATGTGGCAGATTAATCCTATGAATCGAAAATGCTGCTGACTCTTTTAGATCCAGAAAAACAGACCCCCCTGCAGCAGTGGAGTTTCGAGAGCGAGTCCATTGTCCGCATCGGCCGCTCTCCTGACAATCATGTTGTGATCCCCAATGCTCTAGTGTCGCGGGAACACCTAGAATTGCAAAGAGTTAAAAGTGACAGCGACCGTCAGTGGTACTTAGTCAATTCCGGGACAAATGGCACTTTTGTTAACGGTATTCTCGTGTCTCAAGGTTGGATATCCGACGGTGCCCTGATCCAGTTGGCGCGGGGCGGCCCAACTCTGCATTTCCAAGTTGTCACTATTGAACTCGGCGGCAAAATTGAGGCGATCCCTACCGTCAATTCTGCCCCCCCGAGGTGTACCCACGCGGGAAACCCGCCGGGGAATTTATTCTGCATCCACTGCGGCGAACCGATTAAAGTCGATCGCACAATCCGTCACTACCAAGTGCTGCGAACTTTGGGCAAAGGCGGTATGGGGACAACGACTTTAGCTTGGGATCGAGCAAAAGCCAAAGCTCAAAAACCCGGAAGTTCTCCCGCAGCTTCTTTGGTAGTCCTCAAGGAAATGAATGCTGACATGGCTCAAATAGGCAAAGCTCAAGAACTGTTTGAACGTGAAGCTAAAACTCTCAAGGCCCTCCACCATCCGGGAATCCCTCAGTTTTTTGACTTTTTTGTAGAAGGGGGGAAAAAATACTTGGTGATGGAAATGCTCCACGGCGAGGATTTAGAAAAACGCATCTACAACCGCGGGCCTGTTGCTCCCCAACAGGCGATCGAGTGGATGATCCAAACCTGTGAAATTTTGGACTACATTCACTCTCAAAAACCCCCGATCGTCCACCGGGATATTAAACCTGCTAATTTGTTAGTGCGGCACCGGGACAATCGCATTACTGTGCTCGATTTTGGCGCCGTTAAAGAAATCGGCACTCCTCCGGGCACTCGCATCGGCGTTGAAGGCTACACCGCACCAGAACAGGACCGGGGACAACCTCTGCCTCAGTCGGATTTATATGCTATTGGGCCTACTTTGATTTTTTTGCTGACGGCCGAAAGCCCTCAAAAGTTTTATGGGAAAATAGCTGGAGGTTACGGGTTTAAGCTGGAAAATATTCCGACTATCGCCCCGAAGTTGCGGGAGACCATTGTCCGAACCACAGCAGCTAAGCCTGGCGATCGTTTTCAAACCGCTCAACAATTAGCTCGAGCTTTAGCAACTTGCCTTTAACAGAAAGAATGAGTCCTCAGTCACTAGCAAGAGGAAAGAAGCAAGAGGAAAGAAGTTAGAAACGGCAAATTTATTCATAAATTTACCCAATCGCCTTTGAATTTCTCTGAGACACCCAACTCCTCTATCTCCTCTGTTATTATTCCTCGTCCCAAGCTTCTACAGCTATCAACTCGCTCACAGGGTCTTGCATAGAAAAATCAAACTCTAGCAGTTGCTGTTTCCAGTAAGGCCATTCGTCCCCATAAAGCAGAGCTATTTTCCAAATGCTGTCTGTCGGCTTGATAATGTCAGACGTCACGAGAGAATGCACCTGACGCTGGAACTTAACCATCGGCTGTATCACCTTCTGGCTCATAATACCTCTTGAATTGTTTAAATCTTGTGTAATTACCACTTCCCAGCGCACACTTTTACCGCAGTTTCGCCAAGAACAGTCTAACCAAGATACGTGTAGATTTTTGTCGGGAAGCTACATATTCAACTTGTATCTCAACACTGTTCGTTTTGACAAGGGCCTATAAGCAAGACTTAATAGTCAAGACCGACTTCAAAGAATTAATCATCTGTGAAATGTCGCACTATATGCTCTCGATCGGCAGTGGGAAGTTTGCCGCCTCGATTGTTTCCACATATGATAGCAGATGCCAGGGCCCAGGAAGGTCGCTTGTTGACAAGGCCGAGGAAAACGAGAAACTGCAATTACTGTTTCGCTGCTACAGACTAATTTCCGCTTTCGGGCGATTATTCAAAGCACCTGTTTCAGCTTCGACGCTGGTGAAAACTGTGAGAGTAGGGTCTGAGCTGCATAAACTAGATTATAGCTCTAATGACGGCAAAGGTGTTGAAACTCACCGTCCTTTGATGAGCGATCGTGCTGGGCGAAGCAGGGATGCCCTTGAATGTACTTGCTTGCCAAGCATAGACCTGGTGCCGGGCGGCGTTTGCAGCGAGATTTATCGAGTTCTCAATTTCGGCTTTTCTATATTAATACAAGATTGAGGATGTTTGCTACCAGGGTTCGGGAGCGGCGCGGCTTCAGCTAGACTTACTTCACTTTTTCAGCGCGCATTACCGCTGATATAGGGGTTCTCAGTTAGGTGTGAGGTATGCCCGGTTAGACTTATGGCTGGCGCGGGCCTGCTTGGTACTTCATATGAGAGCTTGAAAGGCTATATCTCTATTAAACAACAAAGCCCTCCTCAAAAATTGTTGGATACGAGCCCAGTTTTTTGGTCAAAAATTGTTGGATACTGTTAACCGGAATCCGCGCGAGTGTCGATCGAACATTCCATGCCCTCCAGCGCTGGCGTGCAAGCAAGTTCCAAACCCATCGTCCGTCCTGATTCAATAAATCTCAAATCTAAAATTGCATGACTTGGACAAGGCGACACATTCTCACTCTGGCTGATTTTACCTCCGACGAATACGACACCGTGCTGCAAACCGCGGCCAGTTTTCGGGAAGTGCTCGGCCGCCGCACTAAGAAAGTGCCGGCCCTGCAGGGTCAAGTGGTCGCGAATTTGTTTTTTGAACCCTCCACCCGGACTCGCAACAGTTTTGAATTGGCGGCGAAGCGGCTGTCGGCGGATACGCTGAATTTTACCCCCGGCAGTTCTTCTCTGACCAAGGGAGAGACTATTCTGGATACGGCTAAGACTTATCTGGCGATGGGAACGGATTTGATGGTCATCCGCCACGAACAAGCTGGAGTCCCCAGTACAATTGCTTCGGAAATGGATCGTTTGGGTTCGAGAGTCAGCGTTCTGAATGCTGGAGACGGCCAGCACGAACACCCGTCGCAAGGTTTGCTAGATTTATTTACTATTTGTTCTCTGTTAGATAGCGAAGGCCCGCGGCTGGAACTTTTAGCGGGCAAAAAAATTGCTGTGGTGGGGGATATTTTGCATTCGCGGGTGGCGAGGTCGAATATTTGGAGTCTCACGGCTTCTGGGGCAGAGGTTCATTTGGCCGGGCCGCCGACTTTGTTGCCGCTGTTGTTTGCTGAGTGCGGCGATGGTAGGGAAGGTAAGTTATTTTTGCACTGGCAGCTTGAACCTGCTTTGGCCGATGCTGATTTTGTGATGACTTTGCGGCTGCAAAAGGAACGGATGAGCCAGCATTTGCTGCCGAGTTTACGAGAGTATCATTCTTTGTATGGAGTTACGCGCGATCGGCTGAAACTCTGCAAGCCGGATGTGAAGGTGTTGCACCCCGGCCCGGTTAACCGCGGCGTGGAAATTAGTTCGGAATTGATGGACGATCCCCAGTTTAGCCTGATTTCTCAGCAAGTTACCAGCGGCGTAGCGGTGCGGATGGCCTTACTGTATCTGATCGGTGGCGGTAAAGTTTAGGTTGTTAGCTGTTACTGATTAATTTCCGATATTTGATTATTTTCAGCCTCCATCGCCTCTTTACAATAATCGTTACCCAGTATGGTTGGGTAACGATTAAAACTCTTTCTAGAAATGTAAAGCGATCTAGTTAAGAGTTAGGAGATCCAGGCAGTAGACACCCAGCCGCCGCCTTTGAGTTGGGCCCAGCCGCGTTTGTAACGACCGGTCAATTTTACGTGGTCTCCACGATATAACTTACCGATGACATGAGCACAGCCATTGGGGCGGTGGCGGATATTCAGTCGGCCGCCATTCGTGACAACTTTGGCGTACCTGTGATGATTGTGACCGCCGCCGCAGCGCTTGTAGTGGCAACTTGCCTGGGCTTCGCCAGTGGCGCCCAGAACAGATAAGGCTACTGCCAGACCTGCAGCACCTACCAATGCAGAATTGGGAATTTTAAATTCCATTTGGAGTTCGGACTCTGGAGATTCATAAGCAACAAAAGAATGGTTCAATGCTAGTGCTTCCATAGTTTCCTCAATGATTGTTGTTAACATTTGTTGGTACAGGCTCAGGTCAAAACCTCGATTCACAGCCCTAACCATTAATTTATGTGTCAGACAAGGCACAAAATGGCGTTACAGTCTTGGTTTTGCCGAGGATTCGCCAAGTTGCCTGAATCTAGCACAAGTCTATGATGTCACTTAATGAGCTTTTCGACACAAAAAAATAAATAAAGTTTACATTTTCTGGTGAAAACTTGAGACGGCGTCGATCGCCAGGAGCGCAGAATTCAACTTAAGTGTGTCATTGAAAAGGGATAGCAGTCATCGTTTCGGGGTGGGAGATTGCTTGCCGAGAGTCGGGAAAGAGACTGCTGATTTTGGTGTGCTGACTGATTGATTTGCTACACCTGCGACGGACAGCTATTGGATCGCGCAAGTTTCCTGCTGATATTGAAGCACTGTCTTGATTTGGTTGGAACAAAATAATTCTACCCGATCGCAGGCGTTGCACAGATTAGGGGCGATCGAGATTTTGGTAAAGATTTGCCAGAACTTTGTCCCTGACAAAGATGCAAGCTGACATACTATTATAAAAAGCGAAACAAAACAAGTTTGGGGTTTGTTTCCGCGAACCCTGCGTGTAAGGTGCGGCTCGATGAGATTGTCGATTGAATGCGAGGGATTTTTAAGGGCTCGGCACTACCCAGAATAATTAGAAAGGATCTAAATAGCCACCCCACAGAATTTGCATTGTGCGATCGACTTGTGGCATAACTAAGTCAACCGAAAAAAGTAGAAAATTTGTAGCCGTGCGTCTGCGCGATGCCTTTGGGCGATCGCGAACCAATTTAAACCAGAAAACCCGATTCAATTATCCCATGAAAATTGCACCAACTCGCATCGCGAATTTTCAACATCAGCGACGCTTTTTAAGTGCGGTAACTGCTGTGATAACCAGTAGCTTCATCAGCCAGCTTGTTTTGTCTTTTATCGAAAATAAACCAGCCTTTGCCGAAACATCAGCCTATTGTCAATTATCCAAAGAACAGGTAAATCAAAAAGAAGACTTGCGCCGCGCCGCCCTGTCAGGAAAAACGGAATCCCAGCAAGCATATTTTGCCGTTTTGAAAAAACACGCGCGGGAAATAGCAGAATGTCGCCAAAAAACTTGGCCCCAAACCCAAGCAGTTTGGCTGCGTTTGTATCCCTGCGATGTCAGGCCCGGAGAAATCGATCGAGTATTAGACAAAGTTGTCAATAAAGGTTACAACCAAGTCTATGTCGAAGTGTTTTACGACGGTCAAGTGCTGCTCCCAGCAGCAGACAATCCAACTGCTTGGCCTTCGGTTTTGAGAAATCGCGGCTACGAAAAATACGATTTGCTAGAAAAGGCGATCGCCAAAGGCCAACAGCGAGGTTTAAAAGTATACGCCTGGTTGTTTACCATGAACTTCGGCTATACCTATTCTCAGCGTCCCGACAGACAGCAAGCCCTCGCCCTCAACGGTAAAAACCAGACAAGTTTAACAGTAATTCAAGACGCAGCAATTAACGAAGATTTCGGAGAAGTTCCGGGCAATCAAGCCTTTGTCGATCCCTACAATTCCCAAGCAAGACAAGACTATACTTTGTTAGTAAATCAAATAGTCAAGCGCAGGCCGCAAGGAATGTTATTCGACTACATTCGCTATCTACGGGGCGTCGGGCCAGCTTCAGTTGCTACCAAAGTTCAAGACTTGTGGATTTACGGCCCAGCATCGCAGCAAATACTTTTGCAGCGGGCTAACAATCAGCAAGGGCGAGATTTAATTCAGCGATATTTAACCAAAGGATTTATCAATACTAATGACGTTCAAGCAGTAGTCAAACAGTATCCGACCGAGCAACAACCTCTTTGGCAGGGGCGAGTCCCGCAACCTATAGCAGTAGCAACTCCCCCTTCTAGAAGACAGAATGCCACATCAAAAGTAGCCTCAAAAACTCCCGCCACAAAATCGGCAAACGCTGCAACTCCCGCGCCAAAACCGACACCAAAACCGCCACTTCCCGACACGGGAATTCTGCAAAAAGACCTCTGGCAACTGAGCGTTGCTCACGCAGTCCAAGGAGTATTAGAGTTTTTTGGAATGGCAATTGCACCAGCTCAAAGAATGGGAATTCCTGTCGGAGCAGTGTTTTTTCCTGATGCCAATAAAAAGATAAATCAAGGCGGATTTGATTCGAGATTGCAGCCTTGGGACAGCTTTCCGGCTGCTGTCGAATTCCACGCGATGTCTTACGGAAATTGTGGGGATGTAAGCTGTATCGTGCCGCAGGTGCAGCGGACAGTGAGTTTAGCGCCTCCGGGAGCAAAAATCATTCCTGCCCTTGCCGGAGATTGGGGAAAATCTGTGAAAAATCGGCCGTCTTTGGAGATTCAAATGCGGGCAATTCGCTCGGCGACGCCGCAAATTAATGCGGTGAGTCATTTCTCTTTTGGCTGGCAAGAACCGGAGGACGAAAGGGCGCGGCAAACTTGTCGGTTTTAGGGGGATGATATCAAATCTGGGTTCATTACCCGATTGCTTGCTCGGCGGTTGAAACCGCTCCTTGTCAAACGAAGTCTGCCTCCGCAGACTAAGAGATTGAGGGGATATTTAAGCGGGATTGGCAAAGCTAGCTAACTGTTGGACAAACTCTTGATGTGCGTCACTGTTTAATCCGGCTTGAAGAATGGCGATCCTCTTCTGCAAGCTTCGCTAACGCACTTGACATATCCCCCTCTAGCAGTGCCGAAACAGCCAGCCACAACCCCGGAAAAACCCGGCTGCGGATAATTCCTTCCGCATCGGGAAGCAGAGAAATATATTCTTCTTCCTGTAAAGAAAACCAATCAATCCGGCGATTCATGACTTGCCAAACGAGATATTCTTTGACTCCATTGCGGCGGTAAACTCGTTTTTTGTCGCGTAGATTGATCGTCGCGGTACTAGCAGCAATTTCGGCAACAAATTCGGGCGCGCCTAGGATATAACCGTCATCGCTGAGGCAAGTTTGGCCGCCATGTTGGGAATCAATTAGTAGTACAGCATCGGGTTGCGGTTCGTTATCCACATCGAGACGCACGGTGGGGTTATCGCCGAGACGCAGGCCTGGAGTAGCAATTTTGAACTCCACAGCCAGCCCATTAAATCGGCATGGGGTTCGGCGTGGGGTTCAAACCGTAAGGGTGAAGCCATATAAACAATTCCTTCAATCAATTCTGCTTTTTTGAGTTTTGGCATAGCCCTATAGCGCCGCTCGAATTCTGCAAAAATTTAGCAAGTTCGCCATTTTCCAAAGGGGGGATCGCAATGCGGCTGAGATTTGCCGGAGCAATCATGACTTTTCTCCTCTTGTAATGCGTCGGTATCTTGCGATTTTAGCTAATTTTAGGCAAGCTTGTAAGCCGCGAAATTTTGGCGATCGTCTTTGAGAAGGAGCTTATTTGCTAAAATATTGAGATAGAGGTTAACACAGAGGAATATTTACTATGGTAAGTCAGCCAGAAATAAAAGAGCCAGTAGCCGAGCGAGATCCGGCGATCGATGACTTAAATAGTATAAAATCGTAATTAGAAGTAATTTAAAATAGGTTCACAAAAGCTATGGTGGCAGCATCGGAAAGATTAGTAAAAATATCTTCCATAAAATATCGCAATACCAAACATAATTAGGGCCTGGAAAGATAATCATTGGGTATATCGGCCCAAAAATACAATAATTTTCAGATGCGCCAGACTTTTAGCTGAAGGTTTTGGCGCTGCGACAATCCCTGTTTTTAAACAAAAATTAATTTAGCCAACTCTTAAGCTGACCGAATTGTCAGCGATAATTAGATTGTTAAAAGCAAATTGTACAGTACATGACTCCCAAATTTATTAAAAAATCCGTAATTCAAATCTTGATACTTGTCGGATCGATCGCCCTTTTTTCCCTGTTCCCTAAAAACCCACAAACTGCTAGCTCAAATTCAATAGCCCAAATCCCCCCTTTTGACAATTCCCCGCCCAATCTCCTCAAACCGCCCAAACCAACAAAAATACCGCCTTCTCCTGCGCCCAAACCAGCCGAACAACCTTTAGTATTCGCACCGCCGGCGCAATTTCGCAGCCAAATTGTTTATAAAGCAAGTATCAGCAACTCCAAAGTTATCGCCCTGACATTTGACGACGGCCCATCACCAGAAACTTTGAAAATATTAGAAGTGTTGCAGAAACACAACGCTGTGGCTACATTCTTTTGTTTGGGTAGAAATCTGCGAGAATATCCAGAAATTGCTAAAAAAGTTGTGCAAGCCGGAAATGCGATCGGCAACCATACGTGGCATCACTACTATCACGATGTTACCGAAAAAATAGCCTCCAATGAAATCGATTATACGGGCATTCACATTTATCGATCGACTGGCGCAAGAAGTTTCTTGTTTCGTCCTCCCGGCGGCCGCTTAAATAACGGTTTCGCGGATTACGCTAAAAATAAAAACTATGTAGTAGTCATGTGGTCGATCGACCCTAAAGACTACCAACAACTGCCCGCAGATACGATCGCAAATACTGTAATTTTTCAAGCACAACCGGGGGCGATCGTATTGTTGCACGACGGCGGGGGCAGCCGTCACAACACGGTAAAAGCCTTGAATATAATTATTCCCAAACTAAAACAACAGGGATACCGTTTTGTCACCATACCGCAACTGCTACAACTGCAAGCAGAACAAAAACAGCAAACAGTCGATCGCCAACCCAAATAAACAAAAACTTCAGCAAAATCAACTCTACCCATCTGCGTTCACCTGCGTTTATCTGCCTCAATCTGCGATTGCAATTACACTAATGCTAAAATAATTACCAATAATTAAAACTCGATAAATTATCATGCAAAAACTTCAAGCAATGGATATTAACCTCCGCTATCTAATCGATAACTTCGGCTTGCAGCGAGTTCGCCACAGCGAATTTTTCCGAGAATGGCAAGAAAACTTGCCGGAAGTAACTGACACAGAAAAACAATTGCTCGATCGCGTTCAAGACATATACTTCAACTTGGTAGACTCCCCACCTGTATTGGAAAATGCAGTCAAACTCACGATAGTCAGCCCGATTTTGTTTATTGCCGGTCTGTTTGAGTCTCCTTTTCAAGTCAAAGCCGAAAAATCGATCGCTATTCAAGAGGAAGACGAAGGCAGAATCATCGAAGGCAGAATAGATATCCTAATTATGAAAGCAAACTTGTGGGTGACAGTAATTGAATCCAAACAACTTTCGTTTTCAACAGACGAAGCACTTGCCCAACTCCTGACATATATGCTGGCAGATCCGCATCCAGAAACTCCTACTTTTGGTATGATTTCTACAGGTGCTAACTTCTCTTTTGTCAAGTTAGTTAGAGGTGAAACTTCGCAGTATGCCTTGTCGCCAGAATTTGTAATCCGCAATCCCGGCAATGATTTGTACCGCGTTTTGCAGATTTTAAAACGCCTGAGTCAATTGCCAGACTAGCAATAAAAGCAATTTTAATCTTTATTTCAAAACAGACAATATCTAATATCATGTCCGCCGATAACGACCGCGATCGAAGCGTTTTTCTGACCGGACATGATATAATATCTGAAATTTCTAACTTCTGCGAGCATGGTAAATTACTGGATAGTCGGCGCTGTAGCAATAGCTTCTGTCTGTTGGGCAGAAATCATCCGAGACTTTTATCACGTCGCGTCTCATTATGTGCCGCCTTTGCAAAAGCTGCACAATTGGCATCACCGCGTTTTCCGCCCGAATTTGACGCCCGTTAGCGAGACAATTTACAAGCAAGCGCACTGGCGTCACGATGTGCCCGAAGCTGGGGCGATGTTGGTTTTGGGCTTGTTGCTGTGGGTTTTAGCTTATTTTTGGCTGCCGGAATATCATTGGGGCGCAGCAGCCGGTTGTATTTATACTTTAGGCTTTTTGTTGAGCGCGATCGCCCGCGCGACAGGCATCAAAGGTGCAGACGAATTAACCGACATCACCCACCAACCGGGAGACTTCCAGACTCTACCGGGCAACTGGTTCGTTAATAAACCTTATCATTGGCGGCATCACTTCGACAATCAAAATGCTTACTATTGCGGTACTTTCACCTTAATAGATAAACTTATGGGCACAGCACTTTCTCTTAAAGGCAAAACTGTAGCAGTCACCGGTGCATCGGGAACTTTAGGGCGTTTACTTCTCAAACACCTGCACAAAGCTGGTGCAAAAGTTATCGCCCTCTCCTCGGGAAATGAGCAAATTACTTTGAATTTAGAGGGCGAGATTTTGCCTGTAAAAACCGTAACTTGGCACGCGGGAGAAGAGGTGGATTTAGCTCAATTGTTAGAAAAAATCGATATTCTCGTCATCAATCACGGGATTAATGTACAGGGAGAAAGAACCGGAGAGGCGATCGCAAATTCATACGAAATTAACACTTTTTCTGCGTGGCGGCTGATGGAACTCTTTTTCTTAACAGTCCGAACTAACGAAAACATCGCTTGCAAAGAAGTCTGGATCAACACTTCAGAAGCAGAAGTAATTCCCGCTGTCAGTCCCCTGTACGAACTCAGCAAACGCGCCCTCGGAGATTTAGTCACCCTGCGGAGGCTGGACGCGCCCTGCATCGTTCGCAAACTGATTTTAGGGCCATTTAAAAGCAACTTAAACCCGATCGGCATTATGTCGCCAGACTGGGTAGCACAGCAAATTGTTAAACAAGCTAAAGCTGATGTCCGCAATATCATCGTCACAATCAATCCTTTGACTTTGATTGTTTTCCCAGTTAAAGAATTCTTTGTTTCTTCGTATTTCCAACTCTTCAGCCGCAAGACAGTTGCAGAGATTAAAGCAGCGGCGACAGCGGAAAAATCCAATGTTGAAGCTAAGATTAATTGACAAAGAAAAAACGCAGAATATCGGGCGGTTGGAAACCGCGACTACACAGACAAAACCCGCCTCCGCGGGTTGAAGACAAACAGGGCGGTTAAAAGTACATTACCTTCTTAAGTCCGCGGAGGCGGACATAGTTTGTATAGTCGCGGTTTCAACCGCCGAGTTTCAACCGCCGACTCTTATCTAATTACTAACCTCAGCCATTTCAATCACACGGCCGTCATAATCCTTGACCAAAAAATTCAGCGGCTTTTCCCGGCGAATTTTATAACTAATGCCGCGAGTTTGTACCCTCATCAATAGCTGATCCAAACAATCGCGATCGAAACAAACATGACGTTCGCGATTTTTTTCCCCTACACCAGCCCCGCTAATAATGTGCAGTTGCGTATTTTTCATTAACTGATACCACAAACCCTCGGGACTCCCCATCGTTTGAGAGCTCGTTCCCCTCCCGACATTCGGCGACAAATACAGGGGGTCGATGCCAGTGGTTCCCAAGGTTTGCTCGTAATTGTAGTAGTAATGCAGCGGCACTTCTGCTACGGGCAGGTTTAGCATACCTTCATAGAACTCCCTGGCTTGTCCGAGATCCGATACCATCACCGTGTGTACCTTCGGAGCACTGGTGAGAAACATCCACATCGCCCCCGCATAGGCGGCCAGCAGCATCACCATAATCCCTTGAGTCGAAAACAAGCTGTCCAGGGGCAGGTCTGGCAAAAAAGAGCTCAAGTACAAAGGCCCAAGTCCAAAAGCAATAAAACTAACTGCTAGAGTCATGAATTATAAGAAAGGGTAAACAACGAAATTTATCAAGATTGTGGTCGCGATCGCCCGCGAGACTTAAACTATTAGCTTAGGCATCTATCTTAGCAAAAACTAGCGGTTAGGCTCTACCCGATGAAAGTCTTTGTCTACGGCACTCTCAAACCGGGGGAGTGCAACTATCTGCGCTACTGCGAGGGAAAGGTTGTGGATGCTTGTCCGGCGATCGCCCGCGGTCAGCTTTTTGCGCTGCCGATCGGCTATCCTGCAATGGTGGCCGGAGATGGTAACGTCTGCGGTTTTCTCCTCTGTTTCGCAAATTCGGCTATTTTGGACGATTTAGACAGACTGGAAGACTATCATCCGCTGCGGGAACCGACGGAAAACGAATATCAGCGACAGGAAATCGAAATTTGCGATCGACACTTCAAACCTCTAGGCACGGCTTGGGCTTACTTCATGGTACCCGATCGCGTTCGTGCTCTAGGAGGCATCTGGCTGCCCGATGGGACGTGGGAAAATCGGTTTTTCGCCAAATCAAGTGGTTAATGCCGATGAGCTGAGGAAATTGCCATTGCCGCGGGCGAGGGCGGCTCGAACCTGTAACCGTAACCCCGAACCGTTTTAATCAACTGCGATCCTGTAGCATCAACTTCAATCATTTTCTTGCGAATCTGGCCGATATGTACGCTAACAACTTTCTCTTCTTCTGTGCTGTTGCAGTTCCAACCCCAGATTTTTTCGATTAGCTGTTGGCGACTCCAAGATTGACCGGAATGACTTGCCAAAAAATACAAAATCTTAAATTCCAAGGCTGTTAACTTGATAATTTTGTCGTTGAGTGTTGCTTCTCGACGCGCTGAATCGATCGCGAATCGATCGAATACAATACGTGATGGAGTAACACACCTCATCCGTCTCAACACAACTTCGATCCGCATTGCTAATTCCTGAAGACCAAATGGTTTGCAGATATAATCATCAGCACCTACAGACAGGACTTTAATTTTATCCGCTTCGTCTGTGCGGCTGCTTAGCATTACCACAAAAACATTAGTACGGCGCTGCATTTCCTGGCAAAGATGATAGCCTGTAGTATCCGGCAAATTCCAATCTAGAACTACTAGCATTGGCTTAAATTCCTCAAACAATGCTAAAGCAGTCTCGCCATCTGCTGCCGAATCTACTTGATATTTCTGATTTAAAAAACGATGAACTAGATTGCGAATGGGTGGGTCATCATCCACCACGAGAATCTTGAGAGCAGTATTAGTAGTCATCACAAAAAAATGTCTTTCTTATTACTTGAAAGTTGACAAGTACAGATTTAGTCAAGCATACATCCCAGCTCGCTCCAAATAACAGGCAATTCTTCAAGCAACTTAGCTTGGATGTCAAAAGGCTCTCCCATATCCCAAATTTTGACTTCTAGACGTTCGTTAAATACGGTTATTTCAAGGTCGATCGGAGTTTGAAAATGCAGATTTTTGTGTGCGTGGCGAACAGCATTTGTAAATCCTTCTATCGTAGCAAGTTTGCACTGCTGCAAAACTGCTTCGGGAATGGGTAGATCCTCTAACTGCTCGACCCACCATAAAACTTGTGCAACACTATTGAGGTCAGTGTTTAGTTGAAGGTAAATTATTTTAGTTGGCTGATTGTAAATTCGATGAAAATGGCGATCTTGTTCTTTTTTAAATCCAAAATTCAAGCTGTTAAAAAAAATAACTATCCCCTGCAAATAACCAGATTGATTCGTCTGCTGGGGTGGTATTGTGTCGGGCTGAAAATTTTTCACAATTAACAGACAGTTGCGATTGTCAGAAGTGCGTTTATAGCTGAGATTGTCGGCAATTTTGTTAATAAGTTTTATGCCGATTCCACGGGAGGGAATTGCCTTGATATTATTGCTCATGTTGCTATCCTTTTTCATCATTTAATAGGTGATTTCTAGAGACACAAGAGAGTGGCATTTTGAAGGATTAATTTTGGATGATTTATGCCTGACTTTTCTCCTATGCCGTGCAGTTGTTGTCAGGATCATTTTCTCTTGGTTGCTGGGATCTTGACAAACTCAGTTTGCGATCGCTAAACTGATCTAAAATTGAGATTGACAAATAAAAAAGTAAATTATCTAATGACGACCCTCAAAGCCTCTGACGAGGGATTAGTAAAAATTAGGCAAGCTAGAAGAGAAAGGGGATCGACGATAGAAGACCCCAGATGGCTAGTAGAAGCTAGTCAAACATTAGAGCCCGATCGCGCTTGGACAGAGGCAGGGCCCTATGCCGATGGCCTATCGCTGCCAACTTGGAGGCGTTTTTTAGCAGGAAGAGAACCAATTAAAGCCCATGCTTTCAAGGCTTTCTGCACGGTTTTGCAGTTGGATTGGGAAGAAATTGTCGATCGTCCTCCTTTAGTCTCCCCTTACCAAGGGGGGGTTGGGGGGGTTAGAAATTTTTGCCAACAGCCTATTGATGCGGTAGTGGAAGAGATCCGGCAAAAATGCCACAGCAAAATCCAACAGCTTTACAGCAAAATGCAACTGTTGGATATTGCACAGCCCGTTGATGTCAGCAACCTCTACGTTGAAGTCAACATTTTGGAGGAAATTACCAGTTGGCAGCCGGGAGAAATTAGCGATTTATTGAGAGACTTCAACCCAGATGCGGATAACTTTAATCGCTTGGGATTGGGTAAAGTACGCCAGAAACGAGTCCCTGGATTGGATGCGGTGAAATCTCACTCTAAACTGATGGTACTCGGCAAACCTGGTTCCGGTAAAACTACTTTTTTGAAACACATCGCCATTCAGTGCGATCGGGCAAAATTTGAATCAAACAAAATACCGATTTTTATCCCTCTCAAAACCTTTGCTGAAATCGCTAATCTTGACTTATTAGAATATATCAGCGACGAATTTGCCAGTTGCGGAGTAGAAGGGCGATCGCAAACTGAATTCGCACTCAGTCAAGGCAGAGGTTTGATTTTATTAGACGGCTTAGATGAAGTGCCAGAATCAGATAGCGATGCAGTCGTCAGACAGATTCGTCATTTTGCCGGAAAGTATTACAACAATCAGTTTATTATTACCTGTAGAATTGCCGCTGCTAAGTACAGATTTCACGACGCAGCCTTTACCTGTGTTGAGGTAGCCGATTTTAATAATAAGCAAATCGCTGCCTTTGCTGGCAATTGGTTTGTGGCTTTTTCCCAGAATATGGAGGCAGGGAAAGCTTTAGCATCTCAATTTATAGAGCAGCTAAAAATGAATAAAAATCAGCAAATCCGAGAACTGGCAGTAACGCCTATCTTGTTAAATTTGACTTGTTTAGTATTCCAAGCAAAAGCGGATTTTCCATCCAACAGAGCCAAGTTGTATGAGGAAGGAATGGAAATAATGCTCATAAA
The DNA here is from genome assembly GCF_015207455.1 of Microcoleus sp. LEGE 07076. Classification (GTDB taxonomy): domain Bacteria; phylum Cyanobacteriota; class Cyanobacteriia; order Cyanobacteriales; family Microcoleaceae; genus Microcoleus. The sequence continues at coordinate 30,444 of NZ_JADEWV010000059.1, forward strand.
ATGGGATGAAACCAGAGGCATTAAACGGGATGAAGTTTATCGCGATTTGAATTTGTGCCGCAAGAAACATTTACTTGCTTTTGTAGCAGTTATTACTTTTGAACGGGGCGATTATTTTTTTGAAAAAAACACAGTTCAGCAATTGATTGCCGAATATCTAGCTAATTTGCCCGATGCCACAACTAACCCCGTTCAGTTGGAGATGGGCAGTGAGGTTGTGCTGAAGGCGATCGAAGCACAACATGGCTTATTAGTGGAAAGGGCAAGAGGGATTTATTCATTTTCTCATCTAACATTTCAAGAGTATTTTACTGCTACAGAAATAGTTAACAATTCTGCTCCACAAGCTTTGGAAAAACTGGTCAGCCACCTGACCGAGAAGCGTTGGCGAGAAGTCTTGTTGTTAGCAGTTGGGATGTTGCAAAAAGCTGATGACTTGTTGCTGTCAATTAAGCAGCAAGTTGATGGACTGGTCGCTGACAATGAGCAGTTGCAGCAGTTCCTACTGTGGATCAACAAAAAATCCCTTTCTGTTGATTGTGCCTACAAACCTGCGGCAGTTAGAGCATTTTACTTTACCCTTGAATATCCCCTCCTTGACTGTGGCTTTGCCCTTTCTCTTGACCCTTGTCTAAAAAAAGTTGTGGGACAAGCTCTGGAACAGGTTCTTAACCTTGCACTTGAAGGTGCTCTTGACCTTGCCCTGAATACCGTCCTTAAGGATGCGCTTGAGCCTACTCTTGGTTACATCAGGCTTACCCTTGAACGTACCCTCGTCCCTAACCTTGACCTTGTTCTTGACTGCGACCTTGTACCTGCCCTTAAGCCTGAACAAAGGCAAGGGATACAAGAACTTCTGGAACAACTGCCCGATCCAAAAAGTGACAAAGATATCTTTGCAAAATGGTGGCAAGATAACGGTCAGGCTTGGGATAAGCGATTAAGACAAATGATGATTTTGTATCGCGATCTGGGTCGCGTTTGGCAATTTAGCGAACAACAGAAGTCATTGCTGAAGAATTATTACGATGCTAATAAATTGCTGGTAAAGTGCCTTAATAGCGGTTGTAATGTATCTCCTGCTGTGCGGCAGGAAATTGAGGAGACCTTGCTGTTGCCGATCGCCCATATCCAAAAAACCGGTGACAAGTGCGGTCGCGTTTAATTGCTCACCATCGCCCTCCCCTTCGCCTTTACACGGAGAGAGCCAGTGGAAATGATATAATGGCTAAAAGTTATTAGAAGTAAAGCGCATGAACATTACTCTAAAACCTGACCATAATAAATTTATTGAAGCGCAAGTCAAAAGTGGCAAATATTCTTCGGTGGATGAGGTAATTGCTGCGGCGTTGGAACTACTCGCAGACAGAAGCGATCGGCAACAGAGCGATCGTTATCAAGAATGGGTGGATGAAACTCGTCCAAAAGTAGCAGCAGGACTAGCTCAACTTGAAGGCGGCGAAGGAATTGATGGGGAGATAGTTATAGCTAGATTGCGGGAAAAATTTCGCAAAATGCGGGAAAATCAACAATGAGCCGCTACATTATTTCCCCTGAAGCCAGTCGCGATCTCAATGAAATTACCGATTACTTTGCAACTAAAAATATAGATGCAGGTGAACAATTTGTTGAAGACTTTGATAAAAAGTGTCGTAATTTAGTTAAGTTCCCCAATATAGGGCTCAGTTACGAGTAACTAGCTCCTTCTGTGCGGGGAATTCCTATCAGAGGTTACATAATTCTTTATCGGGCGCTGGACAACTTAATTGAAATTGTTCGGATCGTGAGGGGAGAACGGGATTTACCTTCTCTATTTTCTGATGATCGGGAGTGAAATTGCTGCTAGGTTGCCTCAATATCCGTTGTAACTGAGATATTGCACCATTTTCAATAAGCTGTAGGGGCGGGTTCACTCTTGAGCCTTAAAGC
>NZ_JADEWV010000387.1 GCF_015207455.1 Microcoleus sp. LEGE 07076
GCCCCCGGCCCCCAACTGCAAGAAATGACGGCCGCGCCTTTTTCGATCGCCCAATTGAATATTTTTTCGACAGAATCGTCATCGAGAAAACCGCTAGTACGGATGGGCATCAGGGCGCATCCGGGGGCAACACCGACAATGCCTTTGCCATTTTCTTCGGCAGCGGCGACACCGGCGCAACTTGTGCCGTGGTTGTCCGATGCGGCGACTGGCATCGGGGAAGTGTCGCCCTCTTTGAAATCGATGGGCGAGACGATTTTGCCTTGGCCTTGAAAATCTGGGTGTGTCAAGTCAACTGAATCGTCAGCGACGGCAATTACGATGGCGCGCGCGCCGCGAGTTATATCCCAAGCGGCTTCTGCATAAATTTGAGCGCCGCCGACAAGTTCGCTGCCGCCTTGGTTATTGAGATACCACTGTTTGGGATAAAACGGATCGCGCGGCGTGTAGTATTGCTGAGTCTCTACTAAAATGTTGGGTTCAGCAATCAGAACTTCTGGATATCTTGTCAGGCGGTTGGCAATTTTGACCGGGTTTTCAGTTGCTTGTTTGGTGACTTCGCAGAGAAAGGTGTTGGGAATTCCTGCTATTTGCCGGACGATGTTTAAGGCAGCAAAACTGGCGATCGCACTTCGCGATGTTTCGTCTACTTGTTCGCCAAATTGAATTGTAATTCGATCTGTTAAATAAAAGAATGTACTCGGATTATTGGCGGGACAATACAGGTGGCTGGCAAAAACTACACTATCGCTGGCGCGGGCTGCTTGCATTGCTGCATCTAGGTTAGAGGGCGCAACCAGATATTCTTCAAGATTGCTTTGGGCGATGCGGCGGTTGAGTTTTGCCGGGATTTGTGCCGCCCAATCGCTCGATATTGATGCTGTCGGTGAGGGGCGAATTGTAAAGCGATCGTCTGCTTTTGACAACAGCAATTCGTCGCCGCCGCGCTGCAAAATCAGTGGAACACTTGCTTCGGGAACTCCCATCCCTTGATAGTTATGTAAGGTATGTGCCGAAAGCGCGATCTGTTGTGTCATTAGAAATGCCCCTGTGCAGTTTTAATACAATTTAACTATTTAATTTTCCCACACTTGAAAAATTTGAAGTTACGATCGCCACAACAGCGACACAATTCGAGCAATTTCTCAGAATCCAGATTTTGCGGGCAGACTTTTTGAGGAAGCTGAAAAGTTGAACTCAGTCTCCTGACGGGCGTTCCAGCCGACGGAACGTACCGCGGACGGAAGCGGCAGCCCCAGTCGCACGCCTTAATGTTACGGATTGTTACTTTGTTTCTAATAAACGAGACGGGGGCGATCGGCATCCTTTACGATCGCTCTTAGTTTTGCCATCCGAGTTAATTCGCTATGTACCAGCCTTTTCGGGAATACCTAGAGCAAGAGCTGTTTCAAAGGTTTGATTTGCAAAGTCGCCCGATTCCCTGCGGGTTGGAAGTCAATGTCAGCGAGCGCGGCAAAACCCCAGCTACAATCCGCAGTTGGTGTTACGAATGCCCGCAATTGCGAAAAATCCGCTACACTTACATCAATGCGGGTGAAGCAGCTCAAGTTTTTAATTGCGTGATTTATCCCAATCACAAATACGATTTGCCTCTGTTGGGAATTGACCTCTTGTCTTTTGGTAAGAAGAAAATTTTAGTAGTTCTCGACTTTCAGCCGCTATTTAGAGATAAAGTTTATATAGTAAAATACGTTCAACCTCTACAATCGCTCCGCGACAAGTACGACGATTTTGCCCAAAATTTAGAAATGAAATTTTATGATGCCAATCAGTATTTTTATAAATACTTGCTGTTGCCAAAACCGATGCCGAAACAGTAGAAAATCGGGTATATCCAGCCGATAAAGACTATTTGGATTTGTACTGGAAAATGCTGTCGGAGGCCAAACCGCTGACTGACCCGGAAGATATTCAGCCCATCGTTGGTCAAAAAGATTACGACCAGTACAGCGCAGACAGAGACCCGGCTTCGGGCTTGTTTAGCAGTTATTTTGGTCGTGAATAAGCTGAAAAATTCCTTTACGAGTTTTTGTTTGAAGATGCTGTGCCTTTAGCTGTCCCCGCGATCGGGCGCTGATTGCTAAATTTACATCGCTAAGTTTACATGGATGCTTCCCAAAAAAGTTTGTAGTAAAGACTTTACTCTTGAAAGTTAAGCTGGAAGAAAAACAGAATTTTTTACTGCGAACGTCGGAGAAAAAACAGATGTCCGAACGATCGAACCTGTGGATTCCACAAGTTTAATCTAAAATATAAAAGCTCATAAATAAAATCGACATGACTCTTTATCAACCTTTTTTAGATGCGGCGATCGCTCTGATAAAAAATCGGTTAGACTTACAGTATTACCCGATTCCCGAAGGGTTTGAACTCAAGGAAGCTACTGTCGGGAAAGGGAAAAACCCAAAGAAAATAGTAACTACCAGTTATGCTTTTTCATCCCCAAAACTGCGGCAAATTCGCGCGGCGCACGTCCAAGGCGGCAACAGCTTGCAAGTTTTCAATTTTGTGATTTTCCCGCATCTTAACTTTGATTTGCCGTTTTTTGGCGCGGATTTGGTGACGCTCCCGGGCGGGCATTTAATGGCTCTGGATATGCAGCCTTTGTTTGGCGGCGATACTGACTACGAGGGTAAGTATAGCTGGTAAAAGTATAGTCATTTATAGACATGGGAGGCTTCAAGTCCCTCCCCCTTCACTTTCACTTTGAGCGGATTAACCCGCCTTGGCTGAACTACGCAGCTCCCTATCCCATCGCTGAAGGCATTTGGGATTGCTTTTCTGAGGATATTGTACGCACCGTTCACATCAGAATTAATTAGCTGACCAGTCGATGTTTTGTACAAACCCCGCTTAATCCGCAAACCTGTAAACACAGGCTCTTTTTCAGTTTTTCCATAAACAGGAATTGGGTCTAAACCTAAAAAACTGGAGCGGGATGTGTAGGATTCTTCCTGCACAATTACTGTGATTCCCGCCAACCGAGCTTTGTACTCCAACATTTCAATTAATCGAGAGTGAG
>NZ_JADEWV010000388.1 GCF_015207455.1 Microcoleus sp. LEGE 07076
AATTGTCCTGATATTTATTAGCTAGAAATGCCAGCCACTTCTGAGTTTTTTTAGCGGATGGTGCTGTTTGTTGCGAATAGGATACATTTTTAATTTTCTGTTTTAGCATTTGCTGAATATAGACATCCAACAGACTTTTTTCTAGTTCCTGAGTTGATTTGAACGTTACTTCATCTTCAAGTAACATTTCCTGGCCGACTAAAGCCATAAGATTTAGCATCAGTGGAGACTCTAACAATTTCAAGAAAGCGTCATAGTTTTTAATTTTTTGCCATATTATGAGGCAGTTGACATCGGCGAAATATTTTTCAACTTCTGTATTTGCTACTGGTTGCAAATAGATTGCCGCGTTCAGTTTGAGCTTGGTGTTAATAAATTCGTATCCTTTCTTTCGACTGCCTACAACTAAACCAGGAGGGCGATATGCACTTTCTAGAAATTGATTAATCGTGTCTACACAGCTTTCTTGTCGGAGTGTTTCTAGTTCATCTAAACCGTCAAGAAGTGGCAAGATGCGGTGATTTTCTAATAATTCTTGAGCAATATTTAGGCTGACATCATATTTAGAGACAAGTTCAGCACTCAGCCACTGGAGTAGAGGTTGCTTTTCATCTTTCCAGGATGAAAGGTTTAACAAAACAGGAATTGCCCTATTTATGTCGTCTTCCGCCTGGGTAATTAGCTGCTTTGCTAGTTCTAACAAAGTGATTGTTTTACCGTTTCCTGGATCGCCTATAATTAATAATTTGCTATCGATATTACTCTGCTGAAAAACATCGAGTAATTTTGTTTCTGGACTTAAGAGTTGATTTGGCAAATGATTGAGTCTGACCTCTACACCCCAAGGTGTTTCTACTTGTTTGGGCTGAAGTTCTTTTGGTTGTTGAATAACTACGTGATTGTGCAGTGACTGTACCCAGCGACTCTCTACTTCATTCTTTACCTTTGCTAGTAAGCGATTTCGATTCTCTGACTCTTGAGAATCGCGGTTTCTAGTCCAGATTGTCGATCGAGTTTTTGTACTTGAAGCCCCACGCAACTTTTCCCAAGTTGGCATTAACTGACTCGGATTTTGGCAAATGACCGGCAACCAAGAAATACTAGGCGGATGTGCATCTAAATATTGCAACTTTTGCCGTGCTTCATTGACTGATAGATAAAGCGATTTACCGCTGGCAAAAGCATTCAGAAAATACTTTAAAAATGCTTGAGCTACCTTGTCGGGAACTGGCTCTCGCATAACGATAATTTGAGGAATTTGCAAATGTGCGAGTTCTTGTGCTAAACCCAATCCATCACAGGAGTTAAAAATAGCTAATTTGAGACCTTTGTTAATTGCTTTTTCAAGGGGTTCTCTTAGCTCGTTTATTGTTAAGCTATCAGTTTTGTTGATATATATCCGGCCGCTTTTACCTTCAGTTTGACTGTGACCGGCGAAGAATAAAATATCCCAGGAATATTTTAAAAGATGGTGATTGATTTGTTTCCGACTTGGTTGAGGTAAAACCACGGTTTCGACACCGGGTAATTGCTCTAATAATTCTCGGTCTTTTTCGGTGTTAATCCCCTTGCTGTTACCTAAAATGGCTAAAATTCTGACTTTATTTCGCGATTTTTTAGCTGGGGATACTTGACCGTAGTTTGGTGCGCTTAGAGCAATTTCTGCCAAGGGGTAGTCTTTGAATAAATCCCAAAGATGCCAGGGAAGTTGCTGTAGTTGAAGGGTTGGTGCTTGAATAATAAACCGTACTTCGTCATCGGGTTTCAGACTGAGCACCAATTCCTCTCGAATCAGACTGAATTCCTGCGAGTTCAGCCATTGATTCATGGTTATAGTTAAATTTTCTGCTTGTGCGTTAATTTCACCAGTAGAGAATTGAGACTTTTGTGCTTTTGGTTTGTCTAATCTGGGCGTGCCTACTATATGAGTATGATATGCTGACTGCCAACTTCTATAATAATTGGGAATTTTTGGGTTTGGCGGAAGATATCCATTGATAGGCGTAGACAGGCGTTCGCCCTCTAATCCAATTTGTAACTTGACAGGAAAACCTTGCTGAAAGTCTTCTTGTTCTAGAGTCAAAATAACTAATTTACCCATTGTTTGCTCTCTTACCTTGCATTAGATAACAAAAATTTTTACGATACTGGCATCCCGTTAATTCAGTTCATTTATCCAAGTTTGGATAACACCCAGGAGGTTAGGTTGCTGTGGGGGAAAACCGCGCAAAGGTGCATTGAGGGGTGTGTCGGTTATCCAGAGGATGTGCAAACCTATGTTAGCATCGGCGATTTGGCGGCAGCAGTTGATGAGTGTTGCATGAGGGGTACATTCATGCAGAATTAGGGCTAGGTGGCGTTTTTGCAGTTGGCGTTTTGCTGTGAGGATGTGGCGTTTGAGTTGGGCGAAGTTGTTGGCGCTGGGGATATCTGCATCGGGGAGTGCGAGGGAGTAAATTAGGGTGCAGATTTCTTGGCAAATAGCGTTTATATCTGTTTCGTCTGTTAGGGATTGAATGTTGATAGGTAGGGGGTAAGTTTGGGTAGTGGGTTGGAGTTGGGTGAGGATATCATTAATTTGGTTTTCGAGGGATTGAGTTAAAAGAGTGTTGCCAACTGGGATGTTATCGGGTGCTTCTGGATGGGTAGTAGGTTGATTGTACCACGCTTCATAAAAGTCTAAATAGGGCATATTTTCGGCATATTCCCAAAGAATTTCACAGCAAGCAGAGTACCCCCAATTATTATAAATCTCCTTTGACAAATATTCTTTTAAAATAGTAATAACTCTCTGCATCCCAAATTTTGTCGTGGGGCTAAAAATATAACCAGGTTTCAAACTCCTAACGGTATCTTGATAGTTAAATTTATTCAATTCATCCGGCTGATAATTGAATATAAAATCAATTGAAGCAGTCAATGCAATAGAATTATTTGGATCTATTATGCTTAAATATTTTGCTGCTTCTTGACGAATTTTGGTGTTTTGGGAATTCTGAATTAACTCAGTTAAAGTAGTGATAGAAGTAGG
>NZ_JADEWV010000060.1 GCF_015207455.1 Microcoleus sp. LEGE 07076
GTTGGCGCTGGAGTTGGCGCTGGAGTTGGCGCTGGAGTTGGCGCTGGAGTTGGCGCTGGAGTTGGCGCTGGAGTTGGCGCTGGAGTTGGCGCTGGAGTTGGTATTGGAGTTGGCGCTGGAGTTGGTGTTGGTATTGATATTGGTGTAGGCGCTGGCGTTGGCGCTGGTGTTGGAGTTTCCGATGGTATAGGTGTAGGCGCTGGTGTTGGTGTTGGTATAGGTGTAGGCGCTGGTGTTGGTGTTGGTATAGGTGTAGGCGCTGGTGTTGGTATTGGTATTGGAGTTTCCGATGGTGTTGGTGTTGGTGTTGGTATTGGAGTTTCCGATGGTGTTGGTGTTGGTATTGGAGTTTCCGATGGTGTTGGTATTGGAGTTTCCGATGGTGTTGGCGTTGGCGTCGGTGCAGTGTAATTAATAATAGTTGTGGTAGCGGTATCAGCGGTAATTACCGGTGTTGCCGCTGCGATACCTGTGGGATTTGACAGGGTGACGGTAATAGTTTCATCGGGTTCAACCGTGGTATCGCCCAACACATCCAGAGTGATGGTTTTTGATGTTTCACCCGTCGCAAAATTAATCGTCCCAGTAGCAGTTTTTGCGCCAGAAGTGCCGCCGATATTGTTATAATCGCTGCCGTTGGTAGCTGTTCCTCCGATCGCATATATGACGCTACTTGCCCCGGTAGTGACGTTGCTGCGAGTCACAGTGAAAGTCAGAGGTTTTTTGCCGCTATTGCCTTCGTCAATGCTGGCAGTATCGGTGGCAATGGCATAAGCAACAGAAACTTGATCTGAAATAGTAAGTGTGGTTGTTTTTGTGGAACCCGCAATGCCACCAGTAAGTGTACCAAAGTTGAAAATTACGGTTTCCGGGTCTTCAGAGATATTGTCTGGCTTGATAGTAACTACAATATTTTTGGTAAGTGCATCACCTGTTGCACCTGCGGGGAATGTAATCGAAGTAGGGGAAAAGGTGTAGTCTAAATTTTCGGTGGCTGTGCTACTGGGGTCGAGGAGAATTGGCACAACTACATCGTTTAAGGGAGTGCCGCCCGCGATTTTGACGGGAACATTAACTACTGTATCTGTTGTTCCTTCCACGCCGCTGTAAGTGGCCGCACCAAAATTAACTGTATTCGACGTATTCAGCAGAATCGAGACAGTTTGACCGGAAGTTGTAGCTATATCCAACTTACCGTCAGCATTAAAATCTCTCGCAACCGCAAAAGCAATATAACCATCAGTGTTCGGGGCCTTCGGGAGCGTAAAGTTGCTGAGAGTACCAAATTTACCCGTACCATCTCCTGACAAGACTGAAAGTTCCTGCTGCACGTAGTTAGACGTGGCTAAATCGAGTTTGCTATCGCCACTAAAATCCCCTGCAACCACAGATTCGGGACCTCCAAATAGATAAGGTGTGACACTAAAGTTGTTAGCAGTATCAAAATTACCCGTACCATCTCCCAAAAAGACAGAGACAGATCGATTGGAGCTGTTATTGGCGGCGATATCGAGTTTGCCGTCGCCATTAAAGTCGCCTGTAACGACAGTGCGAAACTCACTCCCTGCGGCAAGGTTAACGGGGGAGTTAAGGTTAACGGGGGAGTTAAAGTTGCCTTTACCATCTCCTAAGAAAACGGAGATGTTATTAGTCTTTTCATAGTTCGACGTGACTAAATCGAGTTTGCCGTCGCCGTTAAAGTCGGCTGTGGCAACACTATACTTGCGTGTTTGTGTATTAATCTTAACGGCAGTGCCAAAGCTACCAGCACCGTCTCCCAAAAGTATTGAAATGAAGTTATCGAGATAAGGAGTTGTGGCTAAATCTAACTTGCCATCTCCATTAAAGTCACCGGCTACGATCGACCTATGATCTATATTTTCACCAAAGTTGATAGGATCTGCAAAACTGCCAGTACCTGTCCCCAGCCGGATCGAAACGAAATTGCCGTTACCTTGTGAATCCTTACGATTCGCTACAGCTAAATCGAGTTTGCCGTCTTTATTAAAGTCGCCCACTGCAACACCAGAGGGATTCTCCTTACCTGCTGGCTTAAGTAAGCTGATAGGAGTACCAAAGCTGCCCGTAGTACCCGTCCCCAACAATATGGAAATATCTCTTGGGAAGAAGCGATCCTGCTTACCTGTCACTACTAAGTCGAGGAAACCGTCACCATTAAGGTCGCCCGTATCCATGTCTCCAGCATTTGGTACAGTATAGTTCCTGGCTTCACTGAAGGTGGCAAGGACGTGGCTGTATGCTGCTAGAACTTCGGGCCGAAATGCTAAAGAGGCTGCTATTTTCCCGGTTGTCACTTCTAGTTCCCAGTCGCCGCCTTTTGCTGCACTGCCGGTGAGGTTTTTGGAGGCGGCAACCTTGGTATTTGTGAGTTGGGCGATGCGCTGGATGAAGGTGAAGGATGTCAATGCGACATTACAACCGTAAATCAGAATATCCGCACCGACAGTTAAAGCACTCCGCCACTGCTGCAATTTCTCGGCATAAGCTTCCAGATTGTCAGCACACAATCTAGTTTTTCCCAATTGCAAGCTACTCGGACTGCCGTGAGAAACTATGTGAATGCTGTCTATATTTGTCCGAAGAGCTAAAATTTCGGTAATTTGTGCAATCGCATCCCTGTCCCCATCCAAAACCACTACTTCGGTACCCGGTGTTACCCCGGCAATTAAACTTTGATAATCTGTAACAAGGCGATCGATAAAGGCGATCGCATTTCCTGAAATTTGAGTGTTTAAATTTCGCATCACACCACCTATTCCTGGTTTAAAAAAGAGTGAAAATTTGTAGTCTCAACCATAACGGTTTATTGCCTAAAAATCTGTAAAGATTTAATGAATATGGATTGATCAATAGTCCCTCGATCGACCTTGGGAGTGCCAAGAGTGCCTCCCCCCGCCCACGAGGGCGATCACAGGGGGATTGCCCCTATAAAGAATGGGGGGATATGCAAATCGGGTCGATCGCACTTTCTATCGTATTTTTATTAAATCAGGTGGCTATTTGAGAACTTGAGTGAGTTCTCATCGACTTCTCATCGACTTTTGATTAGACCTCTGCCACAAATAAGTTTTTGTCCGGGTAGGGCAAGGCGTAACGTATTATTAAGTAGTATTGCGGGCGATCGAGATTTCGATACAAACGAGACATCAAGAGGGTTGCAGTCTTAAATTGACACAAATGCCATGCCAACCTACCCCGATCGACTGTCGCAATCTCGATCGCACCTCATATCGTTTCCGGTTGCATCCGAATCATAAAATCGAGTCAACAGTCAACAATCAACAATTCCGGTATGAGTGCAACTCACATCTTGCACCATTGTCAGCAACGGGCTAGAAGCCAGTTCCACAACAACTGCATTTTCTTGTGGGGTGGGCATCCTGCCCGCCCAGAACAAGCTTATTGAAAATGGTGCAATATCTCAGGTGCAACCGGAATTGATATCAAAAGATTACCCTGCAATAAAATGCGCCCAAACATTCCCATCAGGCCCCGCAACTTGATTGACGTAACTGTAGGGATACATCAACTTTCTTCCCTCAGTATTGCTGTAACCGGTGAGTGCATCTCCCCAAGGATCTTGCACGATATAACCCTGAGAATTGTAGCCAATTAAAGTGATAATGTGACCGGCCGCCGTAAAATCTCCGGCTAAAACTACCGGCCACCGATTCAACAATTGGGATCGCACATCCGCCCATGTACGAGTCGTATTAAAACTCGTCTTAAACCCGTAAGCCTGAATCAGCGCCGTCAGCACGTTGTGATCCGTTTGAGAACCCTGACCGGCATAGTCAAAACACCACTGCAACAACTCATCCTCCAACTGTCCGCCCCATTTAGAACGAACGCCGTAATAATAAAACACCATGGCGATCGCAGTTACATTGCAAGTAGACCAGTCAAAACGCGGATTGTCCCGCTGCGAAAAATACGGCACGTTCAATTCCACATTGTTCGGAACCGGATCGAAAATTTTATCTCCGCGCTTGAACTGAACAAAATTCGGCAAAACATAACCTGTATTGCCAAAATTTGGCAGTTCTTCAGTCAGGGAAACTTTTAGGTAACTGCCTTCCAAACCGTAGCTTTCCACGCCGTAAACTCTACCTAAAGGCAGTGTAATCCTCTCCGTAGCACTTAGCTTGCTAGCATCTAACGGGCGTTTTTTTAACACAGTTGGTTGCAGCATTGTCATTGTCAAAGCATCGGGATCAAAAGGAACTTCTTTGCCATTTTTCTTGATTTTAACGTGCTGCCAATAAATAAATCCCACATTGCCGAAACCGGGAATAGATTCGGCGAGAGTTACTCGGAAATGCCCCAAAATGCAGGCATAACCAGTGATGGTATAGGTGCTGCCTAAAGTTATTTCAGCAACTCGTTCGGCAGGCAGTTTGGATGAATCTACTGGTTGGCTTTTAATCAGAGTTGTTTGAGTTACCAACAGTTGAGCGCCTCCGCTGTTGTTCGGTACGTCGGCGAGGTCAAACTTCAAAATTTTCGTACCTTTGGCCAACTGAACGTCTGGTTCGTAAAAATAGCCAAAACTGCCGATCGGCGTAATTGCCGAATCCAGAACCACCTTGAGATGGCCGTCAATAAATCCGTACTTGCTAACCGTCAAAGTTTGACCTGCTTTGACAAAAACTTTTTGCTGATTGTCGAGGCGGGAAGAATCAACCGGAGCTACCTTGAAAAAAGTAGCAGAAACTATCTTTAAGCTCAGAGATTTTCCGACAGTCAGTGGATCGGAACTGACTGTAATGTAAACTATTTGGCTGGCGGTAACGTTGCCTTTGCTGTCAGTTGCGCGCAACCTCAGCCAACGAGCTCCTGCTACGCTAAATCCTTTAGGCAAATTCACTTGCCAAGTGCCTGCTTGTTTGTTTAGCGTAACCGTTAGAGGAAATTTATCCTCAGCTATTACATCGACTTTTACCGCTTCCTGCTTGTCAAAAGTACCTTTGAGGACGATCGGCTGATTTACCAAAACTTCTGTCGGGCTTTGATAAGTTAAATTCGGGGCAGGATTGAAAGATTTACCTGCGCGACTGAATTCCACGAAATCGGGAAAAACAAAACCCGTATTCCCAAAGGGCGGCAAATTTTCAGTCAGCGAGACTTTGACATCACCTTGTTCTATAGAGAATCCCGAAACTCCGTAAATCATTCCCACCGGCAAAGTAATTTTTTCTTGCGGTTGCAGGCTTGCCACATTCACCGGCCGCTTTTTCAACACAGTAGTTTTGATAACAGTCATCGTAACTGCATTTCTATCAAACTGAATTCCTCTCCCGTTTTGCAAAATTTGGACGTGCTGCGAATACAAAAATCCAGATTTGACAAAGTTGGGAATCGGGCTATCTAGGGTGACGCGAAAATGATTTTCTACGCAAGCGTAGCCGAAAATATTGAAAGTTTCTCCCTGATAAAATCGGACTTTCTGATTTTCTGCTAAAGTAGCAGAATCTGCGGGGTTGCGCTTGAACCATGTTTTTTTGTTTACCCACAGCAACTGCATTCCAGGCGCTGGAGTTGGTAATTGGGCGCGATCGAATATCATGATTTTTGCGCCGTTAGTGATGACTGCGTGCTTTTCGTAAAAAAAGCCGGAATTCCCCACCGGAGCAATTGGATTCTTTAATTTAACATTCAGGTGTCCGTCTTCTAACTCGTAGTCGGTAATTTGATAAGTTGTTCCTGCTGGTATGTCCGCTTTTTGCAGCTCGTTGAGATTGCTGCTGGGCAGTGTTCCGACTTTGAATCTGGTAAATTGGAGAGTAATTAACGTAAAAGAGCGATCGGGTGTGTTAGAAGCAGGATTAACTTTGATATTAATTGTTTGTTCGCCGATCACTTTGCCAGTCTTATTAGTTGCCTTCACCTGAACTGTGCGAGATCCGGCGCTATCAAATCCTTTCTCTAAACTGATGTTCCAAATACCTGTAGATAAATTCATCTCAGCATTCAGGGGATTTGAGCCTTCTGCTGCTGAAATCGCCACCACTTGATTTTTGTCAAAACTGCCCACTAAGACAGCGGCTCGATTCGCCTCAACTTCTTGTGGGCCTAAGTAACTGAAAATACTGTTATTGCTTGTCATTATCTATCTGTCTACCTACTTAATTATTCAGCTACAGTAAGGATAACTTCTGATTTTATCAAACACAATGACTCGATCGCTGACAAAACCGCCCCTCGACTGAATCTAGGGGCGGTGAAAGCCTTTTAAAGCATGAATTTTGAATGGTTGGCGGGATTTGCACCCAAAATATAACTGTAGGGGTGTGCATGGCGCACCTGACGACAATCTAGGCTGGTTGAGCTGATTTGTCGTGCAAGTTTTGGGGGAACAAATATAGTTAGAGTAGGTTGTTAACCCCCGTACCCATGACCCCTCACTAAACTATGGTAACGAGAATATCTTGAGCGTGAGTGTCAACTTTCATGGTTTCGCCTTCATAAACCTGAATGATTTTGCCGGTACCGTCGATGACAAAGGTAACGCGCTTGGCATAATCACCTTTTTCAACATCGTAAGCTTTGGTAATTGCGCCATCAACATCTGCTAATAGTTGAAAAGGCAAACCGTACTTTTCTGTGAATTTTTGGTGCGATTCTTCGTTGTCGCGGCTGACACCAAGAACTACTATATCTTTGCCTTTGTATTCTTCATGGGCTGCTTTGAAGCTTTGGGCTTGTCTGGTGCAGCCGGGGGTGTCATCTTTGGGGTAGAAATACAAGATTACGGTTTTACCCGCAAATTCTGAGAGGGATACTGTCTTGCCGTTTGTGTCTTTGGCGGTGAATTGAGGGGCAGCGCACCCAACTGGTAATGTCATAGTTTGGTTTTTCTTGTTTGGTTTTTATTGCAGTTCCTCAAATTATTTTACTTGATTCTGTGCCTTTTCAAGAGACAATTGCTAAAAATCGCGATCGCCCCCAACTCCATGACATTAAGCTGTACTGCATTTAATTTGCACGTAAGACGCAGGCTAAGTGCCTATTACACCCATAGTTTCAATACTAGACCTCTTGCACCATTGTCAATAATCCTTTGTGGAACAGGCCGGAGAGCCTGTTCCACAAAGAGTAGATTTTCTTGTGGAACAGGCCGGAGAGCCTGTTCAGCGAGAATAGTGCAAGATGTGAAAATAGACATCTGCTTTTTAGCAGATGTCTATTGAATGTTCGCAGGTTCTACACACCAACCGGTTGAGCAGCCGCCGCCATCATGGATGGATCGAGCTTAATCCCTAAACCTTCTGCCACTTGGCGGCCGTAATTCGGATCGGCGCGGAAGAAATGGCACAGTTGGCGCATCTGAATCTCCGGTTTTGCTGCACCCAAACTTTCGACAATATTAGCGACAAGCCGCTGCTGTGCATCGGGTTTCATCAAGCGATATAGGTCTCCTGCTTGGGTGTAGTCGTCATTGCCTTTACGATGATCGTAGCGATCGACTTTGACATTTCCTAAGTCCCAAGCTGGGTCAGCATAGACACAGTTTTGCTTGGGCGTATCCTCATGGCTATTGGGTTCGTAGTTCGGCCCGTTACCACCGTTGTTACCCAATGCCATTGCGCCATCCCGTTGGTAGTGCATCACCGGACATTTTGGTTGATTAACCGGCAATTGCTGATAGTTTGCACCGAGACGATAGCGTTGAGCATCTGCGTAGGACATGATGCGAGATTGCAACACTTTATCTGGAGAGAAGCTAATTCCTGGAACCACATTAGAAGGAGAAAATGCCGCCTGTTCGACTTCCGCAAAAAAGTTTTGGGGATTGCGGTTGAGTTCGAGAGTTCCCACATCAATTAAGGGAAACTCAGAATGCTTCCACACTTTCGTCAAGTCAAAGGGGTTTTCGTGATACTCTGCCGCCTGGGCCTCGGTCATTACTTGAATGCAAAAGCGCCACTTGGGATAATTACCTTGCTCTATCGCCTGAAACAAATCGCGAGTGGAATGATCTGGATCTTCACCTTTGATCCGCATTGCTTCTTGGGCGGTCAAATTTTCAATACCTTGCATGGTTTTGAAGTGGAATTTGCACCAAACTCGTTCTCCTTGAGCATTGATGAGGCTGAACGTGTGGCTGCCAAAACCATCCATGTGGCGGTGGTTTTTCGGTGTACCGCGATCGGAAAACAAAATTGTCACCTGATGCAGAGATTCTGGACTTAAAGACCAGAAATCCCACTTGGCGTTAGGATCTTTGAGATGGGTTTGGGGATGGCGCTTTTGGGTGTGGATAAAATCAGGGAATTTGATCGGATCGCGAATGAAGAAAACAGGGGTGTTGTTACCAACTAAATCCCAGTTACCTTCTTCGGTGTAGAATTTGAGCGAAAAGCCTCTGGGGTCACGTTCGGCATCTGCTGAACCTTGTTCGCCACCTACGGTAGAGAAGCGGAGGAGAACCTGAGTTTGTTTACCAATTTCTGAAAATAACTGAGCTTTGCTATAGCGAGTAATGTCATGGGTGATGCTCAACGTGCCAAATGCAGCGGCTCCTTTAGCATGGACAACGCGCTCTGGAATGCGTTCTCGGTTGAAGTGAGCCAGCTTTTCCATCAGGTGAAAATCCTGGATGAGGATGGGCCCGCGTTCACCGGCAGTCAGGGAGTTCTGGTTATCTGCAACGGGAATCCCGTCAGCCGTTGTCAATGTTTTATGTTCTGTCATGGTTGGTAAATTTATTGCTGTATCCTCAGTGTTCCATAGGTTTCTGGGAGGGGGGTCTATCTGCGGAGGTAGTTATCAAATGGGCGATCGGGTGTTACACTAGACAACAAAATGTTTGATCCAATTCTTATAAAAACTTTGTCATAAAGCTCAGGAATTTATGAAGCTAGATAGTTTTGAATATGTGTCTAATAAAGGATTGCCTAGTGAATGGCGAGTAGAAGAATGTCGATTAAGTCAAGTCAACTTAATTGTCGGAAAAAATGCGAGCGGTAAATCCAGAATTGTCAAATCAATACATCTGCTGTCGCAGCTTTTGTCAGATGATAATATTGAGGCACACAATGATGAATGGCATTTGTACTTTGATATCGATCGACCAGAATCCAAAACAGAATATATATTAAAAATAGAGAAAGGTCTTGTCGTTCAAGAAAAGCTAATTATGTATGGTGAGGGCAATGAACCGCTGTTGTTAGAACGAGATAGATCGGGTGAAGGTACTATCTTCGCTAAGGAACTGAACCAAAAGATTAGGTTTCAAACTCCCAAAGCAGAACTTGCAGCCATCAGGCGCAGAGACTCTATTCAACATCCATTTTTAGAAAAATTATACCAGTGGTCTAACTCCCTAAGATTTTACGAGTTTGGAACACAGCTAGGTAAGAATTTCATGACTTTGATGTCATACCCTACGATAAAATTATCAGACAACAAAAGGGAACTAAAAAGCTATAACTCTGTTGTCAGTATTTTTCAGGTTGGGAAACAGCAAATCGGAGATGAATTTATTCAAGCAATTATCAGTGACATGAAAAAAATAGGTTACAACTTATCAGAGATTGGAACCAAAGTACCATCTGCAATAGAAGGCGAGATTTCTCTTGACGACAATATAGATAATCTCCCAGAATTCATATATGTTAAAGAAGAAAGTTTAGAATTTGTCACAGAACAATCAGAAATATCACAAGGAATGTTTCGAGCTTTATCCTTATTGATTCAAATTAACTATTCTTTACTAACAACTAAGCCTAGTTGTATTGTGATTGATGATATTGGAGAAGGCTTAGATTATCAGAGGTCTTCTGCTATAATTAAAATTCTCATTGAAAAAGCTAAACAAGGATTGTTTCAACTCATTATGACCACTAATGATGAGTTTATAATGAATGGTGTTCCGATAGAATATTGGTCAGTTATTGAACGAAATTCTGCCAGTGTCAAGTTACACAATATTTATAATTCACATGATAAGATTGAGGAGTTCAAGTTTATTGGACTTAATAACTTTGACTTATTTACCAGTGAGTTTCTGCTGGAAAAAACATCCGATCAAGCATAAATTATGAATGCCAAAAAAATAGCTTGTTTTGTGGAAGGACAAACAGAACTGATTTTTGTTGAAAGGTTATTTCAGGAAATTGCTGGATATAAAAAGATATCTATTGAAACTTATAAATTTCAAGGTGGCAAAACTAAACGTACAATTCAACCACTTAAACCGAGTATAGTCCAAGATGCTCCTTTTTTTGTGCTTTTATATGATTGTAGTTCTGATTCCCAGGTACTTTCTGATATCAGAAAACAGCATGAAAGTCTAACGAATAGTGGCTATGAAAAGATTTTAGGATTGAGAGATTTATACCCAATATCTTTAAGTAGAAAGGGAGAAGTAGAAAGAGGAATCAAAGGATTTTTGAAGCCGTTGCATAAAATGGGGATTCCAATTTGTATGAATTTAGCTGTTATGGAAATAGAAGCATGGTTTTTAGCAGAATGGCATTATTTGTCTAAATTAGATAATCGCTTAATTCCAGATTTTATTCTCCAAGAATGTGGTTACGATTTAAGAAGTATAGATGTTGAACAAAGACCACATCCCAGTCAAGATTTAGATGATATTTATCAGTTAATAGGTTGTAAGTATGACAAAAGTGAAAAAATTTCTCAAGAAATTATCAACTATCTAGATTATGATTTTTTGTACTTGGAGTTAGTTAGTCGTGTCAAACAACTCAAAAGTTTTATTGGTGAGATAGATAGTTTCTTGGTTGAGTAAATTAACTCTAGTTGAGTTACACGAATTTCTGACTTTAGAAGATGCGGCATATGCGTAGGGTGCGTCAGATCGGAAGAACTTGTTGAAATTCAAATAATTAATGTCTGACGCACCTTACAAGTTTTAGGGAATGATTAGTTAACTAAGTTAATTTCAATATGAATCTTGACAACAGGTTCTCACATATTCTCGAACAACAAGAGATAAATCAAACAATACTTTCTCTCCTTCTATTCTGTTGAGTAAATAACGTTGACCCAAGGATCGCAACCCATTCATTAAGTCCATTGATGACAGAGATAAACTTTGTCTTAAATCTTCCCTTGACACAGGTACATCAAATTTGCTTAATTGTAAAATAATCTCTTGTTCTGTGGATGATAGCCGTTTGAATAATTCAGTCAACCGAGATTTCATATCCTTAGTGACAACTAAACTATCTTCTTTTAAAAAATCAGCAACTTTCCCCCCAAATATACTTTTAATTAAACTTGCAATATCTTTTAAATAAACGGGATTACCTCCGTATAAATCACTCAACTCTGTCCAGCATTCATCATCTTTTAATCCCCATGTTTTTACGATTTCTGTAGTGTCTAATCCTTGTAAATCTAAGCACTTAATAGGATATAACTCCTCATCCGGGCTAACCATTTCTTGACATTGTTCCTGACTAATCAAGATGAAGCTACTTTGATGTTCTATATTTGCGATCATTGTCAATAAATTTTGGTAATTTTTAGATTCCGTTTTGAACTCTCCTACCAATTCTCCCTTAATAAATAATTCTTGGAAATCATCAAGGATAATTAAACATCTTTGTTGGCGCCAAAGATGGAATAATTGAGTTAGCTTATTGTCAGTTTGAATAGAATCATCTTTAACACCTGTTAAAATTTCATCAATAATGTTATCTAAAGATTGAGATAGTTTGAGAGTTTTCCAGATTACTACATCAAAATGTTGTTTATTTAGGTCAACAAACTGTTTGACTAGGGTGGTTTTGCCAATTCCACTTAATCCTAAAACTGAGACTAGATGAACATTTTGGTCGCTTAACCAGTGGGAGAGGGTTTGAAGTTCGGTTGTGCGATCGTAAAAACTGGTGATTTTCGGTGCTAGGGTTAAATCGTGAAAATTTGATCGAGGTTTACTTTTAGGCTGATTTTGTTTATTATCTTGATGAGGTTGATATAGCGTTTGCGAACAAAAATTCAAGTTATGATTATTTCCGACACCGCTCACCGATGATTTAACATAGATCCTTTCTATTGTTGAACGAAAATTGTATTTATTAACATCTTCACCTAACTGTTTAGATAAAATCTGCCATAGCTGACGCCCAACATTTCTAACACGACTTTCACTACGCTTACAATCATCAGCAATTTCATCATAGGTCTTTCCCTGGTAAACCCCCGTGACTACAGCCTTTTGAACATCATCCAAGTGTTTTCCTGTCTTAGTGAATACCAACTGATCGGCACATTGTAAAACCTCTGTAACATTCATAAAATGTATCCACAGTAAATTTTTGACTATTGTAGTATATTTTAAGACATTACCTTAAATTTTGTTAAAATTGGTTTAGTTTTGAAAAAAAACACAAGATAAAATAAGATATTTTAAGCTTGTGTTCGCTTGATAAACTATGTATAGTGAGTTTTATGATTTTGTTTTGAACAAGGCGTTTCAGTATGTCAATGCCCCAAAAAATGACTGATGCTAATCTTAGATCGATTCCATCCGGTCTATCTGGCATTTATGCAATATATCATGATTTTGATGGAGAAATTGATACTGCTTATGTAGGAAGGGCCAAAGGGACACCTGGAAGTTGTATTAAGACAAGACTGCAAAAACATTTTAGTGGTAAAGATAAGCAGCGCATTGGAAGTGTGATATCCAACCACCAAGATGAGTTTTTCTTTTCTTATGAAGTGATTGAAAGTTATGAAAAATTGAAAAGAATTGAAAAATCCGAAATTTTCAAGATATTACCAGCGGGGAACGTCCAACGCAATTTCAAAATAGAAGATTTAGGTATCGAGTGAGTGAATTATAAATATTTTTAAAATTCATCTTGCTCAGACAAAGTTCAACATCAGTTAATGACAAGAGAGGTAAAAGTTTATGAGTGATGGTCAAAGTGTTAAGTATGCAGTGGACTTGGTGATGTGTATTGATGGCACTGGTTCAATGGGTCATTTAATTGAAGAAGTGAAGTCAGCCGCTCTCAAGTTTTACGAGCAGCTAGAAGCTAAGATGAAAGAAAAGAGTAAAAAAATAGATCAACTGAGAGCTAGGGTAATTGTATTTCGGGATTATTGGGCCGATTCACCCGATAAGGTTATGCAATGTTCAGAATTTTTTGACTTGCGATCGCAGTCCTCCGATTTTGCTAATTTTGTCTCTCCAATTAAAGCTGACGGTGGTGGGGATGAACCGGAAAATGGGTTAGAAGCGGTTGGGTTAGCACTTAAGTCAAAGTGGGAAAAAGGAGACTTTAGCAAGCAACGATATGTGGTAGTTGTTTACACCGATGCTAGCGCTCATAGTTTAGACAAAAGCCCTAAACCCAGTCACTATCCTAATGATATACCAAAAAGCTTTGATGATTTGACGGATTACTGGCACGATATACCAACATCAGCCAAGCGTTTATTACTGTTTGCACCTGATGCTGAACCCTGGACAATGATGAGTAGTTGGGAAAATACGATTCACTATGTTTCGGAAGCAGGTAATGGATTAGAAGAACTAGAAATAGATCAAATTTTAGAAGCGATATCGGGGAGCATATAAGCAGGTTTGTTAATTAGCTATTTAAGTTAACTTAATTACAGGAATATGTATTAAGTTAACTTTTTAAATAACCTACAATCTTCAATAAAAAATTCAATTATGGCTATGACTAAATTTAATTTAGTAGTAAATATAGAAGTTGCTGAAGGCAAAGGCGAAGATGCCAACCTAGCTGAAGATTTTGGACAAACTTTCTTGATGGGCGTGTTTGACGGATTAGGAGGCCGATCGGCTGGTTACGGTGGTAAAACAGGGGGACGTATTGCCTCAGAAGAATCATCTCAAATCAGCAAAACATTTTTCAAACAATGGCACGGTGAAATAAAGCCAGAAAATGTCATTCAATTGCAACAGCAAATTTGCAGATCGCTGAAAATTAAAGCAGATATCGAGATGCAGCCGAAAACTTCATCTCGGCTAAAAGGTTCTTTAGTGGAACATAAACTTTGTACAACGATTGCCCTGGCTAGCATTCCCAAGCAAAAAGGGCAAGAAAGGATTTTTGAAGCTAACTTGGCTTGGATGGGAGATTCACGAATTTATTTTCTCAGTCCAACTAAAGGTTTACAACAACTGACCAAAGATGACTTAGTAACTCCCAAAGATGCCTTAGAAATGTTGAGACAAGATCCACCCATGTCTCAATATTTAACCGCCAATATAAATCCGACATGGCAAATTCATTTTCAGCATTATGATATTAAAGAACCGGGCTGTTTTTTAGCTTGTACTGACGGCTGTTTTCAGTATTTTTCGGCTCCTTGGGAATTTGAAAAGTTGTTGCTAGAGATGCTCTCTAAGTCAGAAGGGGATACAATGGAGAAAAATAGTTGGCAACAATTAATTAAACAAAGATACACAGAGATTAAGCAAGATGATGTTTCTTTAATTCTCTATCCAGTAGGATTTAATGGGATAAAGCACTTAAAGAGTTCTTATCAAGAACGTTTGCAGTATCTCCAAGAAAACTTTATGGCTCCTACGGCTAATGCTCGCTATGAGGATGTACAAACTCTGTGGGAAAAGTATAAAATTGATTATGAATATTATTTCCAATTTATTCAAGATATTCAGCTAATAGCTACTTCTAAACTACCCGTATCAGAAGATTATCCCTCCAGTTCAGCCACTTCTGCCACTTCTAGTTTGAGTACACAAGAACTTAATCAAGTTTTTAAACAGAAAGCAGCAGCCAAGGCTGAAGAAATTCAAACTTTGTTGGAGCAGGCTTACTCTTATTATGAAAATAATCGCTTAAAAGAAGCTCAAGATTTCTGCATTCAAGTTTTGAATATTGAGGTTCATCACAGTGAAGCTAAATATCTTTTAGGATTGATTTTCACTAAATCAGCTTTTACCGAAAGCAATTATAACAGAGGAGAGTTATTCAAAAAAGCTGCTTCCTACTTCGAGGAACTTGTTTCAAACAAGTCGGCTGTGGAAAAACTTATAGCTGTCGAAAAGATTGTGGAATCATACCGAATTCTAGGTTTTATTTACTATTCTTTAAATAGCCCAAACAAGTCTGTTGATTATTATCAAATATTTTTTAAGAGTGAGGGTTCAGACAAATTAGACAACTGGCAGGAACACTTGAACTTTTTTGTGATCTCTCTGAGGAATTCCACAGGCAATAAATGCGATTATGCTAATTCAGCCATACAATTTTGTCACCGTCTAGTTCATAATACTAAACTCTTACCTTATGGTAAAATTACTGTAATTTACTACTTCATGGCACAGTTACAAGAAATAGAAGGAGAATTTAATGCAGCCTTAAATAGTCTTAAAAGAGTTTTGGAAAATTCTTTGCAACTGGATGATAAAATGCACCAAGAAGCGCAACAAATGTATCATAAAATTATGAATAAGTTGAACGGCAGGAGATATTAATAACATATGTCTTACAAAAAAGGTGATGTTATTGCGGAAAAGTATGTAGTAACCCGTGACTTTGATAGTGCTAACGGTGGTCAATGTCAATGGGGTTTTGCCGTGTACAATGGTAACGAATATTTTGTCAAAAAATTTCTCAGTCCAGTTTATCCAGGCGAAGATGCACCAGGAAGCGAAAAAGGAAAACAAAAGCGACGCGATCAGTGTGATGAATTTGCTAGAAAACAGTTAACTATTCAAACAGCATTATCGGCTTGTGGTGCAGGCGGTTCAGTAGTAGTGATGGTGGACTTTTTTAAATATGGTGACGATTATGGTAAACATTTCTTCAAAGTCTGCCAAAAAGTCGATACCAGTTCCTTATCAAAGGAAATACATACACTAGATCCCAAAAAGCGTTTATTTGTGATGCTAACAGCAGCAGGCGCACTGAAAATTTTACACTCAAATGGGATTGTCCATCTTGACTTAAAACCAGATAATGTGCTGATTCAAAAATGGGAAGGAAGGCAAGTTGCTAAAATTATTGATTTTGATAGTAGTATTCTTGAAGGAGAATCGATCGCAGCAGAATTTTTAGTCGGCGATCCGGTATATTATTCCCCAGAATTTGCCAAACATATTGCCACAGCAGGAAAAACACCCGCACCCACTAAAAAATCTGATATTTTTTCCCTGGGTTTAATTTTCAGTCAATATTGGACAGGCGATCGTCCGATGTTATCAGAAAAGTATACTTATGCTCACGAAGCTATTCTGGATCGAAAAAAACTGGAATTACCATCGATTAAAAATACAACTAAATTGCGCGGAACTCTCATTGAAAATCCACTAGATACAGAAGTGCGTAAACTAATAGGAGAGATGTTAGCTTTAAACTATGAAGAAAGACCTGATATTAATCAAGTACATCAAAAAATTAAATATTATTATAATAATGGTGTTCCACCCAAAGATGGTAGAAATAAGCTAATCATTAATCTGAAGTCCAAATTATGAAAGTTTTGATTTTATGAAAAAAACTTACCAGTGTAAAGGTTGTGGGAATGAAGTTATTTCACTGATGAAGCCTTCAGAGTGTGAGGTTTGTACGGGACGAGAATGGACGAGATTAGCTACGAGTAAACCGATTGATTCAGGAGATGAAACTATGGCTATTGACAAAGATATATTTTCTTCGTTTAAATTTCGATCTACAATCGAGGGTTATTGCCGAGATATTGGCTGGAATATTTCTAGCATTGATAATCAAATAGCTGTAATTAGGTTTGATATGGAATCGGGAAGTACACAAACTTTATTTATTGTCAAGTACGATTCAACTCTTGAGTTTTCTTGTCCGAGTGGCTTGAAATTTGACGACATCGATGACATACCACATAATCTGTCTACGTTTCTTCTTGGCAAAAATGCTGAATATAAACTCGGTTTTTGGGCTTTGCAAAAAATAGGAGAAAAACAGACCTTCTCAATTATTCATAATGCAGAGATGAGTTTAATAGACGTTAATTATTTCAGAAAACTACTAATTATTTTGGTAGAAAAATGTGATGAGTTTGAACAAAACATTGAAACATTAATCAATAGTTAATAGTTAGAGTTTATGGAAATGACTTGCTTTTTTGGATGTGGGTGTTGAAGGTAGAACGATCGCCCCTCCCCAACACCACTGCAACATCTCTGTTGTGGATGTATTTTTCAGAACCAGGACTTACGCATGGGGGCAAAAACCCGGTTTCTATGTCAATATTTATCGAAAAAGTGACGATTATTGGAAGAAACCGGGTTTTTTGTGTAAGCCCTAAGAACCATACTCTCCTGACTCTAAATAGGTGATGATAAGAATAGTACCTGTTCAAAAGTTCTGGAAATGACTTTTATCCCATCCGAAGCGTTTAAATCTATTAGTTATCCCGATCGCACCGTCAAAAGAGCCGATCGCGCCGTCCGCTGTTCCCCTTTTCAATTACACTTCTTCCAGACCATCCGCGATCACAGCGTTTTCCTCAGCGCGATCGCCTCAAATTCCGGTGTCGAAAGCGGTTACACCCGATCGCCCGTATCCGAACTCGTAGCCGAAAACTCCCTGCTGTGGCTGATTCAAGTCGGCGTGTTGCGGCGGGAAGTAGACGGACAAGGGATTACCGACAGTTTTCGCCTCACGCCCCTGGGCCGCCAACTTGTGGAAAAATGGGAACGGGAAGCAGATAAAGTGCCGGATGCTTCATTGTGCGATCGCCTGGGAAATACCGTCAGCCGCGGGTTCGGACTGTTTGTATAAACTTTTCTCGCCCTCTGCGGCCTGACACAGAGTCCAACAGTCCGACCACGATCGCACCATAGCATTTTTTGAAGAACCGGGCGCGATCGTCCCCTGGTTGACTGAGTAGCGCAACCTCAATTTATGAATGATTTTTTAACCGCAGAGGGCGCAGAGGGCGCAGAGGTAGAGAAGAGAGGGTTCTCTACGGATTTGGTTCGATCTAATGTGCGGTTGATCGCCTATACTGGAATATCTGGTTGTCAGCTCTTCAAGGACGAGAGAGGACTAAATTCCTTGCTAAAAACTAATTATGATTATTTCACCGGACTTGATAAGTTAGTCCACCTAACTAAAAATAAGATATTGATGGCTGAAAAAATTGCTGTACAAGCATTCCTTCTTCCTTCTTTCTTCTTTCTTCCTTCCTTCTTCCTTCCTTCTTCCTTCTTCCTTCTTCCTTCTTCCTTCTACTAACAACTAACTACATAAAACTTTTCTCCAAAATGGAAGCTAAATCTTACAAAGACACCGTAAATCTGCCCAAAACTAAGTTTGATATGCGGGCTAACGCCGCCCGTCGCGAACCGGAATTGCAACAATTTTGGGCAGATCGAGAAATCTACGATCGCCTTTCCCAAAATAACCCTGGCGATTTGTTCATCCTCCACGACGGCCCGCCCTACGCTAACGGACAACTTCACATCGGCCACGCCCTCAACAAAATCCTTAAAGATTTTATCAACCGCTACCAAATGCTGCGCGGCAAAAAAGTTCGCTACGTGCCCGGTTGGGATTGTCACGGATTGCCGATCGAACTTAAAGTCTTGCAGAACATGAAATCGGCCGAAAGGCTCAATCTTACGCCGACCGAACTCCGCCACAAAGCCGCCGCCTTCGCCCAGCAAACAATGGAACAGCAGCGCGATTCCTTCCAGCGCTACGGCATTTGGGGCGACTGGAAACACCCGTATTTAACCATGAAACCCGAATACGAAGCCGCTCAAATCGGCGTTTTCGGTCAAATGGTACTCAAAGGCTATATCTATCGCGGCTTTAAACCGGTTCACTGGAGTCCGAGCTCGAAAACAGCCCTCGCCGAAGCTGAATTGGAATATCCCGAAGGCCACACCTCGCGCAGCATCTACGTCGGCTTTCACGTGAGAAAATTGTCAAAATCTTTGCAATCGAAGGTCAAGCGCTATATGCCGAGCCTCTGGGCCGCGATCTGGACGACTACCCCCTGGACAATTCCGGCAAATTTGGCGATCGCCGTTAATCCCGAACTGACTTACGCCGTGGTGGAACCGTCGGCAAATTCCCACATAGCCCAACAATTTATGTTAGTTGCTGTCGATGCGGTCGATCGGCTTTCGGCAACTTTGAACACTGAATTAAAAATCCTGGCTACCTTCCCAGGTAAAGAATTAGAAGGCTGCACCTACAAACATTCGCTGTTCGATCGCGAAAGTCCGATCGTTGCCGGCGGCGACTACATTACCGCTGACTCAGGAACCGGATTGGTGCACACCGCGCCCGGCCACGGACAAGAAGACTTTATCGTCGGAAAACGCTGCGGTTTACCAATTTTAACTCCCGTAGACGAGAACGGCAATTTCACCGCAGAAGCTGGAGAGTTTGCAGGTTTAAATGTCCTCGGAGACGGCAACAGCGCTGTGATTGAGGCACTGGAAAAGGCAAATTCTTTGATTAAAGAGGAAAGTTACGCTCACTCTTATCCTTACGATTGGCGCACGAAAAAGCCCACTATCTTTCGGGCGACGGAACAGTGGTTTGCGTCGGTGGAAGGGTTCCGAGATCAAGCATTAAAAGCTATTTCTAATGTGAATTGGATTCCCGCCCAAGGTGAAAATAGAATTACGGCAATGGTGGGCGATCGATCGGATTGGTGCATCTCCCGCCAGCGGACTTGGGGCGTGCCGATTCCGGTATTCTACGACGAAGAAACTAACGAACCGCTGTTAAATGAAGAAACCATCGCCCATGTCCAAGCCATTTTTGCTGACAAGGGTTCCGATGCTTGGTGGGAATTGTCGATCGCCGAATTGCTGCCAGAATCTTACCGCGATAACGGCCGCACTTACCGCAAGGGTACGGACACGATGGATGTGTGGTTTGACTCGGGTTCTTCTTGGGCTGCTGTTGTCAAAGGGCGATCGGAATTAAACTATCCTGCTGATATCTATTTGGAAGGTTCAGACCAACACCGCGGCTGGTTTCAATCCAGCTTGCTAACCAGTGTAGCAACCAACGGCATCGCTCCTTACAAAACAGTTTTAACTCACGGTTTTGTGCTGGATGAAAAAGGCCGCAAGATGAGCAAATCTGAAGGCAATGTAGTCGATCCGGCCGTCGTAATTAAGGAATATGGAGCCGATGTTTTGCGGTTGTGGGTGTCTTCGGTAGACTACTCGGCAGATGTGCCTTTGGGTAAAAACATTCTCAAACAGCAGTCGGATGTTTACCGCAAAATTCGCAATACAGCTAAGTTTTTGTTGGGAAATTTGCACGACTTCGATCCGGCAAAAGATGCTGTAGCTTACGAGGATTTGCCGGAACTCGATCGCTATATGCTGCACAGAATGGGCGAAGTTTTTGCGGAAGTGAAAGATGCTTTTGACAGCTTCCAATTTTCCCGGTTTTTCCAAACAGTGCAGAATTTCTGCACGGTGGATTTGTCTAATTTCTATCTGGATATTGCCAAGGATCGGCTTTATATCAGCGCGACAGATGCCCAGCGCCGCCGCAGTTGTCAGACGGTAATTGCGATCGCAGTTGAGAATTTGGCACGGGCGATCGCACCTGTTTTGTGTCACATGGCTGAGGATATTTGGCAGTACCTTCCCTATCCTACGCCTTACAAATCCGTATTTGAAGCCGGTTGGGTGCAACTTGACGATTCGTGGCACAATCCAGAATTGGCGGCGCGCTGGCAGTATTTGCGCCAAGTGCGCGGGGAAGTTAACAAGGTTTTGGAACAGGCGAGGACTGAAAAGGTGATCGGTTCTTCTTTGGAAGCTAAGGTTCTATTGTACGTTCCCGATGTTGAAAAAAGACAGCAATTGCAAGTTTTGAATCCTAGCAGCGAAGAATTGATGGATTATGTGCGATCGCAAAATTCAGTCATAGAGTTAGCAGCAGCAGAAAAAGCAAAAGCAGTACAAGATCGACAGGAAGAACAAGCAGCAAATGTTGCAAAAACCTTGACAATAAAGACTGTTAGTGATCAAGAAAAAACAGTCGCTAAGCGCGATCGATCTTCTGAAATTGTAGAGTATTCTGCGCCTGAAGAGTCAGCTTTAGATTTGCAGCAAATGTTAGATCGCAGCGCCCAGTTTGTCGCCGATTTACCTGCATACGCGGGCAACTTTTTCACAGAATACCAAAAATTACTGGTAACGCTTGGGCTGCTAGCTTCGGTGTTGGTAACAGGTCGAGTAACCCTGGCGATTTTGGATACGATGAATCAAATTCCGATGCTGGGAGGCTTGTTTGAAATCATCGGTATCTTATTTACAATCTGGTTTGCTTTTCGTCACTTGCTGTGGGCTGACAACCGTCAAAAAATGGCAGAAACAATTGATTCGCTGACAGCAGATGTGCTGGGACAAACAACTGCGCTTGTGCTTGCAGAAACAAAGGCGATCGTACTAGCACCCGCAGTAGAGACAGCGCTTGTACCAATACAGGCGCAAACATCCGCAGCCCAACCAAGTTTTGCAGAAACACCTGCAATCCCGAAAGCAGAATTAAGTGTGGAGCCCCAACCAGAAACTCCTGCTGAAGTAGCTGTACACCATCATTCTGAAACGGGTAGCAACGGTGTAGATGAATTGCGCTATTTGTTCATTACTTCGGAAGTGGAACTGGTTGAATCGAATGCAATCCTGCAAGAATTGCCGTACAGTTACCAATCTCCAGAGTTGGCGATTGGCGTAGTCAAAGCAGACGGCCAAAAGTGCGATCGTTGCTGGAACTACTCTACTCACCTCGGAGAGTCGATCGAACATCCGGCAATTTGCGAACGCTGCGTCTCAGCAGTTGATGGCAAATTTTAACGCAGGATGTGTAATAAATAGTTTGTTATTCCCAGTGAAACGAAGCAATCGCTTAATTTCCGCCATTGCTTCGCTTCATCTCACTCCTCTCTTCCTCTGTGTACTCTGCGCTCTCTGCGGTTAAATCATTCCGATAATCAAAGTCAAAAAATCAATGGCTTACAGCGATTTCAAATTAAGTAATGTAAGTAAAATCTTTGAATTAACAATTGCCGAGTCTTCCCAACTCTTGGCTGATGTTCCAGAAATAGAAGCCAGCGAATTATTAACAACCATTCTCAAAGAAAATATCGATTTAGCTGTTTCAATTAATACCGAAAAAGCTCGATCAGAAATGATAATAGCACCAATTCTTATAGAAATTAGGCGCAAATTAAATTATAATATAAGTTTGTTTTCGGGCATTGAGTTTAATGTCGATCCAAGTAAAGGACTAAATGGACTTTGCGATTTTTTAATGAGCAATTCTCAGGAACAGTTGTTTATTTCCACTCCCATATTGGCAATTGTAGAAGCAAAAAATGATAACTTGAAAGCAGGATTAGGTCAGTGTATCGCTGAAATGGTAGCAGCACAATTGTTTAACCAACAAGAAGGTAATGACATATCGGTTATTTACGGCGCTGTGACAACTGGCACAGTTTGGCAATTTCTCAAACTCGAAAATAAGGTAGTTTCGATAGATTTAACTGAGTATTTTATCCGAGATATTAAGAAAATTATAGGAATATTAATCAAAGCTATGAACGGCTAACACTAGTATGTACACTCAACAGCGAACAGTCAACAGTCAACAATCACTTGACGGTGCAACCAGAATTGATATTACCCATTCCCCATTACCCGCAATGAAAATTTTAGTAACTGGTGCAGCAGGCTTTATCGGCTATCATTTAGCCCAAAGATTACTATCTCAAGGGCAACAAGTTTACGGCATCGATAATTTAAATGACTATTACGATGTCAACCTCAAAAAAGCGCGTTTAGCTCAACTTCAGCCGCATTCGCAATTTACTTTTCAGCATTTAGATTTGAGCGATCGCCCTAGCATATCCCAACTTTTCCAAAACCACAAATTTGACCGCGTTGTTCACCTCGCCGGTCAACCGGGCGTTCGCTACTCGCTGCAAAATCCTCACGCCTACGCAGACAGCAACCTGACAGGATTTATCAACATTTTAGAAGGCTGTCGCCACAGCCAAATCCAGCATTTAGTTTTTGCTTCTTCCAGTTCCGTTTACGGTGCTAATACTAAAGTTCCCTTTGCAGTTAGCGATAACGTCGATCATCCGATTTCGCTTTACGCCGCCACCAAAAAAGCTAACGAACTGATGGCTCATTCCTACAGCCATTTGTACGGTTTGCCGATTACGGGACTGCGCTTTTTTACAGTATACGGGCCTTGGGGAAGACCGGATATGGCTTATTTCAAATTTGTCAAGGCGATCGCCGAAAACAAACCCATTGATGTTTACAACTTCGGCAAAATGCAGCGCGATTTCACATACATCGACGATGTAATTGAAGGAGTTGTGCGAGTCATGGCAAAACCGCCTCAATCGATCGCCCAAAATTCTGCCACCACCGCTCCCTACAAGATTTATAATATTGGCAATCATTCGCCTGTGGAATTGTTGACTTTTATCGAAGTCATTGAAAAAGCAACGGGGAAAACAGCCGTTAAGAATTTTTTGCCAATGCAGCCCGGTGACGTACTTTCTACCTATGCAGATGTAAGCGATTTGATGCAGGATGTAGGATTTAAGCCGAGTACGCCGATCGCCCAAGGCATCCATAAGTTTGTAGAATGGTATCGAGACTATTACGGCGCTGCGGGCGAGAACTCTTACAGTCAAGAGGCTGCTGAGATAGAATATCTTCCCAGTGGCGATCGTCTGGCCAAAGTTTGAGCGCCAAAAATATTCACTAATCTGCTTAAAAACGCATTAGTGTTCCCGCTATTGGTTCGATCGTTCGGACTGAAGTCCGCACTACGAACCAATATTACAGATACTCCCGATTAGAGGAAAACGAGATAAATCGATTAGCAAAACTATTTTCGGTCAAAAAAACGGCAGACAATTTCACCAGGGTTGTTTTTTCCAAACGCCAAAACAGTGCCATCTTTCTTAACCGTAGTGCGATCGCGACAATTGTAGATTTCCAGAGGCTGTTTAACTCGATCCACACTCAGAGTTACCCTGTATTCCCAATAATTTTTCGCACTGCGTTTGATATCGACAATGCAAATCTCGCGCCCTTGATAATTTCGGCAAACAGATGCCTCAGCCGGCAGCGCCACCCAGAAAACAGATATTAATAGCAACCAGCAGCAAAAATATTTCATCATCCTCAAGCCGCCACATCGTAAGCAATGAGAATTAAATAACTTACCATTTTTATTGTTCTTGTGGGACGGGCTATAGAGCCCATCCCACAATTATGTGTAAATTATTTAATTCGCGATCCTAAGATAGCTGAACCATACCAGAAATGTAAGACTGACATCCAGTTAGTAGCTGGTAGGGTGCGTCGCCCGAAACAATCCTCAATTGGGAGCGACACATCGATGAGCGACGCACCTTACTCGCATAGCTCAGCTAACAAACTCAATACTCATAATTTTTGCTTTCTGGAGGCAAGAATTGGTATAAATTAGCAATTAAAGTGCGTTGCCGAAACTTGCACAACAGGCTCGCCCTCATGTCGCCACATCGTAAGATAGCTGAACCATACCGGAACTGTAAGTCTGACATCCCGTGAGCTGCAAAGCTGTAGTATTGGGATTAGCAAATAAAGGAATTCCCTCGCCCAAAATCAGCGGGTGCACCGAGAGAATTAACTCGTTTACAAGATTTTTGTTCAGGAAATCGCGAATTAGTAGAGAGCCTCCCACCAACCAAATATTCTTGCCTTCAAGCAAGCGCAAATCGTTGACAAAACTCTCTACTTGTGTTACCGCTTCTACTTCCGAAATTCCTGAAAAATCTAGATTTTTGGTAAAAACATAACTCTTTTTTTCTTGGTAAGGATACTCGCCAAAAGTTAGAACTTGTTCGTAAGTTTTGCGGCCCATGAGAACCGTATCGATGCTATCTAAAAATTTAGTATAGCCGTAATTTTGGTCTGTGAACAGCCAGTCAATATCGCCATTCGATCGCGCGATATAACCGTCCAAACTAGCTGCAATGAATAGTACAATTTTACGCATAGCAACACCGAGATTTTGGGTGCGGGCGCGATCGCCCGAATCACCTTAATCTTTAATCATATCATGCCCGAAGATAACGATCGCCACAAGATTAGCGGGAGCATCTCATCATTTGCAAAAAGTATGGTTTTAACGGCTGGGGAGCGTCCTCTCGTGGTAAGCTGGAGATCGGAAATTTTTTGTTTATGAATCCAATTAAACCTGTTGTCATAGTGGGAGGAACCCACGGAAACGAACTCACAGGCATTTACCTGGTGAAGAAGTTCGATCGCGCGCCGGAATTAATTGGACGATCGACTTTTGAAACCATCACTCTGCTAGCCAATCCCCAAGCCTGCTCCATCGGGAGACGCTACGTCGATATCGACCTCAACCGCTGCTTTCGACAGCAAGATTTAGAAAATCCCCATCTCTCCAGCTATGAAGCGCAGCGGGCCAAGGAAATCTACCACATTTTTAGCTCAAAAACCACTCAGCAGCAAAACTTAATTATCGATTTGCACAGCACCACATCCAACATGGGGCTAACATTTATTCTCGCCAGCCAGCATCCTTTTAACCTGCAACTAGCAGCTTATTTAATTTCTGTGTATCCCCACCTCAAGCTGTTGGCTGCGACAACAAATAATCAAGATAGTCCTTTGCTGCGATCGATTTCCGAATTAGGCGGTACTCTCGAAGTCGGTGCAGTGGCGCAAGGCGTATTAGATGCGTCTTTATTTCAGCAAACCGAGCAAGTCGTCGGCACAATTTTAGACTGCGTAGAAAGCTACAATCAAGGCACAATGGCTGCTGCAACAAATCCCCTGACTATTTATCGCACCATTGAGGCGATCGACTATCCGAGAAACCACCAGGGAGAGATTCAGGCAATGATCCATCCTCAGCTACAATCCAGAGATTATGAAGCCTTGAATCCCGGCGAGCCGACGTTTTTGACCTTTGACGGCGAGTCGGTCTTTTATGAAGGTAAATCGACGGTATATCCAATTTTTATTAACGAAGCGGCTTACTACGAAAAGGGAATTGCCATGTATTTTACCCAAAAGCAAATAGTCAGTAGTCAGTAGTCAGTAGTCAGTAGTCAGTAGTCATTAGCGGCGGTGCCAAGAGTGCCCGCCCTCTTAATTGTCAACAGTCAACAGTCAACAGTCAACCGTCAACCGTCAACAGCTAAAAACTATTCTTGAGGATTTTCAGGTGACAAAAACTTCTCTTCAGTCAGTAGTCAGTAGTCAGTAGTCATTAGTCATTAGCGGCGGTGCCAAGAGTGCCCGCCCTCTTAATTGTCAACAGTCAACAGTCAACCGTCAACCGTCAACAGCTAAAAACTATTCTTGAGGATTTTCAGGTGACAAAAACTTCTCTTCAGGAACAGGACGATAATCATGAAACTGCTTCCATACTTCCAAACTAAAAATACACGCAAGCAGCCAGACAAAACCAGCAATATAACCAGCAATAATATCGGTTGGCCAGTGAACTCCGAGATAAAGCCGGCTCAAACCAATAGCAGCAATTAATACAACTGTCAAGCTGTAAATCAACCAGCGCTGTTTGGGAAAGCGCGAACCCAAGAGATATCCTAGCAAACCGTAAACAACCATTGAAATCATTGCGTGCCCGCTAGGAAAACTGTAAAATTTTACCTCAACTGCTCGCTCCCAAAGTTGAGGTCGATCGCGCGCAAAGATTTGTTTTAAAAGCATATTTAAACCAACAGCCCCAGCGCCGGTAATTGCGATCGTTATGGCTTCGGAGCGATGTTGGCGCACCCACAACATAATACCCAAACTCACGCTCAGCATGAGCAGCAAATTTGGTTCCCCAAAAAATGTCAAGGCGAGCATGATGCGATCGCGCACCGGATCGTGCAGGCTCCTAAGATATAGTAAAATAGATTTATCAAAAGCGTAGGTTTCTTTTTCCAAAACCTCTTCGGCAATGGTGGCAAATCCCCACATCGCCAAAGCAGCAACACCAAGGCCGCCCAGCCGAATTATCGAAATCAGCGATCGAATTTTAGATAGCATTTTTTAACTGATTAAGAAGTAAAAATCTAGCATACTAAGCTGTTTGGCATTTGAGTTTAACCTCTAGCGTGGACTCTCCTGCCCGCACAAAAGATCCTGGCAAACAAGCTAGTAGAAATTACAGGCGCGACAGCTTACAACAAATCTGGGAAACTAAAACGCCTTACCGATCGTCTAGGCGATCGAACAAACTATATTTTGAATGATTAATTGATTTTTTACTTCCTTCCTCAAATTTTATCTCCCATTGACGAATGACTATCATATCAAAAAACTACTTTTCGGCAATTTTGTTGACCGCGGGGTTGACAAGTATAGCTAGCTGTGCTGGTGACACCGCAGTCAATGCCCCGATCGCCCAAGCCAACACCATCGCCCAGCGTCTCGTCTCCAGCGCAGTCGCCCAAAAGCCCAACAGCCCGCAATTCGGTAAGCCGATCGACTGTACGCTAGGAAAAGACTGTTTTGTATTGCTGTACTCCGATCGAGATCCCAGCCCGGCAGCAGTCGATTTTGGCTGCGGGCGACAAACCTACAACGGGCACGACGGCACAGACTTCGCCATTCCCGACGCCAAAGCAATGGCAAAAGGAGTTCCAGTTATCGCCTCCGCAGCGGGCAAAGTTTTGCGAGTGCGAGATGGTGTGGTCGATCGGCGTTTACAAAACGACACAGACAAAGCCAACGTCGCAGGCACTGAATGCGGCAACGGCATAGTAATTGACCACGGCGCAGGCTGGCAAGCCCAATACTGCCACCTCCGCCAAAACAGCGTTGTTGTGAAGCCGGGAACGCAGGTACAAAAAGGCACCGTTTTGGGCATGGTGGGAAACTCTGGGATGGCATCTTTCCCCCACGTACACGTAACTTTTCGCTATCAAAACAAAGCTGTAGATCCGTTTGTCGGCCCCGATGCCAAGTTAGGCTGCAACACCGCCCGCAATTCAATTTGGGACAAGCCGATCGAGTATGTTCCCACCGGCTTAATTCGCGCAGGTTTTGCCGATCGACCGCCGGACGAGAACGCTGTCTGGGCCGGACAATTTTCCGAGACAAAACTACCTGTAAATATTCCAGCTTTGTTGTTTTGGGTGCAAAGTTACGGAGTGTTAAAGGGCGATCGCGAACAATACAAATTATTTGCACCCAACGGCGAAACCATCATCAATGACAGCAAGGAAATTAAAGCCCCCAGCCGCACTTGGTTGCGCTATGCCGGCAAAAAAAACAGTACAAATTCTCCCCTGACTCCCGGAGTGTGGCGGGCCGAATATCGGTTGACGCGGGGCGATCGAATTTTAACTGAAGTTAACAGAGAAGTTGAATTGCGTTAGTTTTGTTGACTGTTGACTGTTGGCTGTTGAATGTGCCACAGCTTACCAATTACAAACTACCAATTACCGCTCTTCGAGCGTACCTCATGTTACTGAGAACCGCTAAGCTGTTTTACATATAAATTATCTGTCAAAAACAAATCCCCGTTTTGTGGGCCGTTGCTCAGAGCATCGCCCCGAACATACAATGTTTATTTGTCCGACAGCTGATCTAGCCTTTATCAGTAACATGAGATGCCATTAAGTTTCACAGGGCATAGCGCACAAGCTAACCCGCATTTAATTTGCACGATCCAAAACCTGCACCCCTTTCGACAATTTCCATATACAATTTAGATGCACCTAAGCCGCGGGCATACCTGACTTTCTTCAGAACCGCTATCAGCTAATCCGCATTTAAATTGCACGGTAAAATAAACTTTCACTCTTGTGGGATGGGCCAGAAAGCCAGCCCTCAACACATAATTTAAATGCACAACAGCTTAGTCTAGGGCAAACTTTCCCAAGCTTGAGCCACAATGTCGCTCAGCCATAGCCTTTGAGCCAAATCGAGCAGATTGTCGTCCGCGAGCACCTCAGCCTTTAATTCATCCAAAGACTGAGAACGCGATCGAGCAATCTGAACCACGCCCGCGATCGCCGATGCCACCAATTCTTCATTCAGTGGCTGCTGTCGCAAAGCAATCATTTCTTGAGGATTCCTAGGAATCGGATAATTCATAAAAGTGCATACCGAAGAAAATACATACTGACCCGCAGCGGGTCAAGCAAGAACCCGATCGATCGAAAACCTAAAAATCTGAGAACATTGTAAACTTATTTAAAACTGAATAAGTATTCGGGAGTATAGCGTACTTTGCTCCCTTGTCAACTCCCCCATCTTTATTAATTTATTCAGAATTGAGTTCCCAATCATGCAAGAAATTCTTTATCTAGAAGTCCCGACACCCGATACAGCAGCCGTCTGCACCTGGTTGCAGCACGAATTCGACCCCGAAATCGGAGAAAAAATTATTACTCCTGACGGTTTTCGCCTGCTTTCAAACGCAACAGCAGCAGAGTTTGCCAAATCAGGAACTCAAAAGACTAATCCAAAATCGACATTCACTGATACCAATTCAGAAAACCACAATTGGCGGACAGAACTTTCCACCTTTGTCTGGTCAGTACAGCGCACAACTTATTTAAAAGTCTTTCGTCTAGAAGACCCGCCCCCTGGAGAAAAAAAGTTCCTGGAAGCTCTAAATCGGGCTGTCAAAAACAAGTTTCCCGATCGCTACCCCGAACTCCCTGTCATAGACCTCTCCAAACAGTCAATTTTTGACGCTCTTGCCCCCTATTACCCCCTCACCGTCAAATACTTCCAAAAAATGCCCAAAGGCGAATACGACCTGCAGCGCGTTTACTGGTGGGAGCAGCGCTGGCGCGAAGGCACTCGCAATCCTCAAAAGCCAAAACAAGTCGTGTTTTTGAAGGAAACAGCAACAGGGAAGCCAGAAGCAAGAAGTCCGAGGGAAGAAGGCATAGTTTCGGTGTCGGATGCTGGCGATACTGTTTACGACTTAATTTATATCGGCGGAGCATTAGGAGTGATTCACGCCGCAGTCATGGCGAGATTGGGCTACCGAGTGCTGCTGGTGGAACGAATGCCTTTCGGGCGGATGAATCGCGAGTGGAATATTTCGCGGGACGAAATTCAAAGCTTAATTGATTTGGGTTTATTTACTGCCGCTGAAATCGAAACTTTGATTGCCAGAGAATACAAAGATGGCTACAACAAGTTTTTTGATGCTAATAATCCGCCCATTGCTAAAGGGGCAGTTCTGCACACGCCGAAGGTGCTAAATATAGCTTTGGACAGCGAGAAGCTGCTGTATTTGGCGGGAGCTAAGCTAACAGAAGCTGGCGGGGAAATCTGGGACGAAACAGAGTTTTTTAGAGCCGATATTGAAGCTGAAAAAGTAGTATTTCACGGCTGTCACTTGCCGACAAAAGCCGATCGCACTGTCAGCGGACGGCTACTGGTGGATGCAATGGGTTCGGCTTCTCCCATCGCTTGGCAATTGAACGAAGGACGGGCTTTTGACAGCGTTTGTCCGACAGTGGGAGCAGTCATCGACGGAGGAGTTGAGCCGGGAACTTGGGATTCTGACTACGGGGATGTACTCCACTCTCACGGGGACATTTCCCGCGGGCGCCAACTGATTTGGGAGTTATTTCCCGGCGCTGGAGGAGAACTGACAGTTTATCTCTTTCACTACCACCAAGTAAATCCCGAAAATCCCGGTTCTTTGCTGGAACTGTACGAGGATTTTTTTGCAATTTTGCCGGAGTACCGCCGCTGCGATGTCGATAAATTGGTGTGGAAAAAACCGACTTTTGGTTATATTCCCGGGTACTTTAGTATCAACAGCAGCGATCGCGCCGTTGCCGTCGATCGCCTAATTGCGATCGGCGATGCAGCATCTTTGCAATCTCCCTTAGTATTCACCGGTTTCGGCTCTCTCATCCGCAATCTTTTTCGCTTAACTGACCTATTGGATACAGCTTTAAAGCACAACTTATTAAGTGCCAATCACTTAAACCAAATCCGTGCCTACCAGAGCAATGTGTCAGTAACTTGGCTGTTTTCCAAAGGCATGATGGTTCCCGCCGGGAGCAGTTTGCCGCCCCAAAGAATTAATTCAATGCTCAATACCTTTTTCGGTATTTTGGCAGGACAAGAACTCGCCGTCGCCGAAACTTTTATTAAAGACAGAACGGACTGGCTAACTTTCAACCGATTGGCTGTTGAAGCAGCCGGAAAAAACCCTTCTCTCCTGTTGTGGATTTTAGATTTTGTCACCTTGGGGGATATTGGGCGCTGGCTGCGGAGTTACTTGACTTTTACTCTTCTAGCTTTGGCGAGTTGGCTGTTCGGATGGCTTCCCAGCTTTGCCCGCAAAATACAGCCTTGGTTGGAACCCAGGTATCCGGCTGTTTGGCTTTGGCTGTTGGCTACCAGCTATGCTCTCACCTACGGCATGGGAAAAGGGAGGAAAATAGTTTTGAGTTAAAGTTCGATCGGCATTTTTGTGGGGTGGGCTTATAGCCCGCCTCTGTATTCGATTGAAATGCCCAGCAACTTAGAAACCAAAATATAGCATTTCTCAAAAAGATGAGGTGCCATCGGCCAAACAGAGCATAGGGCCTAAAAGCATCGGGCATAGGGCCTAAAAGCATACCTCACAACGCGATCGAACCAACATATTAAATAATCCGCCCTTAATACGGTTCTACAAATGCCGGAGAATTGATATAAAAGCTGGGCGGGTTTTTGAGACTGTGATCTCAAATCCTCTCTTCATCGGAATAATAAATTCGAGTCAACAGTCAACAGTCAACGGTCAACATCATGTATGACTGTAACCGGAAATGATATCAATTACTGACAGGTATTTTTGGTTAACCCGCCCCTAGCACCTGCCGGGTAATCGATCAAACTCGATCTAAGGATCGCCAATTAAATAATTTACACATAATTGTGGGATGGGCTCTATAGCCCGTCCTGGACGGGCTATAGAGCCC
>NZ_JADEWV010000061.1 GCF_015207455.1 Microcoleus sp. LEGE 07076
AAGTCATTGAGAATGGTGGCTGACTTTGGTTTAAAAGGATTGGAAATAAATCGTTGTGCGGTTAAATCTGGGCGGTTGAGGTAGCCGCGAGCGAGTTGGTTTCCGCCGATGTACAATTCGCCAACAACGCCGATCGCCACTGGCTGCAAATATTTGTCTAATACGTAGATTTGAGTGTTAGCAATGGGGCGGCCAATTGTTGGGGCGATGTCTGTTTGCTCTGTTGCAGGAATGTAACCGGAAGTTGTGACGACTGTGTTTTCGGTGGGGCCGTAATTATTTACTAGCTTAAATGGATGGGATTTTAAAGGATGTTTTTGCAGTTTTTCGCCGCCTGTGAGCAAGATTCGCAAGGCTGTTGTTTGAGGCCAATCTAATCGCAAAAGTTTCTCGGCTAAAGGTGTTGGTAAAAAGCTAATTGTTATTGCTTTTGATACTAACCAGTTTTGCAGTTTTTCAGGATCGCGCCTGATGTCATCTTCGGGAAAGTAGATGCTAGCTCCGGCGGCGAGATAAGGCCAAATTTCCCACCCGCAAGCATCAAAGCCGATCGCAGCAATTTGCGTAGCCCGATCGCCCGCTGACACCCCAAACTCTTTTTGATGCCAAAAAACGAGATTTAACAAGCTCCGGTGCTCAATTTCCACTTTTTTCGGCTTTCCCGTGGAGCCGGAGGTGTAAATCGCGTATACCCGATTTTCGGCTGTGACGGCGCTGGTGGGATTGTCGGCGATTTCTTGGGAAATCATCTCCCAGTCTGTGTCTAAACAAACTATCTGTAAATTGGGCGAGCGCAAATTCTCTATCCATTGCTGCTGAGTTAACACAACAGATAATTGAGCATCTTTTAGGATAAAGCTCGATCGCCCGACAGGATAGCTGGGATCTAAAATGAGGTAAGATCCTCCCGCTTTCAGGATACCCAACATCCCCAGGATCAGATCGATCGATCGCCCGCAGCAAATCCCGACTAAAACTTCCGCCCCCACCCCGATTTTTTGCAGATAATGTGCTAGTTGGTTGCTGCGGAGATTGAGCTGCTGGTATGTGACTCGCTCATCTCCAAATACCAGCGCCACCGCATCCGGTGTCCGATCGGCCTGCATTTCAAATAGCTGATGGATGCACAAATCTTGCGGATAATCTGCCTGAGTATTGTTGCATTCAACTAACAAATGATAGCGCTCTTGGGCGCTCAAATATTGCAAGTTAGCAATTCGCTGTTCGGGATTTGTCACAATGCTTTCTAACAGCGTTTGAAAATGTCCTAACATTCGGGCGATCGTAGCTTCATCAAATAAATCGGCGCTGTAAATAACCATGCCGCTGATACCTTCGGAGCTATCAACCCACAGCTTATTGCTGGGCGATTGGTTGCTTCCCGAGCTGTTGGGCGATCGCTCCCACAAATGAAACTCCAAATCAAACCTGGCTGTACCGACATCTAACTGCTGCGGGCTGAGGGTTAATTCGGGCAATTCCAACGGCTGCGCGGGCGCGTTTTGCAGCGCAAAGGCTACCTGAAATAAGGGATTTTGGTTCAGGGCGCGATCGGGGTGCAGTTCTTCTACTAACTTCTCAAACGGCAAATCTTGGTGAGCGTAAGCTCCTAATGCTACATCTTTGACTCGGTTTAAAAGTTCCCGAAAAGTAGGATTTCCCGACAAATCTGTCCGCAACACCAAACTGTTGACAAAAAAACCGATTAGTGCTTCTATTTCACTGCGGTTGCGATTGGCGATCGGCGAACCTACAACAATATCTTCTTGCTGCGCGTAATGGTAAAGCAACGTTTTAAAAGCTGCCAGCATTGTCATAAACAGCGTCACTCCTTCGCGCTGGCTCAACGTTTCTAAAGCCTCGCTCAGTTGTTTTGGCAGTTGCAAAAACTGCCTTTTGCCTCGGTAACTTTGAATTGCTGGTCTGGGTCGATCCGCAGGCAAATTTAGCATAGAAAGGCCGTTTAACTGCTGTCGCCAGTAAGCAAGCTGCGTTTCTAAAACATCGCCTTGCAGCCATTCGCGCTGCCATTTGGCAAAATCAGCATACTGGATCGACAAAGCTGGTAAAGGCGAAGGTTTTTCGCTAGCAAATGCCGTGTAAAGTGCGCCTAATTCCTGAATTAGCACTCCGATAGACCAACCATCGGAGACGATGTGGTGCATATTCAGCATTAGTAAATATTCGGCATCATCTAACTGTAATAATGTGACTCGCAGCAACAAGCCATTGGACAAATTGAAAGAGCGTTGAGCTTCCTGGGCAGTGAGTCTGTTTGCTTCAGTTTGTCGAGATTCTTTTGGCAAGTTTCGCAAGTCTACTACATTAATCGGGAGGTGGAAAGCAGCAGCTATTCTCTGAACAGGTTGGCTCGAAACTACTGCTAAAGTCGTGCGTAAAGCTTCGTGGCGGCGCACAATTTCATTGAAGGTTTGTTGCAGCGCCGAAAAATTGAGCGAACCTGTCAAACGCAATGCTGCGGGAACATTATAAAAAGGATTGTTCGGTACTAATTGGTCGAGAAACCACAAGCGCTGCTGTGCAAAGGAAAGCGGTAGATTTCCGTCCCGCCCCGTAGGAACAATCGGTGTAGGAGTGAAACTCGAATTCCGATTAGCTGCTTTTAAAAATGAAACAATTTCGGCTTTTTTCTGAGAAATTTCGGCGCGCAATTCTGGTGTAATAATTCCTTCGGGAGCATTGCAGCGCAGGCGAGTTCCTTGTTCAAGATAAATATTAATATCTAGACTGCGAAGGTAAGATAAAAATTCAACTGTCTTCAAAATTCCACCTCTTCTCTAGTATCTGCGATCCTGTTGGTAGAGTAGTCGTAGGGTGCGGCTATATCTAAAATTCTTAAATAAAAACCGACGATTTCATCGATTCGCACCTGACAAAATAGTTAAGCAAACAATGCTCCGTTTAATTCCGCCCAAAAATTAGGTTGTAGCCAGACTTGAGAGAAATGATACAAGCTGGGCTGCTGGCGAGATTGTGGAGTTTTTCTTATGGATTTATTGACAGCGCCGCACCCTGTAAATACTACGAATACTTCGCTGTTTTCAAAATTCCACCTCTTCTCTGGTATCTGCGATATTGTTGGTAGTTGTTTGATTTTTCGCAGCCCAGCGCATTGTTTCAATGTATTTTGCTAGACTTGCTACAGTTGGCGACTCAAACAAATTGCTAACAGGTAACTCGAGTTGCAAAGCGTCTCGGATGCGAGAAATTAACTGCGTTGCTAGCAGGGAATGCCCGCCTAATTCAAAGAAGTTATCGTAGATACTAACCTGCTGTTTTCCCAAAACTTTAGCCCAAATTTTACATAGCACCTCTTCTATATCAGTCCGAGGCGCTACATGATTTTCTGTTATATCTTCGCTGTTTGTATCTATCTGAGGTAATACCCGGCGATCGACTTTGCCGTTGGGGGTCAGTGGTAGGGACTCCAACACTGCATAAGTTGCAGGAACCATATATCCCGGTAACTTTTGTTTCAAAAATTGGCGCAATTCACTTGATTTTAGATTGTGAATTTCTGATTTTTCCTTAATGCCGTCAGGAATAACATACGCTACCAAATGTTTATCGTCGGGGATGTCTTCCCTGACAATTACTACTGCTTCGCGCACTTGGGGATGCTGGCACAAAGCCGCTTCAATTTCTCCCAATTCGATGCGGTAGCCGCGAATTTTTACTTGGTCGTCAATGCGGCCTAAAAACTCGATATTGCCGTCAACCCAATAGCGACCTAAATCACCTGTTTTATAAAGGTACGAACCAGGTTTATTGCTAAAAGGGTTAGGAATGAATGCAGCAGCGGTTAAATCGGGGCGGTTGAGGTAGCCTCGTGCGAGTCCGTCGCCGCCGAGGTACAATTGACCTGCAACGCCGATCGCCACTGGCTGCAAATCCGCATCGAGGAGGTAAATTTCCGTGTTGGCGATCGGACGGCCGATGGGGATTGATGTTGCGGTTTCGGGTACGTCTTGCACGCAATAATAAGCCGAAAATGTGGTATTTTCTGTCGGCCCGTAAACGTGAATTAATTGAGTGGTTGGATTTTGTTTTAGAACTTTTTTTACCCATCTAACATCGACCGCTTCTCCGCCAAACAGCAAGCAGCGCAGCGAATTAAAAGCTTGGGGTAATATTCTAGCAATTTGTTGAAATAAGGCGGTTGTTAAAAACAGAACGGTGATGTTTTGTTGGTGCAGTTCTAAGGCTAAATCGTGAGGCGAAAGGGTAATATTGGTGCTAATTCCCACGAGTTGAGCGCCGTTAAGCAAGGCTCCCCAAA
Source organism: Microcoleus sp. LEGE 07076 (assembly GCF_015207455.1). Lineage (GTDB taxonomy): Bacteria > Cyanobacteriota > Cyanobacteriia > Cyanobacteriales > Microcoleaceae > Microcoleus. The sequence goes on from NZ_JADEWV010000061.1 coordinate 4,301, forward strand.
TCTCGAATGTGGCTGCATCGAATGAAGCGTTTGATGCTTGGGCAATTTTATCGCCCGGTTCTATTTTTATGTAGTTTGTGTTGATTACTAGCCGATTTACTGCTTTGTGGGTGACAGCAACTCCTTTGGGTTTTCCTGTGGAGCCTGATGTGTAAATGACGTAAGCTAGGTTGTCTGTTTTTACTTGGTTAATGGGATTTTCTGTACTTTCTTGGGCGATGCGTTCGGAATCGCGATCGCATTTAATCACCGAGTTGGAGAAGTCTCGGAAATTTTCGCTCAATTTATCCTGAATTAGCAAGACTTTAACTTGAGCATCTTCTAGCATCAAGTTTAACCGATCGCGCGGATAGCTCGGATCTAACGGTAAATAAGCGCCTCCCGCTTTCAGTATAGCCAACATCCCCACAATTAGGTCGATCGAGCGATCGGCGCAAAGCCCCACTAAAACCTCCGCACCCACGCCCTGTTTTTGTAAATAGCCCGCCAGTTGGTTGGCTTTGCTGTTGAGTTCTTTGTAAGTCAAATGCTGGGCCTCGAAAGTTAGGGCGACAGCCTCGGGATGCTGCTGGGCCCGCTCTTCAAATAACTGATGAATGCACTTATTTTGAGGATAATCTGTGCCAGTCTCGTTCCATTCTATTAATAATTGATTCACTTCATTCTCGCTCAATAAAGGTAAGTTAGCGATTGCTTGTTCTGGATTGGCGACAATGCTTTCCAGCAGCGTTTTAAAATGCCTCAGCATCCGGGCGACGGTAACTTGATCAAATAAATCTGTATTGTACACAGCTACGCCTCTGAGGCCAGACGAATGTTCCCACTCTTCGCCATACCTGCTCCTAAACTTATCCGCAGCTTCCCACAAATGCAGCTCTAAATCAAAGCGCGTTGTTTGAGTTTCTAAATGAAAAGAACTCAACTTTAATTCCGGCAATTCTAGCTCATACACTGGCGCGTTTTGCAGGCCGAATACCACTTGAAACAGCGGGTGGCGTTTGGGCGATCGCTCCGGGTGCAATTCCTCAACCAGTTGCTCAAAAGGCAAATCTTGGTGAGCGTAAGCTCCCAGGGTTACTTCCCGCACCCGGTTCAAAAAATCTCGAAACGTCGGGTTTCCCGAGCAGTCTGTTCGCAGCACTAAAGTATTGACAAAAAAACCGATCAATGCTTCTATTTCACTTCGGTTGCGATTGGCGATCGGCGAACCGACAACAATATCTGCTTGCTGCGAGTAGCGGTAAAGCAAAATTTGAAATGCTGCGAGCAATGTCATAAATAAAGTCGCTCCTGCTCGCTGCGACAGCTCTAAAAGCGCGTCTTTCAGTTGTTTGGGCAGTTCTAAATATTGAGTTTTTCCCCGATAATTTTGCCTAGCTGGTGCAGGGCGATCTGTGGGCAAATTTAACACTGAAATCCCGTGCAATTGCTGCCGCCAATAAGCTAGCTGAGTTTCTAATACTTCTCCTTGCAGCCATTCTCGCTGCCACTCGGCAAAGTCGGCATATTGTAGTGATAATTCTGGCAGGGGAGATGGCTGTTGATTTATCAAAGCTGTATAGATAGCTTCTAGTTCTCGAATCAGCACCCCGATCGACCAATCATCGGAGGCTATGTGGTGCATATTTAGCAACAGAATATGCTCGGTATTTGTCACCTGCAAAATGGTGACTCGCATCAGCGGCCCGGTGGATAAATTGAAAGGGCGCAGAGATTCGGTCGCGGTGATTTTTTGGGCTTCTGTTTGCCGTTGTTCTGGTGGCAAATGTTCCAGTTCTAATATTTGAAAAGTGATCTGAGAGTTCAGAGAAATTATCTGCATTGGTTGACCTGACACCGCTGCAAAAGTGGTTCGCAAAGTTTCGTGTCGTCGCACTATTTCGTTGAAGGTTTGTTCCAAGGCTGTTAAGTTGAGGGAACCAGTTAATCGCAGTGCTGTTACTACATTGTAGAAAGGGTTTTCCGGTGCGAATTGGTCGAGAAACCACAAGCGCTGCTGGGCAAAAGATGCGGGAAAGACAAAGACTTCGGCTTCTGAGGAAATATTCAGAGTTTGTCGATCGCCTGTAAAGATATTGTCATGAATTTCGGATGCCATATCTGTTGCTCTTGGGGATGAGATGTGTTAATTTTTTGAGGGCGCGGGTGGCTTTTTTACGGTGCGATCGCCTCTTAAAATTTTCGCGAGTAAAAAAATGACACTTTTAACATCCTCAGAAACCGGGTTTCTCGGAGTTTTGGGTTTATATCGTTTCCGGTAGCATCGGAATGATTGAACCGGACCTAGGGCGCAGAGAACACAGAGGAAGACAAGAGAGAGATGAATACAGAACTATGAAGCGCGGATTTGATCTGACTCGATTTTATAATTCCGATGCTACCGGATTTGATATTAGTCAGGAGAAATTAACCCAGAAACCCGGTTTCTCCGAGTTTTGTGCGAATGCTTAAAGAAAACTTGGGTTGGGAACTCAGCAGTAGCGTTGTCGAATGCAGGCAGATTGCGCTGGAACCCTCATTCTACTGTTGGGCATCAAAAACTGTCGCTGCCGATTGCGGTCAAAAAATAGAGAAGTGACTGAATCGGGGTTGGCGGCAGGGCAGCAGCGGCATTCTTTTGGCAAGCTGGTTTCAGATCCGAAAATGACCCAGAGCAATCGGTGTACAGCTCAAGCTGTAGTATGATTTCTAATTGCACAAAGTGTTTTTGGGGCGATCGCAATTTTCTCACATCTTCAACCCAAGCGACTAATATTGATTAAACAGTGTCAGGGATATTTTACAGAAAATGACTGGAAGTTGGACTCTACTTTGCAAAAATACTTAAGAACACTGAACGTGCAGTTTAAATTAGAGGTTATAGGCTAATGGCGCAGCGGAACGTATACTCGTCAAAAGACGACCCAGGGGATGCACAATCAGCCCAAGAAGTCCTCGACTCAGTGATTCAGGAATTGGACTCTTTGCATCAAAATGTCAAAGGTCAGTTAAATCAAGACATTACACGGCTGCAAAGTGAAAAAAATCACCTGATTGACGATATTGAAGACCTCAGACAGCAATATCGCAAATTGCAGTCCCAGCAAATGGAATCTCTGTCGGGGCGATACATTCAGCAGCAGCAGTTGTGGCTGAAGCAGTTGGCTCAAGTTTTGGCTCACAATTTGCAGGATTTGTTGGTGCAGCGGTTCAGCGAACTCAGCGCTAACTCGGGACATTCTCTCAGCAGCCCGATTCCCAGCGGCGAATTCCCGATACCGATGCCGCCGAACAACTACGACGAACGGGCCTCGGAGTTGCTGTCTGCGCTCGATCAAAGGATCGATCGCAGTTTCCAGATGCTCGAACAAGATTTGAGCAGCTATGAAAGCGAGCTTTCCATGCGGCTCAATAATATGCAAACCCTAGAACGGCAAGGGGAAGAGCTGTTACAAAATCTTGTAAACCGGATCAGGGAAGAACTCGAAGAAGAACAAGAAGAATATCTTGACAATCCTTTCGATGCCCGAGATTCCTATGCCGAGGAATCAGCTAATTCTGTCCGCCCGCCAGCTATAGCGCCAGCACCTGTGGATGCGCCGCGCGATTCTGTGCCGCAGCCTTCTGATGCACCTGCTGCAATTGCTAAAGCATCTTCTCAAGTGCAAGCGGGTTTGATTCTGGCTTTGTCTTCGGCGGTGGTATTGTCGCTGTTTAATGTTTGTTTGAGGATTTTGATTAAAAGCAGAAATCCTCGGATGATTTTTGGCTTGTTTGAACTTCCGGGGGTGGTAACTCCAGGTTTTGGCAATTCTTTGTTGATTTTGTTGATGCGGCTGATCGTGGTGATGGCTTTGATGCCGGTCTTGGCAACTTTTCTGTATCCTTCTGTGTGGAAAGATATTAGGCGGTTGTTCCAGTCGGGCGATCGAGTTTTGTGGAGCAAAGTTGTAGGAAGCGCCTTTTTTCTGTTTTTGTCTCAGGTTTTGATTTATTTGGCGATCGGCAATATTCCGGCGGGGATTGCGATTACGATTTTCTTTATTTACCCGATCGTCACCGTACTAGGTTCTTGGATCTTGTTTGGCGCTCGCCCCAGCACGATCGGCTTTTTAGCAATCTGCGGGATTACCGCAGGCTTGATTTTAGCCGGGTGGCCCAGTTTTGCCAGCCCAGCTCCCGGCGGCGGCAATGTCGGAGTGGGAGTCACCGCAGCACTCGGCGCTGGAATTATGTTTGCCGGTTACGTATTGCTGACGCAAATGGCCGCAGGCAAGCTCCACCCGATTCCTTTTAGTTTAGTTAATTTCGCCACGATTTTTGTATTTTCCGCCCTGAGTTTGTGGGTGCCGCTCTCGGAAAATTTAGCTCCTCAAATCGACCCAAATGTATGGCCGGGTTTGATTGCCGGAGGCGTTGTTTTAGGGGTTCTGACCCTGTTTAGCTATCTTTTGAACAATTTTGCCATCCGGTTTGCAGGCGCGGCCTTAGCCTCAGTAATTGGCACTTTGGGGCCGGCGATGACCGCACTCTTCGGGTTTGTAATTATCAACGAGAAGTTGCAGCCTGTGGCAATTCTCGGCATGGCTGTGGTGACGTTGAGCGTCGCTGCTATGAGTGTAGAGCGCATGGTGGCTCCTCAGAAGAAAGCCGGTTGAGGCAATAATTATCCTCAACAAGTAGTTATCAGAACCCCGTTTTTTTCAATAAGTCGGGGTTCTGATACCTATCCAATTTAAAATCTAAAATCTAAAATCTAAAATCTAAAATCAATTTGACCTATGACTACAGTCATTAAAATATCGCCCAACTTAGAGGAGTTCCTAAAACTTCCAGAAACGGAGCCAGCTTGCGAATATATCAACAAAGAAATCATTCAAAAACCCATGCCTCAAGGTGAACATAGCAGATTGCAGGGTAAGCTTTGCAATGCGATCAACCAAATAGTCGAAACACCAAAGATTGCTTATGCTTTTCCAGAGTTACGTTGCACTTTCGGCGGTGCATCAATCGTCCCAGATGTAGCAGTATTCCGGTGGGAAAGAATTCCCTTTCTATCATCTGGTAGAATTGCTAACCGCTTTGAGATTTATCCAGACTGGGCGATTGAAATTCTTTCTCCCGAACAAAGCCAAACAAAAGTGCTTGCTAAATTACTTACTTGTTCGCAACAAGCCACTGAATTGGGGTGGTTAATCATTCCAGAAGAAGAAAGTATTTTAGCGGTATTTCCCGGGCAAAGAGTGGAATTGTACGAAGGTGCAACTGATTTGCCAATACTTAATGGAATTGAGTTAGAATTGACTGTTGAAACAGTTTTTAGCTGGTTGAGTTTTAGTTAAGTTAAAAAGTGCGGATACACAATATCAAACAACAGAAACAACCACACGAAAACCCACAATACTAGCCTTGCAATCCGGCTGATATCGAAGCCTGCACGCGCTGCGACAATTAGGAGGATGATCGTTCCAAGAACCGCCCCGCAACAACCTCAGCGAAGAGTCGCCGCCAGACTCCCAAACGCTGCCATCAGCAGGCGCACTGTTGTAATTATTGTGCCAAGCATCCGCGCACCATTCCCACACATTGCCGTGCAAATCGTACAATCCAAAAGCATTCGGCTTAAAAATGCCAACATCAGTAGTTTGAAATCGATAAACTCCCTTCGGCGCGTCAGCATAATTAGCATTTCCGTTGTAATTTGCTAACTCACTGGTAATCGTTTCCCCAAAGTGAAACGCCGTCATAGTTTGCCCCCGACAAGCATATTCCCATTCGGCCTCGGTAGGCAAGCGATACTTCTTGCCAGTTTTGCGAGAAAGTCGAGCGCAAAACTCCACCGCTTCGTACCAAGATACATTTTCTATCGGTCGATTGACACCTTTAAAACGGGAAGGATCAGGATTGAGAAATATTTTAATTTCCGGCAGCGCTGCAACTGCTATCCATTGCGACTGAGTGACGGTAAATTTGCCGATATAGAAAGAAGCTAAAGTTACTGAGTGCTGGGGTTTTTCGTCGCTGTCGTCCGAATTTTTTGGGCTGCCCATCAGGAAAGTACCGCCAGGAACAGATACCATTTCCATGACTGTACCTCTACCGAGATTTTCTTCAAAAAAACGCGCTTTCCGGCTGTTAATATTAGTTTGCTGCCCGCGCTTGTCTACTGTCACCACCTGAAATTCAAAGGTGCTTTTGACAGTAGCAATCCTTTGCAATCCCTTGTTTGGAGGCGGATTGGTGTTGGATTTTACCCTCTGATTGACAGAGAGATTGCTGTTTGTTTGCTTGCTGTGATTGAGCGGAGTATTGATAGCAAGTTTTTCCGTCTCGGTCAGGTAAGCATTTAGCGGAGGTAGGGCTGCCTTGGTCTCCGAATAATTATTTAAATTAAGTTGTCCGCCCTTACCAAAATGGGGGGGTGGAGGTAGAGAATATAGATTTAAAGCTTTGATTACTTGATCAGCAGATTGATATCTATTTTTGAGATAATCTTGAATTAATTTATCTAAAATTGTTGCCAACTCGCTGCTGATGTTTGTACCGGCAGGCAAGCGTTCTCTCCAAATCCAGCCGCCGTTAATCGGGTCGTAAAGGTCGTCGGAACCGTCAATTTTTGGCAAACATTTAGTTAGCAGTCTCAGGCAAGTTATCCCCAAACTGTACAAATCGCTTCCGGGGAAAACTTGACCCCGCATTTGTTCCAGCGGGGAATATCCGGGGGTTCCGACGGTGGTGCCGACTTTGCTGACCAGCGAACCGGTCACTTGTTTGGAAACGCCGAAATCAATCAAAACTAATTCTCCCCGCCCTCCTCTGCGGAAAGCCGAATTGCGAAAGTTTCCTGACTTGGGAAAGGATGAGTTAGCAGAGGTGCGGCGGCGGATGATATTCTCAAGTTTGATGTCTCGGTGAATGACGTGGCGATCGTGCACAAATTTGAGAATTGGCAAAATATCTGCCAGCAACTGCCAAATTTTTTCTTCGTTAAAAACGCCCTGCTGAGTTAATTCAGCTAGTAAATTTTGTCCCTCAATCAATTCTTGTACTAAATAAAGTCGCTTGTCTTGTTCAAAATAAGCAATTAATCGAGGAATTTGGGGATGTTCGCCGAGTTCGTAAAGTCGTTTCGCTTCTTGCTTAAACAGTTCTGTAGCCTTTTCAAGTGCTGATGTTCCCTCAACTTGGGGCACAAACTGCTTGATGACGCAGGAATCGTCCATGCGATCGATATCTACCGCTTCGTAAGTTCTGCCAAATCCTCCTTCGCCCAACAGTCGAATCACGCGGTAGCGGTTCCTGAATAGAGGTGTGAGGTCGGGTTCGCCGCAACTTTGACAAAATTTAGAGTTGTCGGGATTGAAAGGATTAGAGCACCTGGGATTAGAACAGTAGAACATATCTGGGAAGAGATGATCCGGTTAAGAGTATCATATATCTTTTCGGGTTCCTGATGGAGCGATAAAAGTTTGTAACTTGTTCTGGCGATTCCTCCTACAGTCGCTCTCGCTGTCGCTGAACTTCTTGCAAGAGTAGTGTAACGTCTGTTAGCTTGTCTTCAGCATTGGTGTTCTAAAATACTTTAACTGTCTGCTTAAAAGCTTCAATCGCTCGATCGCATGATCTTAGATTAAGACTAAAAACTTAAAGGGCGATCCACGCTCATTGAAGGGCGATCGCACCAGCGGTAATTTTGAAGTGTTGGGTATGGCGATCGAATATGGGAAACTACAACTCAGATTTTGTCGGATTCAACATAACCGATCGCACGGAATTCTCGACAAACTGTTTACCACATTCCTTACAGAGATAGCACTGCTTTCCCCGTCTACAACCGTTTTTGGACAACCGATCCGATCGACAATGCGGACATTTCATTACTTTCATTACAAGGCTCGATCGACCTTCCCCCACATACGGCTCTAAATACGACACCAACAAATCCTCAATCTGCTGTACCAGTTGTTGGCGATGCTGTCGATCGCGATTGCGAAGTGCCGACAGAATGACAGCATTACTGCTGTGAACGCAAACCTCCGCTAACAAGCTGCATTGCGCCTCCCCCAAGCTGGGATTTCTTTGCTGCAACAGACTTGCCATAAAGTCGATCGCCTCTTGAGTCATGCTTTCATCGATCGACTGGAACATCTCCCGCCCTATATAAAACTGCACGAATACCACCCGCGATACAGGCTGTTCAAACATCTCAGCAACAGCAGTAACAAGGGTATGAATCATTTCGCGCAGCGGTGACTGAACGATTTCCGGCGTGTTCGTCTGGGCCCACATCGCCTTCACGCGATCGGCATGACGCAGTTCCATAGCATTAAAAATCGCAGCTTTATCAGGAAAAAACTGATACAGAGAACCGATCGCTGTCCCTGCTTTTGCTGCAATTAGATGGGTTGTCGCCTCCCAATAGCCCACCTCGTCAAACACTGCTGCTGCTGCATCCAAGATTTTCTCGACTCTTTCTTTACCCCGCTGCTGTTTCGGTTGACGGCGCAAACTACTTGACGAATGCGAATATTCTGTCATATTCTAGAAAAGCGACAAATCTATCACAATTTTATATTTAAAGGAGAACACCATGCCGTCTATGCTTCCCGGTGCGCCTTGGTTGTTGGCACATAAGTCAATGCTGACAGCGAACCAGCCTCGCAAAATTTCCTTACATGGCAGCGATTATGTAATGTGGAAAGATGCTGCCGAAGCTATCCATGCCTTGCCCAACGCCTGTCCGCACATGGGAGCAATGCTGTCTGAAGGATGGTGCGAAGCTGAAGGCGATCGCACAAGTAGTGTTGTCTGCCCGTTTCATGCCCTGAAATTTGATCCTGAAGGCTGCACCGTATTGCCTGGATCGAAGCAGAAAACATTGCCCTTACTAAAACCATTAAATTTGATTATTCAAGGTAACTTGATTTGGTCTTATGGGGAATACGAGCCGCAAGTTCCCATCCCCAATGTGCTCCATAAAATCGCCGAAACTTACTACTTTATCGGGCATACCGCCGATCGCAGTATCGAGACAGATTTGCTGACAATGCTGCTGAATATGCACGACTACAATCATCAAAACGGCACTCATCGAGACTTGTTTCGGATTACCGATGTCGAATTTCATCAATTCATCGATGAAGGACATCAATCCCATGCGTTTTACGATATGCCTACCGCCCCTTACAGTTTGGCAGAAAAGCTCATAAAACCAGATTTGTTTTTACTACCCAGCACCATTAAAGCTCACTTAGAAAATCACTTCCCATCCCTAGTAATTTTTCATGGAGAAATGCCATTTGGCAAAGCTGCACAGTGTCATATATTCGTACCAGAAGCCGAGAATCGGACGCGGACTTATATTTTGCTATTTGGTCAAGCGAAGCATCCTCTATTTAAAATGTTGGGGAATACGTATCTGAATTTTGGCAAAGTTGTCGTCGATCAAGATGCGGATATTTTAGGGAAAATTTATCCAAATACGCCTCAGAAAATTAAACTCAATAATGAAGTGGGGATGGATTGGGTGCGGCGGAATTTTGAAACCTTCCCTAATGTGAGGGAACCTAATTTTTCCAGGTAGATTAAGACTAAAAACTACAATGGCGCTCCTCTTCGAGGGCTTTCCTTCGGATCGCTTTCCTTCGGATCGCTTTCCTTCGGATCGCTTCGCTAACGCTAACGCTAACGCTAACGCACCGAATTGAAGAGCGATCAACAAATCTGGTAATTTTGAAGTGTTGGATATTACGATCGCGATCTAACGGCTAAGATGATTGACCACAGATTACCTCGGCATCCCAGCCGAAATCTCCCGTCCGTAAGACAGTGCGTTGTGAGGTTGCTGCTGAGTAGATGACTTTTTGAGTCCTTGTAAACTATCACGATTTTGGACTAATACAAATGTGGCAACTACTACCAGGAAGTAACCGAAACTTTTTTGCAGTTGTGGCGCTGGAATGAACTGTGCTAAATAAGCTCCAATCACTGTCCCACATCCAGCTAAAAATGTGAATGAAACCGTGAGATTCCAGTCTAGGGAAATATGCCCTAAATAACCGAGCAGCCCCGCAACAGAATTACACGCAATAATTAGGAGAGAAGTTCCGATCGCCTGTCGCATGGGTATGTTTCCCAACAAAACCAAGGCTGGGACGATCGCAAACCCACCCCCCACACCAACCAATCCTGTTAAAACACCTACTGCAATCCCTTCAGTCATCAGCCATAGCCAGCAGTATTTACAAACGGGTTTGACATACTCAACAGCATCTAGTTCATCCTGACTAGATACAGGCTTTGACTTGCTGGTGCGATAAATCATCAATCCGGCGGCAATCAACATCGACAGTCCAAATAGAGTCATCTGGAATGCGCTGGTAATCAAGGGTAGCGTCGCTATTCTTGCACCCAGGTAAGCCCCCAACATGGTCGCACTTCCAAAAATAACTGCGGTTTTGAAATTAAGATTGCCACGCCTGGCATGGGGAATGCTGCCCAATAAGCTAACAGTTCCCACAATAATCAAAGTCATGGCGATCGCAGGTTTTGGCGCAACACCCATAACATAAACCAGCACAGGCAGTGCTAACACAGAACCACCACCGCCCAATAAGCCTAAACTCACACCAATACCAACTGCCAGGAAATGTCCAATGATCCAGATCATGGTTTATTTCCTGCTTGTTGGTTGTAAGGTAACTTTGCCAATAGCATTCCCATTGCACAGGTGTTAGTGACTCCTGCAAACACTAAGCCAGCACCTACAAATCCACTCAAAATTAAAAAATTAGGCGAGACCAACACTCCTAAAACTGTTCCCAGCACAACCAATGACCCTGCAACGATTTGCACCTGTCGAAATAGGCTAATCGGTGCATTTTGACTTTTTTCAATAGGATAACCTGCATTTTTCCAAGTAGGAATTCCGCCACGCAGATGAATCACAGAATTAAATCCTGCATCTAAACATTGTCTGGCGGCTTTGGCAGAGCGATTTCCAGATTGACAATAAAGAACGAGTTTTTGTCCCTCAGACGGTCGTACTTGAAGTGGATCGAATTGTGAAAGTGGATGCAATTTTGCGCCGGAAATCCGTTCAGTTGCATATTCAGCAGTTTCTCGAACATCTATTAAAGTTACGGCGTTTTCCTCAAGCAATTGTTTCAATGTTTGAGCATCAATTTCTTGAATTTGAGTATCGTTAGTCATTGTCATTGTGTTACTCCAAATAAAATATATCTAAGGTTTAAGCTAAAATTGAAGTTAGGTTGCCACACCGTTCATTCGCTGGCACAGCTTCCATCATTTTTTGAGGATTGGGCAGATTTAGTGCATTCATAAATTGAATAAACTCATCCCGGCTGCGCCCGACAAACCGAGGGTTCCAGCGTTTTTCTTCCTCAATGGAAGAAACAGTTTGCCCGCGATAGTCGTGTCCTGGATAGATCGAGGTAGAATCAGGCAAGGTGAATAAGTGTTGAGTGACTGAATCAAACAAGGTTCCGGCGTCCCCACTTTGAAAATCTGTGCGTCCACAGCCGCGAATAAATAACGCATCGCCGGTCAGCAAGTGAGTTCCATTGACGAGGTATGCCATATGGCTATCTGTGTGTCCTGGTGTGGCGATCGCCTGCACTGCAACCAATCCAAGCTGTAGCGTTTCCCCCGATTGGATAAAACGGTCTGCACATTTAACCTGTGCTTGGGCTGGAACCACACTCACACAGCCTGTTGCTTCCCGCAGTTGAGATGCACTGGTAATGTGATCGGCATGAACATGAGTTTCCAAGCAATAACGCAACGTCAAACCCAGTTCTTTGACCAACTTGAGGTCTCGCTCAACCTGTTCCAAGACTGGATCGACCAAGAGGGCTTCTGCGGAATCGCGATCGGCAATCAGATAAGTATAGGTGCTACTTTCCCGGTCAAAAAGTTGACGAAACAGCATAGCTATGGTTCTCTATCTATGGACAATATTACAATAGAGTAATATAGTAAATAAGTCAAGTCAAAACTCTAGTCAACAAACTCCTGCTTATGTCTCAAATCCCAGTTTCAGCTCTGGCTCAGGTTGCCGATTACTTCAAAGTTCTATCAGAGCTGAGTCGGCTGCAAGTGCTGTGTGCGCTCAAGAGTGGTACTAAAAATGTCACTGAAATCATTGAGGAAACAGGGCTGGGGCAAGCGAATGTTTCCAAGCACCTCAAGATTTTGACCCAGGCAGGGATCGTTCAACGGCAGCCACAGGGAGTCAGCGTTTACTATCAAATCACCGATCCGATGATTTTTGATTTATGCGAACTTGTGTGTCAGAAGCTCGAAACTCGATTGCAAGAACAGTCACAAGAGTTAAAAAAGCTCGACAGATTGCGTCAACTATAACCGTCTGCACTGAGGATATCTTCCGGCAAAGGATCATCGAAATCATCTGGAACAGTAAACTCGCCTGCACACAAACCGAATGGTCGCAATTGCTTGTTGCTAGAAATAGGTCTGAGTTCGGCGATCGGCTGATCTGCGTCTTTCTCAACAACCGCAGTGGAACGTTCTCATAAAGTTAAATTCAAACAGCTTGATTTTTAAGCAAAACGCAACAGCTTTAAATATAACCTATCTATCTTGCAAAAAAGAACAATTAAGACTAAAAACTCAAAGGGAGATCGCACGCTTATTGCGGGATACTGTTACAGATATTCCTCCGTAATCCCAGCATCCTTAAGAAGTATTCTCAAGGTTCCAGTAGGTAAGTCTCGATTGCTATGCACAGGAATAGAGAGTATAACCGCAACATCCTCTTTTGCGTAGATATGATGGCTACCAGTAATTCTTTTTAGCTCCCAACCATATCGCTCAACAATTTTGCAGAGTGCTTTGCCAGAAACAGATTTCATAGAGATAACTCAATTAACTGTTTATCGGGCGCAAGTTCATTTTGCTGACTAGCGACTTCAAGCCAACCCTGAACAGCATCTTCCAGCATCTCTAATAACTGTTCATAACTCTCTCCCCATGTGTGACAACCTGGAAGTGCTGGAACTGAGCCGCACCATACACCATCTTCTTGCCAGATAATCGCTTTAATCTTCATGAGCAATCTCTAATAGCTATATATCCGATCGATATGGATATGATAGCTCACTACTTCACAATGTTTCTGGATCGAGTTCTTGGGTTTTACCTGCGCGATACTCAGCCATTGCGGAGGCTGCAAGTAACGCCAAGAACATCGGGAGAACTCGCAAATGCTCGATCGCATTTTAGATCGTCTTGAAGTTCTTCCAAAATCATTCAGGCGATCCAATAGCTGCAAGCTTCGCTAACGCGCGATCGAGTAACAAGCGTCATGGCTAGAACACTCTTACAATCAAAATGGCATCTTATCTATTATCGCTTCTTCCTGGCAAGTTAAGCGAATCGAAACTTGCGAGGGTGCGATCGCCCTTTCTGAAGACAGAACTCTTCGTAGAACAATAATGCTAGAAACTAAGAGAGCGATCGCACCCAATTGAATGGCGATCGCTCTCTTAGTAATTTTTTGCGCTCCACTCAACTACTAACGCCTTTCTCATTCAAAGATTCAAGTCGTGACATCCATTTATCAAAGTGAGAGCATTTGCTCCGAATTACTGGCAATCCAATTTTTTCAGCTAACTGTGATCCAAAAGTAGACTTCGCTTTTCCGTAATCAGGAAACTGCGCCATGATACGCTTACTAGGTGCTGTTTGCAGCCCATCATTGATGAACTCAGGTGTCTGATATTGACTAGCGATAGCTTGGAGAGCTTCAATCTCTTTTGTGCGTCCGGCATCAAGATATTCAAAACACTTTGGTGCCGAAAATAGATATGCTTCATATTCATGTAACTGAATATAAGGAATGAACCGATTGTCACCAATATCTTCTGCAAAGCGTTGCTCTAAGAATTCAACTCGATGTAGGGGATCTTGGCGCATACTCTCAGACTCAGCTAATCCCGGAAAATCGGGATGAAGAGCATATAAATCAATCATAGTTGTGAAGAACACATCCGGGGCTTTCTCTTGCTTCAGAAAACGTATGATGTCATTCTTCATCGGCACATACTTACGACCGCCACCTCGATGCACCTGACCCTTCTTTTTTGCATGAGCAATAAGTATGGGATTGTGCATAAATACGTCATATCGAGCTAACTGCGGTTTTATCAAAATGTCAGCGAATGTCTGCTCGGTTTGTCCTTCGGCAAATAGGTAAAGACGCGCCATTAATGCGGCCCTCCCCCAATGATATTTTTCTCCCAAATTTCTCCCAGACTATACTCGTCAAGCCAAGCATCTAATTTGGTGGGATTTAGCCTCTTAAATTGCGATTCCTTGCCCTCTCGATTCACCGCAATTACATCGTCAGGATCGAAATTATCCAAGAAAGAACTAGATTGAGTGCTAATGAGAATTTGCGTATGGAGTGCAGCCTTACTAAACAAATCTGCCACAACATTTAGAGCGTAGGGGTGCAGCCCTAATTCCGGCTCATCAACGACAATGAGTTCTGGCAGTTCATCTTCTGGCTGTAAGAGGAGCGTGGCAAGACATATGGCACGCAAAGTACCATCTGAAAATTGATGCGGCCCAAATACCCGATCGGACTCCTTTTCTCGCCAGTTGAGAATGACGCGATTAGATGCGTCTGGCTCAAGAACAAAGTCATCGAAGAACGGTGCAATAAGACGGATGGTTCCGATAATGCGTTGATAAGCTGCACCCTCATTTTCTTCACGAAACCTGAGAAGTAATGCAGCTAAATTTCCAGCATCGGGCATTAGCCATCGGCTGTCACCAACGTAACAGGATTGTCGGACTCCCGCCGTAGAAGATGTGTCATGAAAATGGTATACACGGCAACGATTCAGCAAATATTCGAGCATTTTAGCCGTTTGCTTACCTTCCTTTGCTGCTTCTTTGATTCTGGTTTCCTGATGTCCTGCACCTAATTCATCAGTTCTTGGGGATGTCCTGCCTGTTTGCAGAAAGCTCAAAGTCTCTTCGGCAAAAATAAGGGTATCACCAGCCGCATGAAACAGCCGAAAATGATAGGAATCCACCCCATTTTCGACTTCAAATTCTAGTTTTGCTTCTATTTGGGGTGTTGTCTTAGGTCCAAAATATAGGAGGGATTGAGCACGACCAGATACACCAATAAACTGTTGGAAGCGTCCAGCCATCATCTCGTTGAGCATCTTGAAAAACGAGATGAGATTGCTCTTGCCTGCTCCATTTGCTCCAATCAGGATATTTAGGGGATGTAGCTGAATATCTATTGCCTTAATAGACTTAAATCCATTGAGGGTTAATCTTTGTAGCCTATTCAAAAGTCAATCTCCTCGTATAACAATAAGACTAGAAACTCTCATCCAAATCCTCTGCGGTTAAGGGCGATCGAGCGCTATGGCGGACATACAATACATAAACTTTAGTATCTCGAATCGCAAACAATACTCGGTAAATGTTTTTGGATTTACCATAAAGTAACTGCCGAACTTATTCAGGAAAAATATCACTTTCAACTGCTAAAGAACAGCGTCGAGGTTTTTCTAGGAGTGTGGCGATTTCATTCATTAAGCCTCGAAACCAGCGATCGGCAAAATCGGGATTACGTTCTCGATACCAGCGGTAGGCTTGCTCAATTTCACCAGAGGCGATCGGGGTAATTTCAACCTGAAATGTCATATTTCTGCTGCATTTCTTGGACAAAATTTTCGATCGGGCGAGTAAGTCCGGCGTTGAGTTCCTCGAAGCCTTGCTGAATACCTGCAATTGTTTCTAACCGATCGATTAATTCGCGCAGTTTAATTGGATCGATTTTGCGAGGATCGAGAAAGGTGACAAGAACTTGAGAGCGATCGCTAACATCTTGTGGTAGCGAGGCTAGCTGAATCTGCCCATTCTGATAAATGCCTTCAATAGTTTTTAGCATGAGTTGCAGTTTTGTTAGTGCTTCTATTCTAGCAAATATCGAGTTTTTCGGTTTTACCTGCGCGATACTCAGCCATTGCGAAGGCTGCAAGTTTGGCAAGAACATCGGGAGAACTCGCAAATGCTCGATCGCATTTTAGATCGTCTTGAAGTTCTTCCAAAATCATTGAGGCGATCCTCTTCGAGGGCTTCGCTAACGCATTTTGTTCACTTGCAGACAAGGTTTTCAACTTAGCGATCCTCTTCCAGGGCTTCGCTAACGCACGATCGAGTAACAAGCGTCATGGCTAGCACACTCTTAGAATTAAAATGGCATCTTATTTATTATCGCTTCTTCCTGGCAAGTATAGAAACAAGAACAGTTAAGAGTAAAGACTAAAAGGGCGATCGCACAGAATTACAGAATTCAATGGTGATCGCCCACAGTTAATTTTGAAGTATGGTTATTGCGATCGAGCGTTGGAAACTACAACTCTTCTATCATCACCAATCCCCCCTCAGTGAACTGAATCACAAGTTCTTGCTCATCCAGCAAAGCAGTTCCAATCAGAGGCCTTCGCCCTGTAGCGAATATACGAACTTCTCGTTCTTCCCCATCCCAAAGAATGATTGCTTCGTGAACTGCTACTAGGACTTCACTGTTATCTGCTAAGTTTACAGGCAGATCGTACAGGAACGGCAATCCCAGCAAGGTAACAGCCTCCGGTGGCAAACATAGGTAGTCAGTGAAGCCCGTATCTATGACAAACTCGATCGGGAAGTCGAGCCACTTGGGAGGAGAAATGTCAACAATGGCGATCGCGTGCCTATCAGTCACAATACCAGAAATCACTTGTTGACACGCTCCATTACACCACCCAACGAGGCTGCCACATTGTAACCAATACGAATGCCAAAAAGTCGAGCATACGGATGCTTTGCCCTCAGACTATGTGCGGCTTTTAGCCCAGTTTCATCTACTTCGTAGTCACCTGTTTCAATGTCAATGATGACCATCTTGCCAATATTCTCTTCTAACTCAATTTTTTGGCCGATGGTGCTCTCATACAAATGTTTCGCACGACGGGCGACTTCTTCACGACTCAAAAGGATTGTTTGCATACATTCCCTCTTTTTTGTAACTTTTGATCCTGTTATGGATATGATAGCTCATTTACAATGCTACATAATGCTGACTGAGTAGGCACGAATTGCTCCATCTACTGTCGCAATAGTCATACCATTCTGTAAAGCTTGACAGATCAGCATTCTATCAAATGGATCGCGATGTAATGGTGGCAGTTTAGCCAGTTGAGCTACGCTACTTTCATCAAGAGAAAGACTGACAATTTGATGAAGATCGCGCTGTTTGGGCAAATATGTTTCGGGATGTTCCGGCAGAGGTAACTTACCCAACTGGTACTTGACAATTGCTTCCCAGACTGAAACTGCACTCAAATAGACCTCATTATCTCGATCGCGAATTGCATCTCGAACATCTGTTGATAACTGGGCGTCACCACTGATGAACCATAAAAAGATGTGCGTATCTAGCAGAATCTTCATTTACCTTCAAATGCACTGAGGATATCTTCCGGCAAAGGAGCGTCGAAATCATCTGGAACGGTAAACTCGCCTGCACACAAACCGAATGGTCGCAATTGCTTGTTGCTAGAAATAGGTCTGAGTTCGGCGATCGGCTTATCTGCAAGCAGGATCACAAAAGTTGCACCTGCTTCCACTTGACGCAGATACTTTGAAGGATCGCGCTGAATTTCGTCAACTGTCACACTTAACATAAAAATGCCTCAGTATAAAGCTCATTCGACTGTCGGGTGCATGGGCGTTGTTATGCCGTGTCCACTGGGGACACCTTAATCGTATGCTTTTGAATTCATGTAATGTCCCTTTTGACCTTCACACATTAAGCAACCTGATACAAAACTATCTTCTAAATTTCCCGCAATAAATCTATTACAGTATTCACAGCAGCCTACATCGTTATCGTTGTGAATTTTATGGCAAGAAAAGCAAATCCATTTCTCTCCCAATTTCACTACAGATGACAAGCCTGTACAATCGTTACAGTGAGCAAGACTATCTTCATCTTCAGCATCATCATATGATTGGCATTTTTCTTCTACTGCATCATTCACCTCAAAAGATTTACTACATGAGCTACAACTCAAAGAGGGAAAAATGTTATCTTTATCTTGAGCTTTGATTAAATTTGAGTGGCAGTCTGGACATCTAATACTTTCTACTATATACTCTAATAGCGAGCTTTTAAAGCCAAAATCCTCAAAGGATTGTCTACAATTTTCCTCTTCAGCTTTGTACACTTCTGCTGTGTCTAATAGAGTTTGCCAGCACTCTTCACCAAGAAGGTCACACGGTTCTTCCTCTAAATGTTGACTAATGAAATCTTGAATTACAAGAAATGACTTCACAATGACTTCAATAACTGCACTGGGCGACTTATCTGTATAGTAATGTTCTATATTATTGCGGAGCTTATTGAGCTCTTTAAATCTGCTCCAATCATATTTTATATTCAGGCTTTTAAATCTTTTCTCAATTGTGTGAACATCTACTGTTTTATCACCATCTCCAACAAATGAGATGTTACCTTTTTCATCACAAATAGGCTTGATCGATTGTTTGATTAAAACTTCTTTGTCATGTTCTGGCGATAAGCGCTTTAATTTTTCTTTGTAGAGAAGAAGTATTCCAGCGCAAATGTTTCTCACCGCAGACAGGTATCTTCTTTCGTCCTCCATCAGATAGTCTTCAACACCCACCTGTATGGAGTCAATAGCGTTTTTAAGCAGCGACATAACTTACTTCTTTGAATATAGGGGTCAAATACTAAATTTATGCTAACAGAGCGCTCCGCAGCATGACTATTAATTATGCCACATACTCACTTTGTTTTTCAACCCAAATTTTAATTGCTTGACAGCAAAAGTTTCCCTGCTTTGTCGCGAAAAAAATATCAAACCCCCAAACCCATTTTAAAATGGGTTTGGGGGTTTTCTTCCTTGCATCCAGTGCAAATTACAACTTACTAGGCTCGATCGCAGGTGCACGCAAAGACACTGTTTTATCCGCAGCAGCCTTAGCCACCAGCGACGGCACAGAATCCCGCAGCTTTGCAGTCAACTGTACAGTAGTCGCATCATAAACCTGAGTCAGCATCTTCGGATACAAACCAATGCCGATAATCGGCACTAACAGCGCAGCGATGATAAACACTTCTCGCGGTTCCGCATCCACCAATTCCTCGTGTTCCACCAATTCCTTATTTTCCGGGCCGTAGAAGATTTCCCGCAGCATTGACAGCAGATAAATCGGAGTCAAAATCACCCCGACAGCCGCCAGAAATACCACGCAAACCTTAAACACCGGATTGTAAGCATCGCTGGTTGCAAAACCTACAAACACCATCAATTCTGCTACAAAACCGCTCATTCCCGGCAATGCCAAGGAAGCCATAGAACAAGCAGTCCACATCGCAAAAACCTTACGCATTTTCTTCCCAACACCGCCCATTTCATCGAGCATGAGGGTGTGAGTGCGATCGTAAGTGCAGCCTACCATAAAGAACAAACTCGCCCCGATCAAACCGTGGGAAACCATTTGCAGCATTGCACCGCTAACACCCAAATCGGTAAACGAAGCTATCCCGATTAGTACAAACCCCATGTGGGAAATCGAAGAATAAGCAATTTTTCGCTTCAAATTGCGCTGAGCAAAAGAAGTTAAGGCGGCGTAAACAATGTTAACTACGCCCAAAATTACTAACAGCGGTGCGAAGGTAGCGTGAGCGTCGGGGAGCATTCCCGCATTCATTCTGAGCAAAGCGTAGCCGCCCATTTTCAGGAGAATTCCTGCTAGCAACATGTGGGCGGGTGCAGTGGCTTCACCGTGAGCGTCGGGGAGCCAAGTGTGGAGGGGAAAAATCGGCAGTTTGACACCGTAAGCTATTAAGAAACCTGCGTATAGTAGCAATTCGATATTGGGTGCAAAGTCTTTAAGTGCGATCGCCCGCATATCGAAAGTCACCGTATCGCCATAAAACGCCATCGTCAGCGCACCAACCAAAATAAACAGCGAACCGCCCGCCGTGTACAGGATAAACTTAGTTGCTGCGTAGAGGCGTTTTTTGCCGCCCCAGATCGACAAAATCAGGTAAATCGGGACTAATTCCAGTTCCCAAACCAGGAAAAATAGCAACATATCCTGCACGGCAAAAACTGCGATTTGGCCGCCGTACATTGTCAGCATCAAAAAGTAAAAAAGCTTAGGTTTAAATGTGACCGGCCAAGCTGCTAAAGTAGCCAGCGTAGTGATAAAACCAGTCAGCAAAATCAGCGGCATCGATAAACCGTCAGCACCCACCGACCAATTTAAATCAAGTTGCTGCACCCAGGTATAGCTTTCTACCAGTTGCAGTCCCGGATTGCTGAAGTCGTACTGAGTGTAAAAAGCGTAAACAAGCAGAGCAAAATCTATCAAACCGACAATCAGAGCATACCACCGCACGGTTTTGCCATCCTTATCGGGAATTAAAGGAATCAGCAAAGCCGCAGCAACGGGAAACAGAATTGTTGTGGTTAACCAGGGAAAGTTAGCTGTATCCATTGCGTTTTAAAATAAGCCGTCAGTTATTAGGTTTAAACATATTTTGGCAATTTTGCTCTAAATTTTATACTTTCTTTATACGATACTGATTTTTTGCAATAATTGCTACGAAGTATGCGATCGCATATTTCGAGTTTAATCAAAAATTTATTTATATTGGCTAATTGTCAATTCTGAGTTATTAAGCTAATGTCTGTTCTTAAAATATTTTCTGGTGGGACATGACAATACTTTCAATCGTGTCAACTTAACTCTAAAAACCTTTGTATCTCTTGTCGATCGCTGAGTTCTGATCCCCCTCGCATCCCCCTTAAGAAGGGGGACTTTGAAAGAAGAATCTTGTCCCCCCTTTATCAAGGGGGGTTAGGGGGGATCTAGACTTCGAGACAAACAAGAGATACGGTCTATTTGACGTTAAGAAGTTGACACTAATCGGCAATGTCGTTTCCTGAACCGGAGGAAACGGAAATGCCGTTTCCCTACAGATTTAACTGACTCCAGAAACGATCGCAAAACCCAGAACTGCGACAAAGACAATCAGGGCGTAAAATTGAGCGCGACCGTTTTCAATGTATTTCAATCCTTCGCCGCTAACCAGGGCGAGAAAACCTGTCAAGTTGACCACACCATCGACAACTCGCAAATCCACTTCCATGACTTGCCGCGCTAAACGACGGCTGCCTTTGACGAAGAGAACTTCGTTGATGTCGTCGAGATACCACTTGTTGAGGGAGAATTCGTAAAGCGGTTTGATTTTTTGGGCGATCGCACCAGCATCTATTTTGCGGCTCAAATACATCAGGGAAGCCAAAGTAATGCCTAGCAAAGCAATACCTACAGAGCTTCCGCCCATGATCAGAAATTCCGTCAAATCGAACTCGGCGGCTTGTTCCAATACTTCTTCCAGAGACTCCCCTGGCGCGCGCACAAACTGCTCGAAATAATTGGCAAACGGCGTACCGAGAAAACCGATAAACACAGAAGGTACTGCCAACAACACTAACGGTAGAGCCATTGTCAGCGGAGATTCGTGAGGGAAATGGTCGTGTTCGCCGTGACTTTCGCCAGTCGATGCCAATTCCTTAACATTCATCGCCCCAGGGCCGAAAACCAAACCCGGTTGCAGAAGTTGCTGTTTGATAGCGTTATTATTGCCCCGGAATTCACCCTCAAAGGTGCTGAAATACATCCGAAACATATAAAACGCGGTCATCCCGGCTGTCACCCAACTAACAGCCCAGAGAGCGGGATTTGCTTGAAAAGCTTGGGCGAGAATTTCGTCTTTCGACCAAAAACCGGCAAAGGGCGGAATGCCGCAGATTGCCAAATTGCCGATTAAAAAGCAAGAAGCGGTAATCGGCATATATTTCCGCAAGCCGCCCATGACTCGCATATCTTGAGCGAGGGCGGGGTTGTGCCCGACGACATCTTCCATGCTGTGTATCACTGAACCGGAACACAGGAACAGCATTGCTTTGAAGTAAGCGTGTGTCATCAAGTGGAAGAGTCCGGCACTGTAAGCGCCGACTCCCATTGCCATCACCATGTAGCCCAATTGGGAGATGGTGGAGTAGGCGAGGCCTTTTTTGATGTCATTTTGGGTAATGGCGATCGAAGCACCCAGAAATGCCGTAAAACAGCCCGTGCAGGCGATCAAATTCATGACTGCTGGCAACCCTTCAAACACTGGGTACATCCGAGCGATCAGGAAGACGCCGGCGGCTACCATTGTCGCGGCGTGGATCAGGGCCGAAATTGGTGTGGGGCCTTCCATTGCGTCTGGGAGCCAGACGTGGAGGGGGAATTGAGCGGATTTGGCGGCTGGGCCCAAAAATATCAGGACTCCGAAGATTGTCGCCAAAGTGGCGCTGAGGGCACCGGATTCGACTAGGGAGTGCAGCCGTTCGCCCATTACGTCAAATTCAAAGCTGCCGGTGGCCCAGTAAATGCCGAGGATGCCCAGCAACAGCCCGAAGTCGCCGACACGGTTGGTGACGAAGGCTTTTTGGCAGGCATCTGCTGCGGGTTTGCGATCGTACCAAAAGCCTACTAGCAGGTACGAACACATACCTACGAGTTCCCAGAAAATGTAAATCTGAACGATGTTGGGGCTGATTACTAGACCTAGCATTGAGGCGCTGAAGATGCTCAGGTAGGCGTAAAATCGCACGTACCCGTCATCGTGTGCCATGTACCCGTCGGTGTAAATCATCACCAAAAAGGCGACCGTGGTGACGATCGCCAACATGACCGAGGTCAGGGGGTCGATGATGTAGCCCATATTCAGCGAGAAGTCGCCGGCAGAGGCCCACTGAATTGTGCGGGTGTAGGGTGCGTGGCCCTGTAGTTGACTCCACAGCAATGCGAAAGACATTACCATTGACCCTCCGAGGGTGGATACGATGAAGATCGCATTCGCTTGTCGGAGTTTGTTGGTTGCCTGGTTAAAGGTGATTAAACCTAGACCTACTAGCATTGCGCCTGCCAGCGGCAGGACTGGAATCAGCCAAGCGTATTGATAAAGCAGTTCCATGACTGATAGGTAGTTTAAAGTTTCTAGTAGATATTGCCAAAACTGTAAACAATTGTGACACACGCTTGCACGACTGGGCAAAAATACTCCATCCAATTCTCAAATGTGGTCGATCGACAACATTTGAGAATTGGATCGAGTTTTCCCGATCGACACGAGCCATCTAGTTCACCTTAAATCTATGCCAAAAGATTGATTGACAAATCAATAAATTCCTGTATTTGTGAAAATAAACAAACTGGGTTTTTACCGATACCACCGCTCGCTACGCGGTTTTTTCAGGAAAAAACCCGGTTTATGACTGCATTCAAGTGTCGGATTGCCGATCTACAAATGGGGAATTCCGAATATTTTTTACCGAATAGCCCAAGGCCTTTGATCTGTTACCGTTTGGCTACTTGCTGCTGCGGTTCCAGACGTTGAGTTGGTGAAGACCTTTCAGTCGCCAGCATCCAGGCATCGAGAGTCCGCCGCAGTTCCTCGCGTCCTTGATATTGTTCAAATCTAAATCGAACTTTTTCGCCCTCAAACCAAATCAGCGTTGGCAGATTTGTCAGGCGGTAAGTATTCGCCAACTTCAAACTTTGATCGGCATTCACCCCTAGGAGCTTGACTTTTCCAGCCCACTGTGACTCAAAACTCGCAAGCGTGGGGTCGATCGCGCGGCACAAACCGCACCAAGGTGCCCAAAAGTGAACTAAAACGGGGGTAGAGGCTTGAAATACCTCTTGTGCAAAAGTGCGTTCGCTAACCGACAACACAATGATCCCTCAGAATTTAATAATTTTTTTTCTATCCTAGGGATCATGCTACCAGTATATGTTCCCAGTGACACGCATTAAAAAAGGATGAATTTTCCACAGCAGACCTGTAAAAATGACTACACCTAGGTAGGAAGGGCGGATAAACTCAAACAAATCAAGGGTTTGACGCTTTTGCAGGATTGCCAAAAAGGGAATTATTGAAGTTTGAGATTTGATGGTTTCAAAGGATTCGCCAAAACGGGCCCGCAGCCGGCTGTCCCCGTGCCACACTCCGAATAGGTGGTGAAGTATCAAACCGATGGAAGTGACGAGGGTAAAGCTAGTGCCAATCCAGAGGGTGTGGGCAATGCACCAAATTACCTGTCCCACCATTTGCGGGTGGCGGGTAATGCGAATGATGCCGGCTTGGTAGAGGTGAACTTCCGGCTTTTGGACGGCGGCAATTTCTAGGAGGTTGAAAGTTGCTGGGTACAGAAACAGAAAGGAAATTGCTGAAAGTATCCAAACTGCGGGTTTAACTCCGGGAACGTCTTGTACTTGCCAAAGCTGCACGCCGTCGTAGCGGTGGTTGAAAAAGTAGACAATCAGAATGACGGCTAGCGGCAAACTGACAAGGGCAAACAAAACCCGGTAAAGTCTCGCCCCGATCAGCTTTTCACCTCGGGGGCGGAGGGCTGCCAAACCGCTGTGGGCGATCGCAAAACCCAGTAACAGGCCCAGAATAACAAAGTGGGAGTCGAGCGCCAAATCGATCGTCATTGTAAATATTAAGAAAAGTTATTGATTCGCGGCCAAATTGTGTCACAAAGTATCTATAGGAGCATTCAGCGGTTATCAGTCAGTTAACTGTTCACTGTTCGCTGTTGACTGTTCGCTGTTGACGGTTGACTGTTCGCTGTTTGCTGTTCTGACAACTGACAACTGACAACTGACAACTGACAACTGACAACTGACAACTGACAACTGACAACTGACAACTGACAACTGACAATTAGATATATGTCTGACCTTCCTTTCACTTTAGACCAGTTACGCATTCTCAAGGCGATCGCCTCCGAAGGAAGCTTCAAACGCGCCGCCGACAGCCTCTACGTATCCCAGCCAGCAGTTAGCTTGCAGGTGCAAAACCTAGAGAGACAATTGGACGTGCCGCTGTTTGATCGGGGGGGGCGGCGGGCTCAACTGACCGAAGCCGGACACCTGCTGCTGAGTTATGGCGAGAAAATTTTATCGCTTTGTCAAGAAACTTGTCGAGCTCTGGAAGACTTGCAAAATCTCCAAGGCGGTACTTTGATCGTGGGGGCTTCTCAAACAACGGGGACGTATTTGCTGCCCCGAATGATCGGGATGTTCCGCCAAAAGTACCCGGATGTAGCAGTACAGCTTCACGTTCACTCGACCCGCCGCACGGCGTGGAGTGTGGCCAACGGGCAAATTGACTTGGCAATTGTTGGCGGAGAAATCCCTACCGAACTTGTAGAAGCTTTAGAAATTGTTCCTTACGCAGAGGACGAATTAGCTTTGATTCTCCCGCCCTCTCACCCGATGGTACAACAAGAAAGTATCCAAAAAGAAGACCTTTATAAATTGCAGTTTATTTCCCTGGATTCGCAGTCTACTATCCGCAAAGTCATCGATCAGGTACTGACTCGCTGCGGCATTGACACGCGCCGCCTGAAAATCGAGATGGAGCTAAATTCGATCGAAGAAATTAAGAATGCCGTTGGGGCGGGGCTGGGCGCTGCATTTGTGTCGGTTTCGGCGATCGAAAAAGAGTTGCTGATGGGCGTTTTGCACAAATCTAAAATGGATGAAGTTTTGGTAACTCGGATTTTGTCGCTGATTTGCAACCCCAACCGCTACCGTTCTAAAGCTGCAGAGGCTTTCAGCAATGAAATTCTGCCTTTGTTTGCGACTTATTCTACCATCCAGGAGCCGAAAGAAGCTCCGGCGATCGATTTGCCTTTGATAGAAGTTGTAACTCCCAATTCGGCGGGAAGTTAATCTGTTAGGTAGTTGGCAGTTAGCAGTTCGCGGTTAGTTTAAAAATAAAAATCTGGTTTGATAGTCCCTGGTAAAATTAGCCAATTAGCAATTACCAATTACCTATTACCTATTCGCAATTAGCAAGCCAAAATGGAAGTTTACTGCACCCGCCCGGGCTGCCCGCGCCCTCAAAACAATTTTGCCGACCTCGATGACAGTTCCCTGCTGAAAACGGTGCAGCAAAAGTTTTGCACGACTTGCGGAATGCCCCTGATTTTGAGCGGCCGCTATTTACCCGAGAGGTTGTTGGGTCAAGGCGGTTTTGGGGCGGCTTTTTTGGCCAGAGACCGCTATACTCCGGCGATGCGACAGTGCGTTGCTAAGCTTTTGCTGCCGTCGGCAAGTCTAACTCCGTCACAGCTAATAATCGCTCAAACTCTGTTTCAGCGGGAAGCGGCGGTGCTGGAGGAATTGGGCAACGAACATTCGCAAATTCCGAGTTTGCTGGCGTTTTTTGAGCTGAGTGTTCCGAGTTTGCAGGCTGGAAAAACCGATCGGTTTTTCTATCTGGTTCAAGAATTTATTGATGGTAAAAATTTGGAGGAGGAACTTGCTGTTAAAGGTAAGTTTTCGGAGGCCCAAGCGGTGGAGGTGCTGCGAGAAATTTTGAAGGTTCTCGATTTTGTCCACTCTCGCGGTTCGATTCACCGAGATATTAAACCTGCTAATATTATGCGGGCTAAAAATGGTAGGCTTTATTTATTAGATTTTGGGGCTGTTAAACAGGTGACGCAAACTGCGGGCACTTCTAAGGCTTCGACTGGTATTTATTCTTTGGGTTATGCTCCGCCGGAACAGATGAACGGGCAAGAAGTTTATCCGGCAACGGATTTGTATGCTTTGGCTGTGACTTGCATTACTTTGCTGAGCGGTTTGGAGC
>NZ_JADEWV010000389.1 GCF_015207455.1 Microcoleus sp. LEGE 07076
GGTGGGGGCGGGTTTACGAGATTATTAATTTTAGGCAATTATGGTTGGTAAAACCCGCCCCTACGATTTTTGCTGAACCAGCCTTTAAAAACATAAAAAATCCCCCAAACGGGGGATTTCCTTCAACGCTATTAAATAGCCTTAGTCTCCGGCATCAAACACTTGTCAGAATCGCAGCCCGCCGGCCCAGAATCCATCATTTCACCCAAATCGTAACGGCTCAAAGCCTCATGGAAAACATCAATATCGCGGCGCGATAAAGCCTCTGCTACCATTTTGGTGTAAGTTTCCTTGTTAATCGGTTCAAAGGGCAAGCGCGGGAAAGTTTCTAGAGCATCAAACCGAGACAAAAGTGCGGCGGAAATGTAGCCTTCGTCATCGCGAATTGCTTCGTAAATCCGCGTACCCAAACTTTCAACTTCATTTTCCCGCAACTCAATAGTCGCGCTGGTGTTGTGTCGCACGTAGAACTTTTGCACTTGCATATAAAAGTCCATTTGCGCGGCTGCTGAGAATTTGTTGATGTCAATTTCATCGGCACCGGGTAAATCCGCCCAACTGACAGCAACGGGTATTTCTACCAGCCATTCCGTGCAGCGATCGTCGAAGGGATTGTTCAGCAAATTGCCGTTTTCATCTTTGTCAGATTGAGACGGAATTACGTTGTATCCGTAGTCGATGCAGGCGAGGGCTACGGGGTCGTTTTTGCCGAAAGTGATCCGGCGAATAAAACGCTGGGCTTTGGGGGGATGCCAGCCGGGGGAAGCACCTGTCAGCAGAGATTTTGTACCGGATGGTTGCACGGTTGTGCAGCGATTTGGGCGTTTCAAGGAATGGCGATCGCAATAATCCCATACTACCCGATTCACAATCTCCCGCCAACCAGTCAAATACTCTTCTTCCCGTTGTTTAAACGCCATTCCCTGGTCGGTTTGCGGGCGGCCTTCCACCCACCAGCGCAACCACTCAACCCCGAAAGCATGAACGAAAAAGTCGAACAATCCGGTGAAAGATACGCCGACAATCGGGTCTAATTCGCGGCTGTATTGATAGCGCGGTTCGCTAAATTTGTGATTGAGAAGTACCGCGACAGATAGAGCTCCTGCTTTGAAAGCTTCTTCTTGTTCTTTGAAGTTGTAAGGGTCGATTTGATTGAGGTGAACCTCCCCCAAGTTACAGTGGAAATTAGAGCCGATGATTTCCAGTTTTGTTATCCTAAAGGCTTTTTATCCTCTAGTTCTACAGATTCCATTTTACCTGTAGCTCGGCGTACTTTTTCATTTACTGTAGTTGTAAATGCCCCGCACTCTTGCCAGGATTATGTTCTTCAATCAAGAAGGTTCACCCGGTACGCTCTACGGTGGTAAAGGATTTTTAATTCCCTTACTTACCTCGGAATTAACATCTCAGTCTTCTCCGAATTTGCGAGGTTTTTAACGTGAGGCAAAATTACTTACCACACGGGTTTAAACCCAAACGAACTGACCGATGTTCTAATTCTTGCACAGTCATGTTAGGATGACGTTCCCGCAACCACTGTTTAGCTTTTCCTTCTGCGTAAGCTTTCAAGAACTCAATTTTAAGACTCGGCGTTGAAAGTAGATCGACGTTAGCTCTAGCTACAGCTTCACCAGCCCATTGTATTGCACCTTCACCAGAATAATACTGTTTTCTAACAGCATCAATACATTCTTCTAATGTTGGTTTGTGATGGAAAACACGAGAGTGATTTGCCATTCTCAAAGCATCGCGTTCTGGATCTATTTTCCAGTTGCCATTATCATCTTGTTGCCAGAGATTATCTTTGGCGTTTGCGCCTAGTGCGTCACCAGAATCGAACTGACGAATTCCCGCGCTGCGCCGGATGTTGCCGGCAACAATTGTGACCGCGGCTTCATCAATCAACACGCAGCATTCTACTGAATTTAATTGTCGCCCTAAAGCTTTATTCAAAATTGCTGAGCAACGCTGATAAAGGTCGGGCAATTTGACTGGATTTGCGACTCCGCCAAAACCTTTTAAAGGTTCTCCCACCGGGCGAACGTCGCTCAAATCGATGTAAACTTGAACTTCTCCTGCAAATCTTTCATCTGTGGATAATTCCAGCAAATTTTGATAGGATTGCACCCAACCTTGGCGAGAATCTCCGACATAAATAGTGGCGGTTTTTTCGTCTATTTTTACTTCGGTTGCTTGGCGGCGCGACTGGGCGGGTGTAGAGCCGATTTCGCCTTGCATTGTCACGGTTAAGCGGTTGCGAATCGGTGGTAATTGGTTGATATATTTGGGTTCTAAGACTGCGCCTGTGCCGCAGCCCATCATCGCCAAATCCATTAACAATCCAAAGGCCCGCCAGTCGATAATATTTGTTGAGGAGCAATTATATGCGCCGGAAAAATTCTCTGGTTGCTCGATCCATTTGCTGCCGCCCACCCACAGCCAGCGCCCGGAAGCGAGGGTTTTGAGTTCTTTTTGCATCCGGTGTAGGAGTTGTGTTTCTTCGGGGGTGAGGTTTCCGAGCTTTTGAAGGCCTTTGGCGGTCCGATCGCACACGTCGGCCCAAGTCTCCCTTCCCGTGTCGGTGCGGCGGCTGTACGTCCTGAAAAATACTGGATTTGCTGCGGGTGCTGTTTCGGGAAAATCGGACTGGTTGCGTTTTTCGCTGGCACTCGATCGCTCTAATTCTCGAACCATAATTTATGTACTGACGCGGAATATATCAACAGACTACGAATATACAACACGATTCAGATTTAGGGTAAAATTTTGACCGATTTGACAAGTTGCACTAGATATGGTGCTTTGGGCCTTGTCAGATCCCAGACATAGGTATTTCTGTCAAAGCAACTTGGTGAGGGCAAGTCTTGTCAATTTGTCAAGTATTGGTCAATAAAAATTCAACATTTGGCAACAGCGGGTCTTGAACTACTCCCACACCGTTAAATCC
>NZ_JADEWV010000062.1 GCF_015207455.1 Microcoleus sp. LEGE 07076
GTGGAACGGGCATCTTGCCCGTTTCAAAACTTGATTGAAAGGACTTTTGCAAAATATTTATTGCCTACCTACCGATTTCAGCTAATAACTGAATTCAGCAGCTATGTTTCCCACAACTTCCGGCGCACCTGCAATTAAACGCATATCTTCGCAGCCAACTGTAAGCAAGGGCTGACCTAAGTTTAAACTGGCAAAATGACTCTCTTTAGGTATTTTTACTTCGCCTTTAATCAAGCCGATGCGAGACTGGAACTCTCCTTTAAACATTAGCAAATTAGTGCGATCGGCGCTAAAAACATTTCCGCTAAAAGGTAGGGGAAATACAAAACTTTGTTGGCTGTAATTGAGACTGCACAGTTGCAGATTTCCTTGGCTAACTGTGACGCGGTAGCCTAGCGGTGATGCTTTTACCGAATCGCTGCCTTCCCAATTAAATTGAGCTAATTCTTTCGGAAGTCCCCAAATTTTGCGCCCGCCAGCTACTGAGTTAGGGTTGTCTACGTAGATGTGCGAAATCCAAGCGCCCCATTTTCCTGCATAACTGACGATCGCGCTTACGACAATTAACTCATTGTACTCCATCACTGAACCCAATCCGTAGGAGGATACATAAACTCCACCTAGGGTTTTTCCTGGCAATACAGAAACTATTTCTAACTCAGAGGGAACCAAGGGGCGCACCCGTGTCACATCTATTAATTGTAAAGTCTGAACAGCATAACCTTGCAAATTCCAAGGTGCAGGTGGATATACCATTTTCAGGGATTTTATGTGGGATATTTTATACTTATTTTAGCTTAGGGCATCACAGAGCAACAGTCGATCGATTGCGCGAGTATTTTGGGCCGCACGATCGCAAATTATACCAAATCCGGGTGAGTCATCCCCTTGATGATTCGGCGGTTGAAACCGCATCTACACAAACCAAGTCGGCCTGCGCCGACTGGTTCATAAAGGGTATCTAAAACGCGGATTTGGTATTAGCAGAATATTTTAATTCTGTAGGGGCGGGTTTCACCGACAATACGTGGCTGTAACTCAAGATTTAAATAAACTCGCCCCCACAAAGCGGTAAATCATCACGTACATTTTTGGGATTAGTATCGAAATAAAAGTTAACGCGGGTGATCTGTTGTGCGGGGGCGGGTTTATTGAGATTGTTAGCGGAAATTAGATCTTATTCCTAAAACCCGGCCCTACAGATACTATCAGCTTTTATCAGCTTTAGTTTGCGGTTAAAAACCTCCAAATTTACTTACTCGCATAACCCGTGCTTACCAAAAACTCGCGCAATTTCCCAAAGAATTGAGCGCGATCGCGCCCTTGATAAACTTTGTCCAACAATTGCCAACCTTCGGCCTCCTGGCCCGTGACATACTTGCTCGCCATGAAGGCCGCCAACACCCCTTTCACCTCTCCATTTTCGCTTAAGCGCTTCCTAGATTCCAGCCACAGTTCAGCGGAATTCGTGTATGCTTCCACCGGATACTGTTTGGTAACATCTTCCATTTTACCTTGGCGGTACTGCCAAATTTGCAGCGGTAAGCGAGAATCCGCATAATTGGTAAAAGCCTCGGCAAATCGTCCGTCTAGACTCTTAAATTCCGGGATATCGTTTTTGCCAAAATCGACAATTTCGTAACTCACATTGCCCCAAAAATGCTTGATATGAGTGTATTTTTTAGCGGTCTGGTCGTAGCGGTAAATAAACGAATAGTTGCAGCAGCGAACGCCACTTTTGATTGAGACTAAATCTGCCAGCACTTCCGGTTCTTTGTCGCCGTCTAAATCGCGGATTCGCACCGATAACAAACGCCCTTCCGATACTTGTTCGTTGGTTTTTTTGTCGGGATTGTCTACTAGAGAACGAGTGGGAATTAGCACTGGTTCTTCTAATAATATTTGACCGTTGCGGATGATTTTGATGCGGATATTTTTAGCATTTTCTCCTTCTTTTACGAAAGAAACTTCTGCCCGAACTTTCCCTGACTCCGAGGTTTCTGTGGTTCTGGGCCCGCCGACATCCGGCGGAACTTGCGCGATGTATTGCGAGGGAACTAAGGCTGTTTTGCCGGGTTTGGCGATCGCCTGACACAAGAAAGTTGCTACTTCGGCGCGGGTAGCATTGCGTGTAGGTTCTAGCTGTTTGACGGCGGGATAATTGACCACAAGTTGTTTTTCGGCGGCGGCGGCGATCGCATTTCTTGCCAATTCGGGAATGTCCCGCGCATCCTCAAAAGTCGCATCTAAAATTTCAGGCGCTGAGCCCGCAGGCGTATATTTCAAGCCGCTGCTTAATGCTACCAAAACCTGCCAGCGGGGAATGTTCAAAGTCGGGTTAAAAATACTACCGCTGTAACCGGATAGAAAACCAGTCTGATAAGCTTCTCGAATTGGTTGATAACCCCAGTAATTCGTGGGAATATCTGCAAAGTCGATTGGATTGCGGACGGTTTTTGCATCTGGAAAAGCTCTCCGCAGCATCGCCGCAAACTCAGCGCGGCTGACGGGGCGGTTCGGGCGAAAAGTGCCGTCTTCGTAGTAGCCACTGATGATTTTTTTGTCTGCTAATTCTTCTATGCAGGCTTGAGCCCAATGGTCTTTGACATCTTCAAATTTGGCTTGGGCCAATGCCGGCGCTACATTCAGGCCCGGAAACACTAAATTTCCGATGATTGTGCCCAAAGCTGTGACTAAAGCGATGACAGCTTGACGTTTGTGCGATCGAACCATAGAACAGCCTCCTCTACTTGTTTTATTTGCGATCGAAACCGAAGCAAATTTTATACAATACCAGGTATTTTACCTTGTTTTTGTTAACATACTCATGACTTGCGGATTTGCCGCCGCGCCGTGATTCCGACCGCAGCAATTTTTAACCTTGGCGATTGCTTCTGACAAGTGCGATCGTACAGACACCATTAGGGATAAACTTGTTCCCAAAGTCGATCCACCGTCACGAATTTGTAACCTTTATACAACAGCAATGGAATGATTTTATCAGCAGCAGCGGCAACATCTTCGCCGCCGCAATAGCCATCGTGGAGTACAATAATTGAACCATTTTCTGTTTGCTGTACGACACGACTAAGA
The DNA here is from genome assembly GCF_015207455.1 of Microcoleus sp. LEGE 07076. Classification (GTDB taxonomy): domain Bacteria; phylum Cyanobacteriota; class Cyanobacteriia; order Cyanobacteriales; family Microcoleaceae; genus Microcoleus. Next base: position 3,094 of record NZ_JADEWV010000062.1, read on the forward strand.
ATTTTCTTCACTCCCGGCCGCACCCAATCTTCCGGGACGACACTCCACATTACGGGACGATATTCCCACTGTTGCAATAACTCTAATGTTCGAGGCGTAAAAATGCCGTTCGGTGGCCGCACGTCTCGGATTAATTTTGGATCTAAATCGCAAGCTTTGCTAATTGCTTTCTGCGTGTCTTCTAAACTTTGTTTGAGTTCGTGGGTTTTGAGTTTGGGAAACGATATATGCTGATAGCCGTGGAGGCCGATCCAGTGTCCGCGATCGTACACTTCTTTAGCCGTTTCTGGATGCATGTCCACGCAAAAACCTAGCCAGAAAAAACTAGCTTTGATGTCGTATTTATCTAAAATCTTTAACAGTTGAGGTGTGTGCTGACGGTGCGGCCCGTCGTCAAATGTGAGGGCAATTTCTCGCCTGTTGATATCTCCCGTCCACAGACATCCGGGAAAAGCTGTTTTGAGAATCGGGTGAACGACAGGAAATAAAGGTGCTAGTGGCATTGGTTAATGTTGCGAAAGTGCGATCGGGTAGAAATGAAGCTGCGCTACAATAAAATAAAGTTAACTCAATCGAGGTTAATATGACAACTGCCGTTGATATAGGAACGCTAATTGTCCGCACGCCTGGAACTTGCGGCGGCCGTCCCCGCATTGCCGAAACTCGAATTACGGTAGAAAATATTGCTATTGATTTCAATGCTGGGCTGACTCCAGAAAAAATCCTTGATGAAAAACCGCACTTGACTTTAGCACAAATTTATGGTGCATTAGCCTACTATTATGCGAACAAAGACCAAATCGACGCGGATATAGCAGCATAAAATGCTGAGTGGGAGCGCTTGGAAGCAGAATCTATGGTAGGTAATTTATCGTGACTCAAATTCGTTTGTATCTCGATGAAGATATTCAGAAACAAGCTCTGATATTGGCTCTGCGAAATTCTGGAATAGACGTATTGACTACCTCAGAAGCTAACAAAGTCAGCTATTTAGATGAATAACAGCTAATTTGGGCAACTGAGCAAGGGCGAGTCATTTACAGCTTTAATAGGAGAGATTTCAGCAGTTTGCACAGTCAATTTTTAGCGGAAGATAGAAATCATGCCGGAATCATTCTTGCACAACAACAGCGTTACTCAGTGGGCGAGCAAATGCGAGGAATTCTGAATCTGATGGCTACTAAATCAGCAGAGGAAATGATAAATAACTTAGAATATTTGGGGGCTTATATCAGAGATGAATAAGTCTTTGTCAGAGTTGAGCGATCGCCCTTAAAAACTTGCTTAACTCTTTTGATAGAGCCTCAAACTATGTCCGATCGCATCAACCTCTATCTCAAGATCGATGCGATCGCCCTACAGTCTCCTCCTATACTAAATACCAGCACAACTAAGAGACAAATTATCAAGGAGGAACAATGACAGAGGAATATCTAGCAGAACGCACAGTTTCAGCCGTCTTTAAAGAAGAAGAACAATTAGACGGCGTGATTCGGCGTTTGCTCGATCGCGGAGTCTCCCGCGACCACATCTCAGTCATGGGAAAAAACTTTCAGTCTAAAACTAAAATTGCCGGCTTTCTTACCAAAAAAGATGTGATTTTAGGAGGCCTGCGTAGCGGGGCGATTTTTGGTTCCTTATTCGGTTCTTTTTTGGGTTTGCTAACTGGTGTTGGCGTGCTGTTTATTCCGTTTGTCGGTGCAGTAGTATCGGCTGGCCCGCTGGGTGCTGTACTGTTGGGTGCAGCTAGCGGCGCGATCGCAGGTTCGGCCGGTGCTGGTCTAGTTTCGGCTTTAGTCGCTTTGGGAATGCCCGAAGAGAAAGCAACTATCTATCAAACCCGCGTTGAAGCAGGCGAATTTCTGGTGATGGCTGAAGTTCCCGCAGATAAATCGGGCGAATTTCAACTATTGCTAGAAAGTGCAGGAGGCGAAGAAGTAGCTATTAACGAAATGACGCTGCCACGCGCCGTCAAAGGTCGCTGCAACAGTCCGGCAGACTTATCTCCAGAAGTGCGATCGCACTTGTCGGAAGCAGCTCAAAAAACCTTTATTGAATCCTACAACAGCGCATTTGATGAAAGCAACGACTCGATACAAGCCGAACACACTGCCTGGAATGCCATTCATCAACAGTATGAAGAAGATGAACACGGTGTTTGGACTAAGCAAAAAGTGACAGTCTAGTTACCAGAAAGTGGTAAACTCATAAAAGATAGAATCAAGCCTCTAGAATTTTGGTTCTAGAGGCTTGTGAAATTTTAGATTGTCAAAGACAGAATTTATAATAATTGCAAAATTAAAAAGAGTATTTTTGGTGAAGTCGGTATTACACTAAGTTGCGTTGTCAAGTATAATCTAGATGTTTACAATATAAACTTGGATTGTCAAATGCAAAAATACGTCTGTACGGTTTGCGCTTACGTCTACGATCCAGAAGTAGGCGACCCCGATGGGGGAATACCGGCCGGTACTGCCTTTGAAGATATCCCCGACGATTGGGTTTGTCCGACTTGCGGGGTAGCAAAATCCGATTTTGAACCAGAAGAATAAGCGAGAAGTAATTTGTCCGATCGAATTCTCAAAATTACAGTCATTGGCGGCGGCGCAGCGGGTTTTTTTAGTGCAATTACCTGCGCTCAAACTTACCCGCGGGCCCGCGTTACTTTATTAGAAGCTGGCCGCCAAGTCCTAGCAAAAGTTCGCATCTCGGGCGGCGGGCGCTGCAACGCCACTCACGCTTGTTTTGAACCGGGTGTTTTGGTGCAGAATTACCCGAGAGGAGGGAAAGCTCTGCGCGGTGCTTTTACTCGGTTTCAACCCCGCGATACAGTTGATTGGTTTGCCAGTCATTCTGTTAAATTGAAAACAGAAGCAGACGGGCGAATGTTTCCAGTTACCGACGATTCCGCGACAATTGTTAACTGTTTGATCCGGGCTGCTGAGGATGCTGGCGTGCAAATTCGCACGGGTGATGCGGTAGTTTCAGTCAAGAAATTAACATCGGATATCGGGGAGGAGGGACAGGGGGACACCGCCCCTACGTTTGAAATTGTGTTTAAGTCGGGGGAGGAATTAAAGTGCGATCGCCTTCTCCTGGCTACCGGCAGCAATCCCTCTGGTTTCAAGTGGGCAAAAGATTTAGGTCACACCATCGAACCGCCTGTTCCTTCTCTATTTACTTTTAATGTTTCCGATCGCAGAATTCAAGATTTAGCCGGAGTTTCTGTTGCGAATGCTAAGGTTAAATTGCCGGGGGCAAAATTAGAACAAAGCGGGCCTTTGCTAATTACTCACTGGGGTTTGAGCGGGCCTGCTGTACTCAAACTTTCGGCTTGGGGGGCGAGATTTTTGCACGATCGCCATTATCGAACATCTGTGCTGATTAATTGGCTTCCCCAGTACAATGCAGAAGTTTTGCGGCAGCAACTGCTAGGGGTTAAGTCGCAGTTGTCGCACCGATTAATCGTGTCTAGCTGTCCGTTTCCGATGCCGCGCCGCCTCTGGGAACGTTTGACAAGTTCGATCGGCATTGACGAGCAAAAACGCTGGGCTGACTTATCCAACAAAATGCTCGATCGCCTGCTGCTAGAACTCGTCCAAGGCGAATATCAAATAACTGGAAAAGGCGCATTCAAAGAAGAATTCGTCACCTGCGGCGGCGTTAATTTAAAAGAAGTGGATTTCAAGACAATGGAAAGCCGCCGCTGTCGGGGACTTTTCTTTGCTGGCGAAATCTTGGATATCGACGGCGTGACGGGCGGTTTCAACTTCCAAAGTGCTTGGACTACGGCGTGGTTGGCCGGAATCGCGATCGGCAAATGAACTCGATTTAGACTTGCCAATATTAAATTTTGTGTTATTTTTGAATGAAGCAGCACATTTTGTGATTCCTATTCAGCCTGTAGAAGAAATTCGCAGTTTTGCCTCCTGCAACATCGGGTCAGACACATGAAAAACTTAAAGCTGAAAACCCCAGAATTCGATCGCCACCCTGACAGCCATTTTGACTCACCTTTCATCGAAAACAATGGCTTGCTGGAATTCAACCCAGAATTCATTAAACCCGAATTTTTAAGCAACTGGACATTTGAGACAAACCTGTACGGCGAACCAGTTTGGATCGACCACTTTGTCATCACATTTCCCAGCCGCACCGAACTCGAAAACTACGCCAAATCTTTTCAGCCTTTCGGCGCCAAAACAATCGAAGGCCCAGACTTATTTCCCATTAACTTTTGTGCGGAAAACATTAATGTTCCCTCCGACTTGTGGCTGCATTTAATGACATTATTAATGCCAGCGGGAGGCTTAGTAGTATTAGATGCGCCCCACGCAGTCGGCGACCAAAAAGACCGCTTTCAGCGAGAAAGAGGATTAGAAGCAGTTCACCACGTCGCGATTCGAGTCGAAAAGGTGCAGAATGCTGCTACAATATGGCAAGATAAAAACTTCAAACCGCTATCAGAACGCCCTCTAGATTACGGCTCATTAACTCAGTGGTTTCTGCAAAACCCCGCGGGACAAATCATTGAATTAATTGAACGCCGCCCCGGCAACAACGCAACTTTCGACTGCCAAAATATATCAGGTTTGCGCCTCAGCGAAAAAGCAGGAAGTTCGGCAACGGATTCTGTAACAGATGTAACGGATATAACGGAGGTCAGGAAGAAGGAAGAGGGAACATCCATCAAATAACAAATAACAAATAACCAATAACAAACAACCAATTCCCAATTGCCAAATATATGGTTGCAATCAAAATCCCCAAAGTCACAATTCAACCCCCGACATTCAACTCAATTGAAGAAGAACGCTGCCACCGGAAACAGCGTTTAGCCGCCGCATTCCGATTATTTGCCCGCTTCGGATTCAGCGAAGGAATTGCCGGACACATCACCGTCCGCGACCCCGAACACCTCGACCATTTCTGGGTTAATTCCTTTGGAATGCACTTCAGTTTAATTAAAGTCAGCGACCTAATTTTAGTTAACCACAAAGGCGAAGTTGTGGAAGGAAACAAACCCGTAAACGAGGCAGCCTTTGCGATTCATTCCCAAGTACACGCAGCCCGCCCCGACGTAATTGCAGCAGCCCACGCCCATTCTCCCTACGGCAAAAGTTGGTCTAGTTTGGGCAGGATTCTTGACCCGCTGACTCAGGATGCTTGTTCTTTTTATGAAGATCACACTTTATTTGACGATTACACCGGAGTTGTTTTGGAAATAGAAGAAGCTAAACGAATTGCCAAAACATTAGGGGATAAAAAAGCGATTATTTTACAAAATCATGGACTTTTAACAGTCGGTCAAACAGTAGATGAAGCGGCTTGGTGGTTTATTGCAATGGAACGTTCTTGTCAAGCGCAATTAATGGCCGAAGCAGCGGGAAAACCGATTGTTATCAAACCGGAATGCGCGCATTTAACCGCGCAGCAAGTCGGATCGCACCGCATGGGATGGTTTAGCTTTCAACCGCTTTATGATACAGTTGTCCACCGGGAACCCGACTTTTTAAATTAAAAACCTGTCCGATCGCTCGATCGCAATAATAGATAATATCTGCCAACACTAATGAGTTCTCACAGGAGTTGAATTTAAAGTCAACAAGAGCTACAATCCCAATGTTGCTCGACCGTTTAAGCCATTGGGAGTCCGACTCATGAATGACATAGCGATTCAAAGAGTAAGTGAATTGGTAGACCGCCTCTACCGCACTGAGTCGCGTCGGATCTTCGCCACCCTGATTCGACTGCTGGGCGATTTCGACTTGGCCCAAGAGGCGCAGCAGGAAGCCTTTGCCGCAGCGGTGACACAATGGACGCGGGATGGTTTGCCCGCAAATCCCCGATCGTGGCTGGTATCTACGGGTCGCTTCAAAGCCATTGATGTCATTGTGTTCGTAAAGGTACGGTTGAAATTCGCCCGATCGTCCAACTTACGGGCTTGCCGTAACTACAAACAAAAAGGAGATCGATCGACATTCTGTAGTATTTCGCGAGCCGATCGCCACCAAGGTGAAATAGGACGAGTTTTTCTGAAAAAAGTTTGTTGGAGATGTCGATCGCGCCAACCTCTATTCGACTAATAGATAAAGCGAGAGTTATCCATCAATACCGTTGGGTTAAGCCAGATCCCCCCTAGCCCCCCTTAAAAAGGGGGGGACAAGAAGTTGCTCAAAGTGAATTTTTTTAAGGGGGATGCTGCAAGGGATATCCTCGGAGCCAACAGTTTTAACAATCGCGTATTGAGTTATCCATTGCCGATCGACTCTTGAAATCAATTAGGACATAAACTATGAAAACCGCAACGATCGCCACACGAGATGAAGCCAAAATTCGACAAATCATCGCAGATACAGCTAACGCAATCTGCGCCAAAGACCTCGATCGCATCGTGACTCACTACGCCAACGATGTCACTTTCTTCGATGTCAAGCCACCGTTCCAATCCAAAGGAGTCGATGCTGTCCGCCGCATTTGGGAAGCGTGTTTGCCTTACCTCCCAAACTCTTTTGAAATCGAGACTCAAGATATCAATGTCATCGTAAGTGGGGACTTGGCGATCGCGCATTGGCTTGGATGTTTCACTGGAATGCTAGCAGAACATCCAGCGATGCAGACTTGGATGAGGTTTACAGCCGTTCTCCAGCGAAATCAAGACAAGTGGCAAATCCTACACGAACATGGCTCAGTTCCTTTCAACCCTGAAACCTCACAAGCCGTATTTACCCTCTAAATCTAATCGAGATTTATGCAGATTGCCGTTTGAATCACCATCTGTAGGAGCAAATGGCATTTGCCCTTACCAAAATTGTCAACCCAAGGAGAACGAACGATGAAAGTAATGGTCGTGATTAAAGCCGATCGAGATTCTGAAGCGGGCGTGATGCCTAGCGAACAGCTTTTGACTGACATGGGGAACTACAACGAAGAGCTAGTCAAGGCGGGCATTATGCTTGCGGGTGAGGGACTGCATCCGAGTTCAAAAGGGGTGCGGGTTCGGTTTTCCCGAACGAATCGAACAACGATCGACGGCCCTTTCACCGAGACAAAAGAACTGATTGCAGGCTTCTGGATTTGGCAAGTGCAGTCGATGGCAGAGGCGATCGAATGGGTTAAATGCTGTCCCAACCCAATGTTAGGAGAATCGGAGATTGAAATTCGTCCGGTGTTTGAGGCCGAGGATTTTGGTGAAGCGCTGACACCCGAACTCAAGGAACAGGAAGAACGCATTCGATCGGCAACTGAAACGCTGAGAAATTCCTAAATCATGGGCAGCGATCGACTTTTTATAAATGATTTTCTCAAGAATTTGGCGACCTTCTTGGCGACCTTCTTGTATCCCTTTTATAACTGCACCGCGTTGGTCTTCAAAGAACATTTCCCGCTTTTCTAAATCTTCTAACTCTTTAAGGCTCAAATTAGATTTGTTGGCGATGTTAAAAGCTGTTTCAATTTCGGGTACTGATGCCAATTTCTCCGGTATATCTTCTAGTGCCGGAGCATTTTTGATAAAATAAATCCAGCTTTGAATCAGATTTTCAACTTCTTCCAATTTTTTCTGAAACTTCGGGAGTTCGACAAATACTAACTCGATTTCTCTATAATACTGGAAATTTTTTTCAACTTCTTTAAAAACAAAATGTGACCGAAACTTTTCAGTATTTTCAAACAAAATAAAATCGGTAATTGTGAGAGCAATGAGAGGATTTAATTTTGAGTAGCTTTCTCTCCGTTTGAGTTGAGTTGCGTAGGTTTTCGCTGCATTATATATGACGCGCTTAGTAAAAGCTTCTACATTGATGACCTGCATTTCGATAATTACAGTTTTGTTGCCTGTAATTTTTGCTTTGACATCTAGGTAAGTGTCTTTTAACCCAGTAACGCTAGGTGCGGCGTAGGGGTCGATAATTTCTAAATCTTTAATTGTCGGCTCCGCGTTGTAGAGCAGAGCATTGAGGAAGCTAATCAAAACTTCTTTGCTCTGCGGCGAACCAAAGATTTTTTTGAATCCAAAATCTGTCTTGGGATTGATAAAAATCATAAGTTATAATTAGTAATTGATATTTTATTGCGAGAATTAGAACATCACAAAATTCCTTCCATTTCTAAATCTTCAATTATCTGCAATCCGCGCGGGTCGCCGACTCGTAACAGGGAAGATTTTGCATCTTCCCGCACTCCCATATCTTGATCTTCTTCTAAAGATTCAATTAAAGCGTCGATCGCCCCAGCGTACACTACATTATTCGGCAGTTCCCGCGCTAGTTGCCCGATCGCCCAAGCCGAGTTACTCCGCACAGCAGACACAGCATCTCCCCGCAGCGATTCAATCAACGGCGGAATCGCCGCAATCACCACGTAGTAACCAACTTTTGCCATTTGACCCAAAGAACTCGCCGCCCACAAACGCACCGCCGAAATATCAGTTCTCAGAGCATCAATTAAAGATGGCAAAGCGCGGTGGTCTCTGCAATTTCCCAGGGCCCAAACTACCCCCTTGCGAACGTAACCGTTCCAATCGCGGTTGAGTTGGTCAATCAGCGGTTCCACAGCATCGGGACTCGGATTTCGCCCCAAAGCATAGGCCGCACTCACCCGCACCAAGGGGCAACCGTCTCTCAACAAATTAATTAAATACGAAATTGCTCGATCGTCCTGCAATTCGCAAAAAGCCCGCGCCGCAATCATCCGGTGCTGAGGTTCCGGGGATTCCAGCAAAGGCAGCATTTCCTCTGGATCTGGTAGCGGGGGTTCGGATTCGTCAAATTGATCCAAAGGGCTTTCCAGTTCCGTGTCAGTATCGAGGGCGTTGGGGTAGTCGTGATTGTTCATAAAAAAACTTTACCGCACTGAGGATGCTGCGGGTGCAAGTCTGTCAGCCGTCATTCGATTTGAGATTTGAGATTTTGGAGGCGACCCCACGGATAAATTCGGGGGTTTGAGGATTTTAGATTTGAGATGCAAGGATTGATTCGGCGGAGCGATCGCGTGGCGGGTACAACCTTTGAAATTCGCTTGTCAAAGTGATTTGTTCATCCAGACAGAATGGCTTTGATAGCCTAACTTTTGATAGAGATTCATCGCCGGCTGATTGCTCAGAAAAACTTGCAAACCAATTTGTCTGTCGCCCCTTTCGCGCGCCCAATTTTCAGCACGAACAACCAAAGCTGCACCCAGCCCCAGACGGCGGTGTTCCGGTGCTATGTAGAGCAAAAAAATGTGAGCGTGGCGCGCTCCGGTAATTTGGTCGATCGCATTTCCCAGCCACAAACATCCGACAACCGATTTGGGATTTGGCGCTTGAATTCTGGGATTGAGATACTCTTGGGGCGGAGCCGGCAAACTTTCTGCCTTTTCCGGGATGTTTTTCAGGCACTCTACCCACCAAAGCGGCGTCTGGTTAGAAAAATACTGCTCGACAGTTTGAGCCAAATGTCCCAATTCCCGATCGGGGTAAAGCTCTCCGTAAGTCCGGTGCAGGAACTTTAGTAATTTTGCCCGATCGAGGCGCGACCCCTCGCGCAACCAGTAGCCCGGTACTAGCTCGGCCGACATCAGCGGATTCCGACAGCGAGATGGGAATAATTTAAGCCCAAGAAAATTGGATTGACTGCTGCAGCTTGACGAGGCGGGATCGCTTCCTCAATCGGTGCCGGGGCAGCCATATCAGCCGGCAAAAAGATCCGAGCGCTGACGGATACCAGAGCCGCGAAAAATATTAATATCGCTATTAATGGAGCAATGTATTGACGAATGATAGCCATAACCGCAAAAAATTGATTCTTGAGTTTATCCTCTCAAGTGTATCATAAAAATCTTGTCAGTTATAATAGCTGGCATTGGACAATTAGCTTTCTCCGAGAGCCACCGCAAATACCAACACAAAAAAATCTAACATTATGAGTGCCTCGCCTGCTGTTTATGAAGCTCTTGCTAAATCAATTATTTTTTTGAATCAAAAGCCCAACGCGCAAAACGAAGTGGCGCGTTTCCTGGATACTAACAACTACTATATCGATCGCATATTCGACGACCCAGAAACCGGGTTTTATGCGATCGGCTTCGGCTCGTCCGACTCCCAAACACCGCCAGTCATCGTATTTAGAGGTACAGATTTCATCGACGGCGACGCTACGTTTTCCGACTCCCGCGACATCGGTTTACCAGAATTTGAAAAAAACAAAGATAGCATCAAAAACTGGCTCGCCGAAATCACTCAAGATACTGCCAAAAACCCCAACAAATTATTGCCAGATGTTGTCGGTCACAGTTGGGGCGGAGCAGTCGCTCAAATCGTAGCAACCGAATACACATCTGCAACCGGCGATATATTTACCTTCAACTCTCCCGGAGTCTCAGCGAGTACATTCAGCACTTTTCGGAAAAATCTCAGCAGAGTTGGCAACAAAAATGTCAGTCACTACATTGTCAGCGGAGATTTCGTCAGCTTGTTTGGTGAAGCATTTATACCGGGAAAAGTATTTATCCAAAGTTTTACCGACCCGAGCATCAATCCCTTAACTGTTTTGGCAAAACATCGAACCCAAAATTTGTTAAGCGCTCCGCCCGCCGATTTTTTCCAGAGGCAAATTTCCGTAGATGACTTAAACAATCCCGACTTTTCTTATAACGACAACGACTCAGATTTTAACGAATTTATCGGTGCCCTAAATTTTGCCCTGCCAAATGTGTCAATAGCAATCAGAAAAAGAGCGGGTGCAGAGAGTTTGAGAACAGCACCAGAATTTTCTTTTGTGCAGTTAATCAGACAAATGCAATACGGTTTAGCTCCTCTGCAATCGAATTATTTATTGGGCGACGCTCGCAACAATACTGCTACCGGTGGCAAGGGCGAGGATACAATTATCGGCAGCGGGGGTAACGATACTCTCAGAGGCAATAGAGGTAATGACAGCATCACCGGTGATGGCGGTGACGACTTCTTGTACGGCGGCAGAGATAACGATTATTTGGAAGGTGGCGACGGAAACGATTTGATTTCCGGCGAGTTTGGCAGCGATATTTTAATTGGCGGTGCGGGGCGCGATCGCTTTGTATTGGAATCCGGCGGCGGAGCAGATGTAATTGTCGATTTTAAAAAGGGTGAAGATTTAATTGCACTGTCACGGGGGCTAACTTTTCCTCTAATTAGAGTCAGCCAAGGTGGTGACGGAGCTTTAATTACTATCCCGATTACTGGCGAAATTATTGCTACTCTCAGAGGTGTGCCGGCGAGCGACATTACGCAGCCTGATTTTGTGCAGCTTTAGTAGGACGAAAGTTTGTAGTTTTGGTAGCGCAAAAACTAAAAAATCTTCGCAAAAAAAACTCATTTTTTTGTACTAATCCCACTGGAAAAGAGTAGAGTTTTTAATAATTTAACAACGGCAAAATTGGCAGATTAATATTGTTAATAAACGCATTCTGCTGTAAGATAAGTTAAGTAGCTTAAAAAGCAATTCCCAATCAAACGACAGGAAATAAAAAAATATGCCATCCTCGCCCGCCGCTTACGAAAATATAGCCAAGCAACTTGTTTACATAGATAACAACCCCCAGCTTCAAAGTGTAGTTCAAACTGCTTTGAGCGCCACCGGCTACCAAATCGATCGCACCTTCGACGATCCAGGAACGGGATTTCACGCGATCGGATTAATATCCACCACCCCAGACAAACCGCCAGTTCTAGTATTTCGGGGCGTTGACGAAGCGATCGACGACGTTGCCACCACAGACCCGCGAGGCATCGGTTTCAACCAATTTGAAGCAAACAAACAGGCATTAGGAAATTGGCTGGCACAGATCGGTCAAGATACAGCAAAAAACCCCAACCGCTTGCCGCCAGACGTTCTCGGACACAGCTTGGGCGGCGCTTTAACCCAGCTAGCAGCCACAGAATTCACATCTGCGATCGGAGATATTGTCACCTTCAATTCTCCCGGAGTTGCTCGCAGCACAGTCAATACTTTTACACAGAAAGTCGGCGCTACCAAAAATGTAACTCACTACATTGTTAGCGGAGACTTTGTGAGTCTGGGAGGAGAAGCTTTTCTGCCAGGAAAAGTTTTTTTACAAACATTTACCAACCCGATTATTAACCCACTATTAGTCTTAGACAAGCACAGGCAAGCAGGCTTATTAACGACTCCTCCTCCCGGCTTTAGTCAGACAGAAATCTCTGTCAACCAATTGAGCAGTCCCACTTTTACTTTTACAGATTCAGATTATTTAGAGCTGTTAGCCGGATTGAATTTTGCGCTACCACAATTAGCAGCCACACTGCAATCGCGTAGCACCTTAGAGCAATCGAGAACTGCTCCGGGAGCATCCTTTTTTGGAAACATTTTTGCTATCCAAAATACTCTCAATCCATCTCAACCTAATTATTTATTAGGCGACGATGCCAACAATACAGCCACAGGTTTTGCCGGTGACGATATTATCATTGGCAACGGGGGAAACGACACTCTTGCCGGCAGTCGCAACAATGATATTATCAGCGGTGGCATCGGCAACGACCTGTTGTTTGGAGGCAAAGGAGATGACAATTTGAATGGGGGAGAAGGGGACGATACACTCGTTGGTGGATTGGGTGCGGATCTCTTAATTGGTGGCAGCGGACGCGACATATTGGTGTTAGGAGCAGGCGCGGGTACAGACTTACTTATAGACTTTCAAAAGGGCGAAGATTTAATCGGTTTGACCAGAGGTTTGAGCTTTAACCAATTGAGAGTTACTCAAGGCGATGTTGCAACAACGATCGAACTTACCAGTACCGGCGAAATTCTTGCCAGTATTCCCAGCATTTCCAGGAGTCCGCTAACAGCTAGCGATTTTATTTCGATTTAATTGGCCGCTGGCTAATCATGCAGGGTGCGCCGCCAGCAACGATTGATTTGGTTCGTAGTGGGGAATGCGAGTCCACAGAATTTGGCGGACTGAAGTCCGCACTACGAACCTTGCTTATTGCGGTTCGTAATTCCCTAATCTAGATCGTCGAGTCCGGGCCTCGGCATCGGTAAAACCTTGCTTTTATTTAGCTGTCGCAAACACATCCAGCCAACGACAGCAGCAGTTAAAGATACCCATCCCGTTACAGGTTGCAGCAGCAAAAATCCGCCGATCGCAAACATCGATCCAAACATTAACACAATCGCCGCTAATACCCGTTTGAGGTCAGTTGCTAAATCTTGAACCGGTTCTAAACCAGTGCGATCGCGCTGTTTTTTCCAACCTGGCCCAGCCGGCCGCACCCGGCGGTAAAATTCATCAAGAGTATCGTCAGATTCCGCAGGAGTCAGCAGCATAGCCGCTATCCACATAATGCCAACTGTCACCGTAATAAACGTCAAACGCAAACCAAAGTCTTGAATTTGCAAAGCCGGCACAACGCTAGTAGTCAAACCCACCACAAAACCGCCGAGAATTGCCGTCAGTTCCGCCGCCGCATTAATTCGCCACCAAAACCAGCGCAAAATTAACACCAATCCCGAACCAGTCCCGATCGCAATTACCAACCGAAAAACCGTCGCCACATCCTGAGCAAAATAAGCTGCTACTGCACCTAAAGCAGTGACGAACAGCGAAGAAATTCTTCCCGCCCATACGAGTTCTGCCTGAGTAGCATTTGGCTTAAAAAAGCGGAGATACAAATCATTAGTTACGAAAGAAGCGCCCCAATTAATTGAAGTAGAAACCGTACTCATAAAAGCTGCCAGCAGCGAGGCTACGACTAACCCCAAAACAGCAGGCGGCAAAAAATCTAGCATCAATTTCGGATAGCCCAATTCTTTGTCTTGTAAATCTGGATAAACTGCGATCGCCACCAAAGCTACCAAAATCCAAGGCCAAGTCCGCACCACGTAATTCAAAACATTAAACAGCCAAGCCGACTTTTCCGCCTCCGCCTCATCTTTTGCCGCGATCAAACGCTGAATGAATTCGCCGCCGCCGTCGCTGCGTCGCCACGACCACCACTGAATACCAATATAAGCTAAAAACGTACTCGAAGTGATACCCGCAGCTTCACTCCACTGAAAGCCACCAGCCCCAAAACTGAACGGAAAAAATGACAGGACATCTTGTTTTGTAGCTTGCTGTACGGCAGGAATTAGGGCGTGAATTCCTGGAACGCGATCGCTGCCAAGAGCAAAAAACGCTACTAAAATAGCACCCACAATTGCCAAAATCAACTGAAAGAAATCCGTAGCAACCACGCCCCACAAACCAGCAAAACCAGCGTAAATTAAGACCAAAAAACTAATCCCGAGAACGCTCAAAAACTTAAGATTTTGTCCCGGTTCAATCCCAAAACCCTGCCAAATTTGCAAAGCATCTACAACTTTAACTGCTGCCAGCATTGCGTAACCAATACCGATGCAATTGATAGGAACAGCAAACAAAAATGCTTTCGATGCCCGCAAAACAGCCGCCGTTTTGCCGCCGTAGCGAACCTCAGTCAGTTCCGCATCGGTAATCACTTCCGAACGCCGCCACATTTTAGCAAAAATGTAGACCATAATAATGTGAGAAATGCCGAAACTCCACCACTCCCAATTGCCGGCAATGCCCCGGTTGCCGACGATTCCGGCGATATAGAGGGGAGTATCGATCGAAAAAGTAGTAGCGGCCATGCTGCTACCTGCCAGCCACCAAGGAAGGGAACGCCCAGATACAAAAAAATCTACCATACTCTTCGACCCTTTGCGGGAAAGATACAAACCCAACCCCAGGGAGAAGACTAAGTAAAGCAGGACAATTAACCAGTCAATTAGTTGCATAGATTCACGTTGAAACGGTAATTGGTAATTGGTAATTGGTAATAGCTTGAGAGCCTGCATCACTTACATGAGAACTGCTATCTTGATATTAACGCCTAGAATAGTTTACAGTCTCCCGTCTTAATTCCAGTATATTTTTGTAAAAAAAGGTTCGTAGTGAGGACTAAAGTCCTCGGATTTGCGGACTAAAGTCCTCACTACAAACTGGATCGATCGCCCTCAAGCGCCTTGCGGATAAAGTCTATAAAATATTACCAAATAAATAATTTTTTCTCTACCAGTTCATCAATCTCTTGCTGCGCGGGAAATATTTCTCCTACTTCACTACCAAGCAAGAGTAATTGCTCTAAACTAGGATACTTCAAATTGCGTAAATCAGTAGCATTAACTTGAGTATTGCCGTTGAAAAGGCGAAAAAACGCATCTACCAAGCTTGAATTTAAATAAACAGCCAATCCCCGCGCGAGGGTGAGATTTAATCCGCGTCCTTGTTGGTGAAAGTAATTTAAATGATTCTCAAAACCAACTTGAGAATATTTAATTTTATTGGCATCCCAAACAACTGCTACGATTCGCTTTTTCTCTTCTTTCGATGAGACACGCTTGCTCAAAACGTAATGTTCGTTAGGGACGAGCAATCGAGCAGTTTTGTCCGTAACAGCTAAAGCTTGATGCTTTTTTGTTGTTGTGGGATATTGAACACAACCAGCAGAAAAGTGTGCTGGATAAATCAGTGGCACAGTACCAGTCTCTGCTTCCAAGCGCAAGTCAGAGCAAACGCGAAAATCTACAACTTTTCCGGTTGAAACCGTTAACATCAAATCTGCCAAAGTGCAAGTAAATTGTGCCATTCTTTCGACAATTTTCTGACTGATAGAATCTGGCAAAATCCGAATAAATTGTTCTGAATCGCTGGGATTAACTAGCTCGTCATAGCGCAGCGAGTGAGATAAAATTAGTTCGTCATCCGCGCTGGTGCTTGAGGTAATCGTTACAGTATCTGGCTTTTCTATTTGTTTAGTAGCGCGAATAATAATTGTTTCTTGCAAAACAGCATCATCGCGAAATATTTCCTGTCGCGATTCAAAGATATGTATTTGGCGTAAAGCCATCATTTGCAGGAAGACTTTACGAAAATCTCGAAAGTATAAACCGTTGCAACAACTGCGGGGAGTAATTGACACTAATTCACCGTTTGGTTTGAGCAGTTTGGCTGCTGCAACGGTGAAGCCTGTGTAGAGATTGCCGGTTTCTACTCCTATAGAACGCAGCCAGGTACGAACTTGGGATTTAGCTGGGATTTTAGCATAGGGAGGATTGATGATTGCATTGGTGAATTCCAGTTTTTTTGAGTTTGTAAATAGATTGGGATTCAACATTTCAGCAGATTCTTGAATGAAGTCAATTTTGCAAATTTGACTGGTAAATATTATGCCAGAGTTCTGACATTCAATCCTGCACAATTCTAAGGTTTGCTTGAGGTAGTCAATCAAAATAATATCAATTTCATAAGCTGTAACCTGTAGGGTTTGCGGTTTGTTTTGGCGCTGACAAAGCTCGCAAACAACGGCTGCTATCAGGGAACCAATACCTGCACCGGCATCTAATAATGATATATCGGGACACTTGAATTCAAACATTCCCGCCATCAAACTTGCGACTGAGGAAGGTGTCAAAAATTGTCCTTTTTCTCCTCTCTGGTTTTGCTGCAATTTTTGGGTTGCTTCTAGTCGCAGGAGGTCTATTCTATCGAGTAAATTGCTGGCTGTTGTGTTGCTGTCGCCCGGAAGGGCTAGGGTTTGAAAGTGCGGTACTATCATTTGTTGAGAAAAGTGCGTTAGCGAAGCTTGCAGAAGAGGATCGCCAGTTCAGATTATTTTCGTCCAAACTTGCACCGATGTGCGAAAATGTCAACCGGACTCTCAGACCAAAAGTCCGTAAATGACAGTTAAACGCTCTCTCACACAATTCTGATGCGTAAACCCAAAACATTCTTTTTGTCAAGCTGGTTCGCGATCGGCTTAACAATTAGTTTTCTGCTGATTCCTGGCTGGTTCTCAAACCTCCAAAACCGGGCTAACGCCACACTTCCCCCGCAAACCGCCGAATTTCGAGCCTTCTGGGTGGACGCTTTCAACCCCGGCTTCAAAACGCCTCAAGAAGTCACAAAGTTGATTGCAGACGCACAGCGGGCCAATGCTAACGCGATCGTCGCCCAAGTCCGCCGCCGGGGTGATGCTTTTTACACGAGTTCGATCGAACCCCGCACGATCGATCCCAACGTTCCCCCCGGTTTCGATCCCCTCCAAGACTTGATTGACAAAGCCCACGCCGCAGGCATTGAAGTCCACGCTTGGATGGTGACGCTGCCGGTGGTTTCTGGCAGCAAACTTCCCGCGGGTCATGTTTGGCAAACACACGGGCCTTCAGCCCCCGGCAGAGATAATTGGGCGATGCTGACTTCCAGGGGGGAATCGCCCGGTTTCCTCGATCCCGGCCATCCAGACGCTTTAGATTATACAGTTTCCGTCTATTTGGATTTGCTGAAGCGCTACGATGTAGACGGCGTGCAGTTGGATTACGTGCGCTACGGCGGCCCGAATTGGGGCTACAATCCTACTTCGATCGCCCGTTTCAACCAGCAAACTGGGCGCACCGGCAAGCCCGCACCCGCAGATCCCGCCTGGATGCAGTGGCGGCGCGAACAAGTGACAAATTTAGTGCGGAAGCTTTATGTAGAAGCCCTGGCGATTAAACCGCGCCTGAAAATTACCGCCGCCACCATCGCCTGGGGAGACGGCCCGAAAAACGATCGCGACTGGATGCAAACGCAACCCTACAAAGAAGTTTTGCAGGATTGGCGGGCTTGGCTGGAAGAAGGTATTCTCGACATGGCGATGCCCATGACTTACCAGCGCGAGTACAAGCGATCGCAAAAACTCGCTTATGACAACTGGATCGAGTACGCCAAAGATCACCAGTACAACCGTCAAATTGCGATCGGCCCCGGCAATTATCTCAACTACATCGAAGACACCCTCGCGCAAGTCCGCCGCGCCGAAGCCCCCTCTGCCAAAGGAAATCACATTGCCGGTACGGTTTTGTATTCCTACGCTAGCAGCAACATATATGCAAATGTCGAACTGCGATCGGGTGCTAGTAGCCGAGATTTGCCCCGCCAGCCTTGGAAATTCGTACCGCAAAGCAACGATTTGTTTTACACCGCCCTCTCGCAGCCGAGTCAATACGTTGACGGCGCGACGGGCAGAACCGTTCAAACTCAGCCTGTGTGGGCGACTGCGGTAGCCGTTCCCGATATGCCTTGGAAGTCGCGGCCGACTGCTGGGGCGATCGCCGGAGTGTTGCAAAAGTGCGATTCCCTACGGGATAGCTTCGCCGCGCGTACTTGCGACGGCGCTAGCTTGACTTTGCAGCCGATCGGTGCAGGTGGCAAAGTGCGTCAACTGCGCGCGGATGGTAAAGGGTGGTTTGGGGCGATCGAGCTTTCACCCGGTTCTTATCTGTTGAAACTTGAGGCAAATCAAGTTCAACAAACAGTTGATGTTGTCGCCGGTGAAGTTACAAAAGTGGATTTCGCCAGTTTGTAGTTTGTGGGGTGCCCAGCGCGTACCTTACTAATTTTTTGATGCAGATACGTAGGTTGGGCAGAGTGAAACGCAGGGTTCATTCTTGGACTCAACCTACAATTTTTTTTTTTTAACCGCAGAGGGCGCAGAGGGCGCAGAGGGAGATTGGAGAGAGGCAAGGGTTTAATTAATCAGTTACGGGGCAATTATTAAGTCGGTGAGTGAAGTAGGATTTACTCAGAAGTGGTACATTCAATTATCCTGGATTGAAGTGCGCTATTGGTGGTGAAGCTATGTTAATCACAGAAGCCCCTTTCACGCTCGGCAAATGGACGGTTAAAGAATATCAAAAACTCGGAGAAATCGGGTTTTTTTACCCAGAGTAACGAGTCGAATTAATTGCCGGAAATATTCTCAAAATGAGTGCAAAAGGAACTGCCCACACTTCTGCCACTAGACGCACCTCGACGCTGCTTCGCGAACTTCTCGAAAACCACGCTGCTGTCTATACTCAAGATCCGATCGCCCTTGATGACAGTTCCGAACCTGAACCTGATATCGCTGTAGTAGTCATCGATCCGTTTGATTATGCAATTCACCATCCGACTCCCTCAGAGCTATATCTCATTATCGAAGTGGCAGACAGCAGTTTGGCTTACGATCGCGAAATTAAAGCTAAGGCTTATGCGCGATCGCCAATTGCCGATTATTGGGTATTAAATGTGAACGATCGACAACTCCATGTTTTTCGAGAACCCGCTGAAAATGGGTATCAAAGTGAATTGATTCTGGGGGAAGATGGGAGCATTTCACCGCTACAATTTCCCACTATCAATATCGCTATTCAAGAAATTTTGCTGCCAATTATCTCAAATTGAAAACGGCTGTCTCGATTCTATTTATTTGTGAATTAGATTTTTTTTTGTTAACCACAGAGGGCGCAGAGGGCGCTGAGGAAGAGAAGAGATAGAGAGAATGGCTTTTGTCTTATTCTTCAGTCCGCCTCCGCGGACTTCGTTTGTATAGACGCGGTTTCAACCGCCGATTCTTCTGATTCTTCTCTTCTCTATATTCTAATCGCTTTCGAGAATGCTAGCCAGCAAAGCTTGCTGAGCGTGCATCCGATTTTCGGCTTGAGCCCAAACGCGCGATTGCGAACCTTCTATCACCGCATCCGTAATCTCTTCATCCCGGTGTGCCGGCAAACAGTGCAGTACAATTGCATTCTTATCTGCTAAATTCACCAATTCCTCATTTACCTGATAAGGTTCAAACAAAGGAATCCTGGTTTTTGCTTCTTCTTCCTGTCCCATGCTCGCCCAAACATCAGTATAAATCACTCGAGCATTCTTCACAGCAGCTTCCGCGTCAGCCGTCACCGTAACTTCTGTTTTTCCATTAGCAATCGCCCGTGCTTTTTCGACAATCTCAGAATTTGGCCGGAAATCTTCAGGACAAGCAATTCTCACATTCATCCCCATCATTGCACACCCCAACATCAGCGAATTTGCCATGTTGTTTCCGTCGCCCAAATAAGTTAATGTCACTCCTTCCAGCTTCCCAAAACACTCTTTGACTGTCATTAAATCCGCTAGCACTTGGCAAGGGTGTTCGTCATCTGTTAGGGCATTAATTACAGGAATTTTTGCATAATTGGCAAAAGTTATTAAATCCTTTTGCTCGAAAGTCCGAATCGCCAAAATATCTAAATATCTGTCTAAAACCCGCGCGGTATCGACCAAAGGTTCGCCGCGGCTGACTTGCGTAACGTTGGGATTGAGGTCAACAACTTGTCCGCCCAATTTGTACATTGCTACCGTAAAACTTACCCGCGTTCGGGTTGAAGCTTTGGAAAATAACAAGCCGAGAACTTTATTGCGTTTCAGCTTGACCATTCCCGATTTTAAACTGGCTGCTAAATCTAGCAAATAATTTAATTCGTCAATACTTAAATCTGCCAGACTTAATAAATCTCGCCCTTTTAATGAATCCATACTTTCCCCCACACACAAATTTTTAACTGTGTATTGAATTTTAGCCCGAAGAGGCGGGCTTTGTTTCTTTCAACTTGCGGGTAATTGTTCGATCGCCCGATCGATCCAATCGCAACCTTGCTCCACCGTTTCTACCACCGCCAACACGCCCCGCAATTCCCCAGCGCCCGGGAAACCCTTAGCATACCAGGTTAAGTGCTTGCGCGCCTGACATACACCGCTGTCACCTTTATATTCCCACAAAGCACGCAGATGTTCCTTAGCACATTCGAGCCGCTCAATTGGTGTCGGAGTTATCTTTTCTACACCTGTTTTGATGAAATGATCGACTTCTCCCACCAAAAAAGGATAGCCCAATGTTCCCCGCGAACACATCACTCCGTCAGCCCCAGTTTCCTCCAGACACCGCACCGCTGCTTCTACTGAAAAAATATCCCCGTTACCAATTACTGGAATCGATAAAACTTCCTTAACACGGCGAATCCATTCCCATTTTGCCGGGCCGGTGTAACCTTGCGATCGCGTGCGGCCGTGCACCGTAATCATTTTTGCTCCCGCATCTTCCATCCTCCGAGCAAATTCCAAAATATTAATTTCTTTGTCCGTCCAGCCGATACGAGTTTTCACCGTCACTGGAACATCTACAGCTTCGACAACCGCCCGCACAATTGCCTCGGCCGTTTTCGGATCTCGCAGCAGCGAAGAACCGCCACCATTTTTAGTAATTTTGTTCACCGGACAGCCCATGTTAATATCAACAGTATCGGCTCCTTCTGCCACTGCTTTCTTGGCCGCTTCTGCCAAGAAATCCGGCCGACAGTCAAACAATTGAATGCTAATCGGGCGCTCGTTGGGGTCAACTTCCATGATTCTCGGCAGTTGCTTCACGTAGTGCAAACCCGTAGCGTTCACCATTTCCGTGTACATCATCGAATCCGGGGCATAGCGGCGCACCAGGCGGCGAAATACCAAATCGGTAACGCCTGATAAGGGCGATTGCAAGACGCGACTTTTTACTTCAAAATCGCCTATTTTCAGCGGAGTTGCTAATCTTTCTTTTAATTCGGGAGATAAAGCCAGCATAGTCGATCGCACTTTAATTCTAATCTCTGTATATTATACAACATTAAGTATTTATACTTGAAAAACTAAAAAGCAAATACCAGCTCCACAAAAAATGAATTTTTTGACATATTTTTTGACATAACGAGTCCGAAAAACCTGTGAGATCGAGAAAGGTGTTCTGGGCGTAAGTTATGAACTACAATTGGTGGATTCCTGACTGCGCCGATCGAACATTATAAAAATTGTAGAGAATTCCTATGGATGCCACAGCACTCTGGCAACGCTACCAAGACTGGCTTTACTATCACTCTGGATTGGGACTTTACCTCGATATCAGCCGCATCGGATTTGACGGCGCTTTCCTAGCAGCACTCAAACCCAAATTTGACAAAGCCTTCAAAGACATGGCAGCTTTGGAAGCAGGGGCGATCGCCAATCCCGACGAAAACCGCATGGTGGGCCACTACTGGCTCCGAAACCCCGATTTGGCTCCCACTCCAGAATTAAAACAACAAATAATCGAAGAAATATCACAAGTCGAAGAATTTGTCAAGAAAGTTCAAAACCGCGATATCAAACCGCCCTTTGCTCCGCAATTTAGCGATATAATCTCGATCGGCATCGGCGGTTCCGCCCTCGGCCCTCAATTCGTCGCCGAAGCCTTATCTCCAGACATTCCACCCCTAGCAATTCATTTTATCGACAACACAGATCCGGCTGGGATCGATCGCACCCTCAACAAAATCAAAGACAAACTCAGCAGCACCCTAGTAATTACCATCTCCAAATCCGGCGGCACCCCCGAGCCCCGCAACGGCATGATCGAAGTTCAAAAAGCCTTCGCCGCCCAAAAACTCGACTTCGCCAAACAGGCAATTGCCATCACCGGCACAGACAGCCAACTAGACAAATTAGCAAAATCCCAAGGCTGGATTGCCAGCTTCCCCATGTCAGACTGGGTGGGAGGACGCACTTCGGAACTCTCAGCAGTAGGACTTTTGCCAGCAGCTTTGCAAGGTATCGACATTCGAGCCATGCTCGATGGCGCTAAAGTCATGGACGAAGCTACCAAAAATCCCGACATCAAACACAATCCCGCCGCCCTTTTAGCAATGTCCTGGTACTACGCCTGCAACGGACGCGGCGAAAAAGACATGGTAGTTTTGCCTTACAAAGATTCCCTGCTACTGTTCAGCCGCTACTTGCAGCAATTAGTCATGGAATCGATCGGCAAAGAAAAAGATTTAGACGGCAACACAGTTCATCAAGGAATTGCAGTTTACGGTAACAAAGGTTCAACAGACCAACACGCCTACGTCCAGCAACTGCGAGACGGCGTGCCGAATTTCTTCCTAACATTTATCGAAGTATTAGAAGACAGGCAAGGCATTTCCCCAGAAGTAGAAACCGGCGTTACTTCCGGAGATTATTTATCCGGTTTGTTGCAGGGAACTCGACAAGCTTTGTACGAAAATCACCGAGATTCAATTACTGTCACAATTCCCCAAGTCAACCCTCGAACAGTAGGAGCATTAATCGCCCTCTACGAAAGAGCGGTAGGTTTTTACGGTTCCTTGGTGAATATCAACGCCTATCACCAGCCAGGGGTTGAAGCCGGAAAAAAAGCAGCCGCCGCTGTACTCGACTTACAAAAACAGGTGCTACAAATTATCAAAGACGCTCAAACACCTCTGTCTTTAGCAGAAATAGCCAAAAAATCAGGAAAGACAGAGCAAATCGAGACAATTTACAAAACTCTGAGACATTTGGCAGCTAACGGGCGCGGTGTAGTTTTGGAGGGCGATTTCGGTCAACCTGCTACTTTGACTACAAGCTATAAAGGAAGTTAACCACTAGAATAAAAAATTAAAAGTGAAATTACTCACTTTTAATTTTTTATGTTTAATTTTTAATGTCTGCCCATGCCCTTAACGATTCTGGTTGCTGACGACGATTTCGCGACTCGCCTGTCGATTACCGATTATCTGGAAATTACCGGATACTCAGTAATCGCTGCTGAGAACGGCAAAGAAGCTTTAGGCTTGGTAGAAGAATTTGGACCCCACTTGATTGTTACCGACATTACAATGCCCGAGATGGATGGCTACGAATTCGTGCGGCGAGTTCGGACTCGTCCCGCTTTCCGCTTGCTACCGGTGATTTTTTTGACGGAACGCACCAGCACCCAAGAACGCATTCGCGGCTATCAGATGGGGTGCGACAATTATCTGGCTAAGCCTTTTGAACTCCAAGTATTGGCGGCGGTAATTCGCTCTTTGCTCGATCGCTACGCTCTAATTGCTCAGGCCCCATCTCATGCGGAACTAGAACTTGCGCCAACAGAGGCACGCAGCAGAGCCAACAGCCAGCCGGAATCGGATTTTTTAACTCAAAACTCAAAAAGTGGCGATCGCGCCTCTGCTAGCCTTAATACTCCGAATTTAACGCAGCGAGAGCGAGAAGTGCTAGATTTGCTCACAGAAGGTCTTTCTAATGTTCAAATCGGCGATCGGCTGCACCTCAGTCCTCGCACCATCGAAAAACACGTCAGCAGCTTGTTCAGAAAAACTGAAAGCAACAACCGTGCAGAACTCGTTCGCTTTGCGATGGAACACCATTTGGTCAGATAACCGCAAAGGCTCAAGGCAAAAAAAATACCAGAACTTGTTGCACCACGAATCACCTCATGCTCAAAAATTACTTAAAAAATCAGAAAATTCTCTATGCTGTCGCACTAGCAGCTTCCCTAATTTTCTGTATTGCCATCACATCAATAGGAATTACCAAGTTTTACAGCGTCTTACAGGGCGGAGAAAACTATAACGATTTTCCTACCAGCGGTTTCAGCGTCATCAGACTTCTAATCAACGGTTCCTACTTGATAGCAACAGTTACATATATTATCTGGTTATTCAACAAAAAAAACACAAGTTCGACCTTTACAGACATCTGCAAGTATGCAATCCCCTTTCTGGCCCTTGCTTTCATAGCTTATCCCCTAAGCAATGACATTTATATGTACTTGCATTACGGAGCCATGAGCTTACACAAAATCAATCCTTATCTTAATAAATCCGATAGCTTTGTCTCTGCAGTATCCCCCTTCGTCAACTGGTTGCAAACTTCTACCTACGGCCCAGTTTCTCTATTCTTTTTTACCCTATCAGCACTTGCTTTACCAATTAGCCCTTTACTGGGAGTTTATATTTTTAAAATAATCTGCCTGTTGGTACACGCACTCAATGCTTACTTAATTTGGCGGTTTCTAACAAATTCCGAACAGCGCAGCCTCATCACAACGGCCTATTTACTCAATCCAATCCTACTGAACGAGCAAATAACTAATGCTCACATTGACGTTTTACTTGCCAATACGTTGATTGTTTTAATAGGATGTATTTATTACCAACGTTATGTTTTTGCAGTCTTAGCAATTTGGGTGGGTTTTCTAGTAAAAACCTTGCCTGTAATTTGGATGCCCTTAGTTTTTGCTTTCCTCTGCAAGCAGCGTCGGTGGAAAGATTTAGCAGCCTCAGTATTGCTTTCTTTATTAATTATCGCGGCGGTAACTTATACATTTCTCCCAACAGTTTCAGCTTGGAGCAGTTTGTCAAATCCAGGAGTGTCGGGGGCTACTGCGCGATCGTTTCACCACTCGCTCAATATATTTCTGAATTTTTTGCCCGCTCTAACTGTTGAAACCAAGAACAGTCTAGCATCATTTATCAAATATTTTTCGTATTTAAGCTGGATAGTTTACTATGGAGTAACGTTGATTAAATCCTACTTAAGCCCAAATGATTCGGAAATTAATTTAGTATCAGATATTGGATGGACGACTCTCACTTTGTTTTTGTTTGCTACACCTTGGCTAATGCCTTGGTATCCATCCATTTTGCTGCCAATTGCTGCTTTGAGTATCAATGCTCCCCATTTTGTCTTGACAAGTTTAACTTTTTGTTTGTCACCAAGTATCCTCTTGGGAGGGGGTGCTGGAAAAAATTTAATCTCCCTAGTGACGAGTTTTGTCACCATTGTCCCCCCTACAGCATTGCTGATATTCGGCCGCAAGAAGACAATGTTTTAAATTGATTTTTGCCCGCCAACTTCTAATTTTTCCTGACTCACAACATACTCCAACAAACCCTGCGAAGCGTCCATCAGCAAATCAATTACCCGATCGAATCCCTCCGGGCCGCCGTAGTAAGGATCTGGCACTTCTTTCAGGTCGTATTTCTGGCAAAAGTCGCACATCAACCGCACTTTATCTTGATATTTTCCCGCATTGTCGAGAGCAAGAATATCCTGATAATTGTCTTGATCCATCGCCAGAATCAAATCAAAATTTTCAAAATCTTTCCTTTGAAATTGACGGGCTGCGCCTAACAATTCAATTCCTTGCTTCCTCGCAGCCAATGTCATGCGACTGTCGGGGGCGCTACCGATGTGATATCCGGCAGTTCCGGCAGAATCGCAGGTGATACGATCGCCCAAACCTGCTTTTTCGATTAAATGATCCATGATATTTTCTGCTGAGGGCGATCGGCAGATGTTTCCGAGGCATACAAATAGTAATTTAGTCATTAGTTATTGGTTATTTGTTATTTGTTATTGGTTATTTGTTATTGGTTATTTGTTATTGGTTATTTGTTATTTGTTATTGGTTATTTGTTATTTGTTATTTGTTATTTGTTATTTGTTATTTGTTACTCGCTTGGGGCTACTAATAACTAATAACATTAATCTTCACAGTCAACAGTCAACAATTCCCCAGTCAACAGTCAACAATTCCCCAGTCAACAGTCAACAATTCCCCAGTCAACAGTCAACAATTCCCCAGTCAACAGTCAACAGTCAACAGTCAACAGCCAACAGTCAACAGTCAACAGCCAACTGTCAACTGCCAACTGCCAACTGACCAAGGGCTTAGAAACCAGGGAGATTCAATCCGCCGGTGAGTTCTTCCATTTTCTCCCGCATCGTCATCGTAGACTTAGCGTAAGCATCCTGCATCGCCACCGTAACGAGTTCAGAAACCACATCAGCACCTTCACCGAGAGCATCCGGCGAAATTTCCACGCGGCGGGGTTCTTGGTTTCCGCTGAGAAAAACCTTGACCAAGCCGCCGCCTGCGGTTCCCTCAATTTCCATGACATCCAACTCTTCTTGAAGCTTTTTAGCTCCTTCTTGAACCTGCTGAGCTTTTTTGAAAGCTTCAGTCAGTTCTTTCATTTTGCCGAGGCCGAAGCCAAATCCTTGTCCTGATTTTGTCATAACTACTTTGTGATGGTGTGTGAGCCGATCGTCTGCCGTTTCCTAAATTATTTAGTCCTGGACGCACGGGTAGCCAGAAACCGGGTTTTTAATCATCATACTTGCTTGAAACCCTCAATCAAAGTTCAAAAACCAGGTTTTTTGGGTATTGATGTGTCCGGGACTATACTTCTATCTTGACTTAGAGGGGGAACTCTCCAAGTATTCTAACTTCTGGCTCCAACAACAGCGACCACCGCTGCTCGACTTGTTGTTGAACGTGGCGGATCACTTGAAAAATATCATTGGCCGTTGCCGACCCGCAGTTAAGAATAAAATTAGCATGGCGCTGGGCTACTTGCGCGCCGCCGATCTGGTATCCCTTGAGTCCCGCTTGTTCGATCAGCCAGCCTGCCGCCTGCGGGGTGGGGTTGCGGAAGACCGAGCCGCAGCTAGGCAGGTGGTAAGGTTGAGTTGTCCGGCGCTGGCTGAAATTCTGATTAGTGGCGGCCATTATTTGCGATCGGTCAAATCCCGGCTGCAACTGAAAAGTCGCTTCTGTTACCAGCCGATCGCCCCCTTGCAGCACCGAAGTCCGGTAGCGGTACTCCAACTCTTGGGGAGTCAGAATTTCCACCTTACCGCCAGGGGATAAAACCCGAGCGCTGACCAGAATATCAGCAGTACAG
>NZ_JADEWV010000390.1 GCF_015207455.1 Microcoleus sp. LEGE 07076
GTGTCTTGCCAAGCGGGCTCGGGTTCTCCTCCCGGGGTCGAAAACCCATTCATCTCAAGGATTTTGCCCCGCCCACCCCAATCTCAAATCTCAAATCTCAAATCTAAAATTCCATGACTCGATCGTACACAATTAAAATTCATAACCGACAAACCGGATCGCGCCACACAGTGCGAGTACCAGAAGACCGCTACATCCTGCAAAGCGCCGAAAACCAAGGAGTAGAATTGCCATTTTCCTGCCGCAACGGCGCTTGTACAGCCTGTGCGGTGCGCGTCAAGTCGGGGGAACTGCACCAGCCTGAAGCAATGGGACTTTCTGTGGAACTGCAAAAAGAAGGTTATGCCCTGCTGTGCGTCTGCTATCCCCGTTCCAACATCGAGGTAGAGACGCAAGACGAAGACGAAGTTTACGAACTGCAATTCGGTCGCTATTTTGGTAAAGGTAAAGTTAAAGTCGGTTTGCCGCTGGATGAGGAATGAGGCAATTTTTTAAATTATCAACTACCAACTATTCATGCTTTATCGGTTATTTGCGATCGCCCTTTGTGTATTGTTAGCTAGCTGCCAAAAACCCGAAATTCCCCAAGGTACGATCGCCAAAGTAGAAAGAGCCATCAGCGGACAAACAATCGAAGTTATCAGCACAGCCGACAAAATCGCCTTATTAGAACAAATTAGACTGATTGGTATTGATGCGCCAGATTTAAAACAGCAGCCTTGGGGAGAAGCAGCCAAACAAAGATTAGAACAGTTAACAGGGGGAAAACAAGTATTGTTAGAATCAGACATCGAAGTTAAAGACCAGTTCGATCGCAAATTAGCTTATTTGTGGCAAGATCAAATTTTGCTCAACGAACAGCTAGTCAAAGAAGGTTATGTTTTGGCCTCCTCGATGCGTTCATCGCCCAACACCAAATATCAACAGCGACTCCTCAACGCTCAAGAATGGGCGAGAATCATGGGTAAAGGGCTGTGGAATCCAGAACGAGCTTTGCGCCAAACTCCCGCAGAATTTCGCCAGCAAAATCGGAAATAGTCAGTAGTCAGTAGTCAGTAGTCATTAGTTATTAGTGATTGGTGATTGGTGATTAGTTATTAGTTATTAGTAATTGGTGATTAGTCAACAACTAAAAGCTCTTCAGTTATCACTAACAACTCATGAGCAATGATTTCCTTCTTCCTGATGACGTTGGACCCAAAGCTCGGCGGGGACAGCAAAACATGACTAATGACTAATGACTAATGACTACTAACAACTAACAACTAACAACTAACAACTAACAAGTAACAACTAACAAATGACAGACAACCAACTGCGAAACCTCTTAGAAATAGCCACAGAAGCAGCCCTGGCCGCCGGTTCAGTCTTGCAATCTTTCTGCGGAAAATTAGAAAACATTCAAGAAAAAGGTCGATCGGGCGATTTAGTCACAGAAGCGGACAAAGCCTCAGAAGCCGTCATCTTAGAAATTCTCGGCAGACACGTACCCGCTCACGCCATCCTCGCTGAAGAATCCGGCAAATTAGGGAATGCTAACAGCAAATATCTGTGGGCGATCGACCCTTTGGACGGTACAACTAATTACGCCCATCAATATCCTTTTTACGCTGTGTCGATCGGACTTTTAATCGACGGCATACCACAAATTGGCGTAATTTACGACCCTTCTCATAACGAATTGTTTCGCGCAGCTAAAGGATTGGGGGCGACTTGGAACCGGCGGGCGATCTCCGTTTCGCAAATCTCAGAATTGAGCAAAAGTTTGTTAGTTAGCGGCTTTGCATACGATCGGCGCGAAACAACCGACAATAACTATGCGGAATTCTGTCACCTCACCCACCTCACCCAAGGCGTGCGGCGCAGCGGTTCGGCAGCCCTAGACCTCGCACACCTCGCAATGGGGCGATCGGACGGATACTGGGAACGGGGACTCTCCCCTTGGGATGTAGCAGCCGGTGTACTCATCGTCTCCGAAGCCGGAGGTCAAGTTACAGCCTATGACGGCGGTGCCTTTGAGATGAGTTCGGGTCGAGTTTTGGCCAGCAACGGCAGAATACACGCCGAACTCAGCGGTGCATTGCTGTCAGTTCCTGCCTTATCTTCCTGGAGGTAGCGTTTCGACAGCAAGAAATCGGGGGTAGTACGGGGGTCACAACCCCTTGACTCAAGCTACATTAAAGAATAGTGAGTGCGATTCGTTTAACCTAAATGAGTAGAGATATTCAGGGACGGTTAGCCTAACCAAAATGGTTAGTATAACTGAATACACATCTAGGTGCGGGGTTTAAACCTTAGTCCTAGTCCGCAAGTGCAGCGGTAAAAGCATATCCCCTATTTTGTAGGGTAGCAACCAACAGGATAAAGCGGGGATAAAAGGCAGAACTACTAGTAGCCAAAACTGGTAACTGTCGAGCAAGAGTTCATGTGTAGCGAAAGCAAAGATGTGTCTGAACCATCGTAATTTTAGATGGTCTAATGGCTAAATCAAGAATAAACCCGTTGAAAAACACGGGTTTAGACTGATTAAGACCAAGCCAAAAGGCAAGGATAGGGCATAGGCAATTTCACACTTGACCTATAAGCACCGCCCATAAACCCGGTGGATAGCATCACACTAAAAACTCTAACAATGTGTATTTGGAACGAAGTAACTCTCATATATTTCTGGAATCATGTCGATTATCCAGTAAGTAGCTAACGAATAGTATATGGGAGAGGGATTGTATCAGAAGCCAATGCTCTGTTGTAATAACAGAGATATGCAGACAGGTACACGGTAACTTCAATGATGGGAACCTAGCAGCAATGAATAAGTCTAAAACGCGGGACAACCCGACGGTGGAATGGAATCAAATCAATTGGCGAAAAGCCGAAAGATTGACATTTAAGTTGCAAAAGCGTATCTATCGAGCAAGTGAGCGTGGCGAT
>NZ_JADEWV010000391.1 GCF_015207455.1 Microcoleus sp. LEGE 07076
ATTTGCAGCAATCCCAGCGCCTCAGCTTCAAACATGGCGACTTGAGAAGCTTGATTGATTTTCGCGAAATAAGTGCCAGAAGTGCTACTGATAGCATAGCCTTGATTGATGCAGCCACCGCTGACAGAACGGCGGTTGTCTATCGAAAATGTTTCTGCGGTTGATTCAGAGATGTGCGCGGCAATTTTGTCCCACATAGTATCAAATTGTTTTGAGGGCGATCGGAATTAGTTTGTACAGCGTATTCCAGGTTGATGAACTACACCCCAGAAACCGGATTTCTGGCGTACTGCATATACATGGAATATCCTATAAGTTGCAGTTCCAAGCCCCTGGCCTACACCTCACTCTACCCCAAAGCGCTGTCCTTTAGTCTGCTGTTTCTAATTCCTCTAATTGTTGCGTAGACTGCCATCCAGCTTCCCACAGCGATCGGTCTTTGAGCTGTGCGGCGTTCAGCCAGAAACGAACATTCGGATCGCAAGCCGCCACCATTTCCGCAAACACCCATTTACCTTCGTTTTTTCTGTTGACCACCTGAAAGTGCCGCCAACCCCAACTTTTTTGATGTGAAGTCCATCGGGAACCAACTAAATAAGGAAATTTTTGTTTTTTCGGCACAGTATTTTCGGTAACAAATATATGACAATGCAAGTTAATTGTAATAACTCCTTTTATTTGATTCGACATCTCCAATAATTCTCGCTTCGCAAGCTCGCTTGCGGGTTCTTTACAGGCTGTTTCGGATTTGTCTATTATATTAATTCTAGATTCCCCGCGATCGTCGAGAACCGTCTCCCCTTTAGAACATTACAGACAATCTCTTGCTTAACTCGATCTTGCATCATAACCAAGCTAAACTCTCTCCGTACTATAGATGAGTTTGTTGTAACTTGCAGCAGTTTCGCCTCCGACTTCAAAAGTAAGGGCAGTTCATTGACTGCCCATGTAATTAGTTATACCTATTGAATAGGGTTGATTTTTAGGCAGAGCCACACATAGCAAATTTATGCAACACCAGCTCAATCGTGAATCTCAAATCTAAAAACAAATAACTCTGGTTGTAGTTGTGCACAATCATCCGTTCTGCGAAACTTACTCAAATCTACTTTGGGAGCAGGTTTGACATTCATTTGCTGCTTTTACCAAAGCAGTCAGCCACATTTTGTCCGCAGCCGTTTTTTCGGGCCCAACTCTCCCCACAAACATTTTTTCCATCTTAATGGTGTCTGCTTGACGCTGTACAACTCAACAACAAATCACTTTTAAGTAAGATTGACTGATTTAAGTTGCTGTGCAGCTCCCCTTAATTACTTCCGTGGGAAGGCTTTTGGCCCGATAAATCCATAGGAAGTTGGGGAAGGCGGAGTCGAACCGCATTTGTTTGCAGCCAGAGAGTGATCGCGTGCTTCCGCTGCGGAGTCACGTACTCTCCGGGCCTGATCACGCCAGCACAGACGCCGATGTTTTTAATAAGGGTTTCTCGCTCCGATGAACTTGCACCCTGTAGCAACCTGACTTGGGCTTTGATAAAATCCACGTTCATAGCAAAAAGTAAAATTAACTAAAGAACTCAGTTAAATAGCGATGCTTTGGTTCCAGTTGTAACTCTAAAACCACTTGATATGAATCAAATTGATTCAACATCCCCAGGATGGGGATCGGGCGTCTAGAGCTAGCCAACTTTATTTACTTTATCTGTTTTTGCCAGCAAAAGTGTCACTATGCTAGCAGTTTTGACAGAATTATTCATAATTAAGAACTGTTACAAATTTGGCTCACCTCCCACAATAATGCAGAGTTTAGTGCTAACGCTACTCTCTTGAACTCGAAAAGTTCAGCATTGTCTCGATATCCTTGCTTTCCTAGGTTTCACCCTCCCCCATTGGGAAGGGATCGATCGCCTAACCTTCCTTTTCGAGCGCCCCCCCGAACACCCCGACACTGCCGCGTCACCTTATTGATTTAGAGCGACCCTATGTTTCGCTCTCGACTGTAACTTAAGGCATACGTATTGTTACTTGGGCTACCATAAGCCAGCAAGTTTTGACTCTTGTTTCTCAATCATATATTTTTTCGCTTTTCTTGCAAAGTCCTTATTTGTGTTAATTAAGGCAGCTTGGTGATGTCCGCCAACAAAAAATCGCAGCTTGCGAATCTAGACATTTTGCGCTAATGGCGATGAATCTGTTGTCTCAATTCATTACGGGCGATCGCCGATCGCAATTACCCATCAATGCTGTATAATCCATAACAAATCCCTAGACTCTAATAATTTAAAAACAGCACAATTTCAAATAGTCTTCCACCCGCCGATAGTTCCTCCTCATCAAAAATATAGGTAAAACAAATCAACACGCTAATACCCGTACTATCAAGGTTCACAGTGCAGGATTTGCCTTCAGAGTCGGTATTTAATAGAAATTAGAGAACGCCAAATTTGTTAGTAATACCATCTTCGGTCAATTACCTCAAACAGAAAAAATTTTTAGTGAAAACTAAAATATTAATAATAGAAACAAACAAATAGTCACGACTAACCTTTTTATATACGCGTCATATCACGACACTTAATATTAAATCAGATCCTAAGCTGTCGCACAAATAAACATTGCATACTCAGGGTCGGCTCGCGTGCTCATCCCACTCATTGTTTGATCGTTTATTATATAAAATCTAAATTACGCAATAGCTTAGCGAGGTAACATAAATATGTTATTTGAAGGTATAAAATTAAAAAAATATTCTTTAATTATTGATTAAAACTGACTTATTTAGGACTTGTGCATCATTTTTACGATTTATCAGGCGAGACCAGAAACCGGATTTTCACCTATTTTTCTAGTTGAGAAACTCAGATTTTCCGAGAAAGTCGGTTTAAGGGTGTAAGTCCAGATTTTTGTTAAACACATTGCTACGGGTATCCTTC
>NZ_JADEWV010000063.1 GCF_015207455.1 Microcoleus sp. LEGE 07076
GCTTTATGTTGACATTGAATAAGTAATCGAGCTTGCGATCGTTAATGATGCAGGGTGTTTTTGCGTCGGTGGGTCGATCGGATTGTGTCAATGGCTGATTTTTAAAATATAGATTTTGGGAATTGTAAGATTATATCATTTTGGCAGTTTTTTCATCCTACAGCACGATCGCACTCACAACCCCAAAAAGGCGATCGCACGTTTTGACAAATTCCAAAAGGGATCTCGACCTTCGCGCGTGAAAAAGGAGGTAAGGGCGATCGCACTTGAGAAAGAGGAGGAAAGAGCGATCGACCTTAGTTGAGAAATGGGAATTAAGGGCGATCGACCTTTCTATGAAAAAAGAGCGATCGACCTCTCGGATAGTGGAGGTAGGGCGATCTGGCTCATCAAGCAAGCGAGTCAAAATCAGGAGATTATAGTAATCAGAAGGTAGGCAATGCCCACCATACTAAGCCCTACCAAGACTATTGATACAACTTAACCAATCCTTTCCTTACTGCATCTTGGAACACATTTGGTATATAAAGCCGACCACTGTTAGCCGGAGATTGAGGAGCAGAAGGATTAGACATATCAACGTATGCTCGGCCATTATGAACTTCTACATGAGTGTGAGCGCCATAACTTGTACCTGTGTTACCCTGTTTTCCTATTAGGTCCCCTGCAGCTATTGTTTTACCCTTCCAACTTTCATTAATTGAGCCTTCTGCAAGATGCCAGTAAATGAATGTTTTGTCAAGCTCCTTGTTGTAAATAGCAACCGTTCCATTATATCCCCAAGACTTAGAAGCAACTTCTTTGCCATTTTTTGCTTCAATCACTTCGCCGCCAACTAAAGCATGCAAATTGCCATCTGCATCTCCATCTGTGGAATCAATGGAGTAACGATTTTTGTGGGGCCAGTCGTATTCAGAACTAACTATGTTGCCAACATTGTCTTGGTACAAAGCATTCAAGTAATCAGACTCTTTGTAAATGTAATTGGGATTAGGTTTAGATGAATTTTCACCATTAGAGTTACTCGAATATCGATAAACAGTTGCTGTTTGACCATCGCCAGTAATGTAACCTCCTTCAAAGTTTTGACGAGTAACTCCTCCTTCCTCAAAAGGATCGCTAGTGGGATAACCTAACCAACCGGGGGCACCGTTGTCGGTGTTACGGTAAGCTTCCCAAATTTTGCCAGAAACATAATAGAACACCGTCGTATTGTGACGCCGCATCAGGAGGCCCCAACCATTCGCCCCGCCATCGAAATCTTGAACAACACCATTACCCCACAAATGAACGTTATTAGTCGGTACGCCAACTCGATCGTAGCCGCCATGTTTGTTAAAAGCATCAGGCAATTCTACGCTCGGGTTATTGTTATCATCAAGAGCGACAACAAAATCAGAAGCTTTCTCCATGCGAAGTTGAGCCGTTGCACCGCCACCATACTCCCGATATTTCAATTGCACTGGATATTGACCGGGTTGAGTAAAAGTCCCGTAGCCAGTTGTCCGCGTTGCAACTTCTATCATCTTGTCAATGGGTGCTTGACCGTTAACTTCCACTTGAAAACCGTCATCGTGGTTGCCAACAAAGCGATAGGTTCCTCGATCGAACGGTCGATTTGTTGTCCAGCGCACCGAGAAATTATCAGCTTGCACCCCAGGTGCAGGACTGCCCAAATCCCAAGATTTATCCAAATTGCCGGCTGAAGAACTATCACCTCGAACTACTGCAGGAGCGCCCGCCCAATCTCGGTTATTGAAATATTCCCCGCGCCAACTATCAGCAGGAATTGTCAAACTCTTGTTGAAATATTCATAGTAAGTGGGATTCGTCATTCCCGGTGCCCAGAACAACTTTCCATTCGGCAACTCAAGCTCATAAGCGCCATTACCCACATCTTTCTGAGAAGATAAAGGATAGCCCAAAGCATTCGGGCCGCCAGCTTCTTGGTAAGCCTCCCACAACTTGCCGAATACATAGCTGACAGTGGGACTGCCAGCTTCTTTCAACAAAGCTCCCCGCCCTAAAGTACCGCGAAATTCTTGAATCTTATTGCTCAAAGGGTTGGGCAATAATTGATTGATCGGAACTCCGATCGCGCTGGCACCTAGCTTATTTGCTAAATCATTGTAAGTAGCTTGCAAAGCAGGATCGATCGGGTAATTAAGGCTATTAGGAGAGTAATCCCAATCTAAATTCAGATAAGCTGGTGCGACATCTTCCGAGTGTTCGACTTGCAGCGTATGCAGTCCAGCCGGGAGAGTAATTTCTACTTCGTGACCGTCAAAAGGCGCATTGTTCCAGCGATCGATTACCTTTTCACCGTTAATATACAATCGCGCCCCGTCATCAGCTTGCAACTTAAACTTATAAGTGCCAGCAGGCAATTGCCGGTGAGTTGTCAGTCGCGATGAGAAATTATCTCTTTGAATTCGGCTGTCAGGGCTACCCTCACCCCAGTTTAAATTCAATCCTGCGGTAGTAGAACCGTCCGTGCGATTTACAGCAGGTGCTCCGGCTAAATCTCGATTATTGAAATACTCAGCAACCCAAGGTTCCTGTTGAACTAAACCGATGACACCTGGAACGGGTATTGGCGAAAATTGTAACTTCTGCCAACTCAGTTTATTTGATGCAGCACCAGCATTTTCAAAATGCTCCACCCGAATTCTGTGATAGCCTTTATCGAGTGACACCAGCATTTCATTGTTAGCAAATGCTTGTTCTTGCCACTTATCAATGACCAACTTATCATCCACCCATACCCGGACACCATCATCGGCTTGACTGGTAAACTTGTAAATTCCCGCTGAATCGAAATAGCGAGTTGTTGACCAACGATCTGAAAAATCATCATCTCCAATCGGAACGCCCCCCTCATGGCTGTTTCCCCAATCTTTATCTAAGAAACTCGTTCCACCACCGCGATTTCCAGCGAAGTTTTTATCATTTAGATCCTTACCTCGGTAGAACTCGCCAGCCCATTCTTTGGGAGGATTAGCTTGTTCCCACTTCAGCGTATTAGCTGCCACATCACCATGCTCAAAATACTCCACCATGACCTGATGGTATCCAGGCTCAATAGCTGTGAAAGCTGTTTTTGTTTCAGAGGCTGAATCTTTCCATTTGTCAATAGTCAGTTTGCCGTCAACATAAACCCGCACTCCATCATCAGCTTGATTGATAAAGTTGTAGATGCCACCGTCAAAATAGCTAGTGGTAATCCAACGCCCGCCGAAATTATCCTCTTTAATTCCTCTGGTATTGGGCGGCGCTCCTTCACCAGCGGCAAACCGCAATTCACCTTTTTGTTCGTATTGTGACCACTGCGGAGAACCAACTAAATTCTTATTGTTCCAATACTGACCGTGCCAGTCCGAAGTGCTGCCTTGACCGCTATCCGGTGGCAATTTTTCTATTGCTTTAGTATCGTAAGCAATCGTCGGCATTCCCTCCTTATAAAGAATGTAACCTCCTTCAAAATTCTGAATTATCCAACCGTCACCCAGACCTATTTCACCGCTAGTGGGGAATCCTAAAAAGCTGTTTTCTGCGCCTAGCTCGAAATATTTCCCAGCCATGCCGCCAAAGATAGGAAATGTGCCATTGTTAGACTTGAGAATGGCACCGCCTTGGAAATTTTGTCGTTGGCCAGACTTAGTGAAGTAGCGATCGGAAATCGGGTGTTTTAAAATACCGTCAGCACCACCCGTTGCTAAAAGAGTTGTCCAGAAATCGTTGCCAACCCAGTAAGAATTATCGTTGGCGTGTGACTTCATAATCCCGCCTTTGCCGTCAGATCCTCCCTCAAAGTCCTGAATATAACCTTGGCCCCAAGCATGGACGTTATTAATTGGATAGCCGAGTTTGGAAATTGCGCCGTTGCGCTGGTAAGTATTGACATAAGTGCCGTGAACTGCTCCGCCACCGTAACCTACCGGGCGCAATTCACCCGTCCAATCTTTTAGAAGATTTGACGCTACCCAGCGGAGATTATTAACTGCAAGTCCACCATTTTCAAAGTATTCAACAACTACTTTATGTTGACCTTTTGGTACGGCAACAAAAGCATCGTTGCGAGAAGGATTTTCTTTCCAATTGTCAACAACTTTGACACCATCAATGTAAACTCTGACTCCATCATCTGCCTCACTGATGAAGTTATAAAAACCGCCTTCAAAATTGCTAGTAGTTTCCCAGCGGGCTGAAAAACCGTCAGCAGGAATTCCCACAGTCCCAGATGGAACTCCCGCAGCAGAAAATCGCAATTCTCCCGGCGGTTCGGCGCGAGTAAAAGTTGGATTGCCTGAAAGATTTTTGTTATTCCAAAATTGCACTTGCCACTCCCCATTGCTGCCGTGAGGCGACGGCAATACTATAACGGGCTTTGGAACCGGAACTGGCAGCAATGGCAACGCACTCGAACCCAAAGCGTACCAACTTTGCTGCCCGTTTGGCTGCACCATCAAATATCCGTTCTGGTAGTAGTGAGTGGTTACTTGATTGCTGACTACTGTCTTTATAAACGAGCCTGCATTAGCTGGCACTTTTCCTTGTCCGGGTAAAAGGGCAGGGGGGAGAGGTTGTGGCGGCGCTTGAACAGGTGGCAGCGGAGTAGATCCGGGTGCATTCCCGTTAACAATTGCACTTGCTATCCAGTTATTTGTACCAGCAATCCGATACCAACGCTCATCAGGAGTTCCTAATTGCTCGTCAGGAATGCGCTCCCCATAAGTCCAGCCGTCAAATTGGATAGTTGCTTGATAAGGATAGCCACCTAGTCTCGTAAAATTAGTCCCGGGGCCCGATCGTACATTTACACCAATTGTTGCCATCACCCAAGCAGAAAAGTTGGCTGATTCGACAGTGGGCCAGAAGGGACTAGCAGCAGCTCGTTCGCTAGGCGTTACCTTCCCTTCACCGATCCAAGTATCAGGAACTAACATTGCTGATATGTCGTACTCTTGCGGTATTGTAGTTAGAGCCAAAGCGACAGCAGCTTCTAAATTCACCACTCCACCACCCGTCTCGCCATCCCAATTGGGAGTCTTTAAATCAGTGGCAGTATCCTTGATAATTTGAATCACTTGGCGATAGTTCAAACTAGGATTTGCAGCCCATACTTGAGAAACAGCACCCGTTACCTTCGCCGTCGCTACCGAAGTCCCTGCCATGAAGCCAACTCCATCTCCAACTGTGGATAATTCGGGATAGTCAACAGTTCCTCCAGGAGCTAAGATATCTAAACCTTGACCGTAGCTGGAATAGTCGGCGCGATCGTAAGCCTTAGAAAGTGCAATTTCATCATTAATCCGTTCCGCCGCACCGACAGTAATAATGTTGTCAAATTCTTGAGAAGCTTGACCCAAAGCTGACATGACACTGCCGTCATTTCCTGCTGCTACTGCAAGCAATACATTATGTTGGCGAGCATACTCAATTGCAGCCCTTTCCGCCGGTGTAAATTCATAGCGAGTTCTCAGGCTTTCGTCGGAATTAATTTGAATCAGATCCATACTCAAATTAATCACTCCATTCTTTTTCCCAGAAGTCTTGACAAAATCAACATATTCAACTAGCGAATCTGCCCATTTCCCAGAACCGATCGCCCTTCCTGCCCAAATTGGCGCTTTTTCATTAACGCCGTTAATCCCAACACCATTGTTTTGAGTGGCGGCAATAATTCCCAAAACATGAGTGCCGTGTTCGTTACCTTTCCCAGGCTCGATTCTGGGGTCAGCATCGCCATCTACTTTGTCTTGTCCCCAGGTAATTCGCGAGTAGTCAATATCGGGATTGTTGCCCGCAAATCCCGTGTCAATCACTCCGATTATCGGTTGATTTTCAGCAGGGAAATCAAACTGTGACGCATCAATTGACTGCAACGGCGGCTGGATGGGCGGTTGAATTAGTCGATCGACCGTTTCTTCTAACCGCGAAACTAAAGTCACTGTATTATCCGAAACAGGCGTTGATTCATTAAAACTCATCAACCTTTGAACCACGCTTTCCAAACGCGCAATCAAAGTCTCATTGCTGCTATTCCCACCCGGATCGTCGGCACTTCCCAAGTTAGTCAAACTTTGTTTCATGCTTTCCAATCGCGCTATCAAATTGGCAGAAAGAGAATAATCTACTTCAGAACTAGCAGGAAAACTATCAACAAATGGCTGGGGATTTTCAGCAATAGTGGAATCATCCTCAGTTGATTCTTCAACTATCGGCAAAGTCGGCAACGACTCTTTGGGAATCACCACATCACTAACAGCCGCAGTCTCAGAAAATATATCCTTCGTCTGCAACTCTTCACCTTTGTTAGTAGTCGTCACTGGCATCATTTCCAGATTGGTCTCTTTCGCCGGCAAAGATGGCTTAACTTCAGCAGTCTCTTTAGTCTCAATCGCCGCTGTTGGCTGACTTTCCTTCGCCAACTCTACAGGATTTGTGACTATAACAACTTTAGTAGTTTCAGTTTTCTCTACCTCAGTTACTACCGCTGACTGCGATTCCTCTTTCGCCTTGATTTCCGCTGGCAAAACTTCCGGCTGCGATTCCTCTTTTACCTTGATTTCCGCTGGCAAAACTTCCGGCTGTGATTCCTTTTCTACCTTGATTTCCGCAGGCAAAACTTCCGGCTGCGATTCCTTTTCTACCTTAATTTCCGCTGGCAAAACTTCCGGCTGCGATTCCTTTTCTA
Organism: Microcoleus sp. LEGE 07076; assembly: GCF_015207455.1. Taxonomy (GTDB): domain Bacteria; phylum Cyanobacteriota; class Cyanobacteriia; order Cyanobacteriales; family Microcoleaceae; genus Microcoleus. The sequence goes on from NZ_JADEWV010000063.1 coordinate 6,698, forward strand.
CCTTGATTTCCGCGGGTAAAACTTCCGGTTTTGTCTCTACTTTATCAGTTTGTATCGTTGCAGCAACTTCCGTATCAGCAGTAGATGTATCTGGCAAAGTTGTCGCCGCTGGCGCTTCAGTAACTTTGTCTTCTACCTCACTTACCTCAGTCGAAACAGGCGTTTTTTCAACTGGCGATTTCTCAGTCGGATCTGCCGCAGTTTCCTTGTCAGCAGTTGTGGCAATTGTCGGATTAGCTTCTACTTTCTCAGTTGTTTCAACTTTTGTTGATTCGCCACTATTAGTTGCAGAATCTTTGGCTTTATCCTCTGTTTTTCCTGGCGGCATCGAAATTATTTCATTCTTGCCGGAATCCTCAGTATCTTTCTCAGTACCCGCAGTTGGTTGAGTATCTCTCGGATTCTCTTTATCAGAAAGAGATGGATTCAAAATCTCCTTTTCTAACTCATCAATTGCATCCGATACTTCCCCTTCTAAATTCGGTTTTGGTTCTGGTTCCGGGGTAATGTAAGGTTTCGCATAAGCAATAATTGCCTTGCCTAAATCCGAACCGCGCCACTCTTTATCAGGATCGATCGCACTATCCAACAAAGCAGCTTTTGCCGTCGCACCCCGCACTTGGAAAATGATATCATTATAATCTTTATCACTCCCTCCATCTAACCGCATATCCTCCATCACAAACGTATTGCCTTCCCCCGTCATATCGGCAATTTGACCAAAGTGAAATCCCTCCACAGGATTCGCCATTGCCATAGAAAACAAAGGACGCCCGGCACCGCCAGCAGTCGGATTGTCGAACACAGACTTGACACTACCGTTGGGAACCAACATCACTCCATATTTGCCCCCAGCATTAACTGCAAAACTCTTGACTCCTAAGTAGACTCCTTCATTGGCATTAGCTTCTCCTAACTCACCAGCAAAACGTGCACCTTCTGTAGCATCATTAATCACTACATGACCTTTCACAGAGTTACTTAAAGAACGTGCAGCTACTTCTTTGATGAAGGCTTCCGAACCCGCTTCAAATTTCTCTAAATCGTCCAAACTGAAAAAAGCCAACTCACCTTGGAAAAACCCACCGTCAAAGGTGTAGTCTACACTAATCCGACCAGTTGCATCGGTAGTAAATACCCCCGATGTAAAGGGAGAGATTAACTTTTTCTCGGTAGTCGTTTCTAGTTCTTTTGTGGTTTCAGCAGTCGCAATTGAAGTATTTTCATTGTCTGTTTTGGTATCGTCACCGTTGGTTTCAGTATTTTTTTCGTCCTCTGGCTTGCTGGCATCTGGGGAACCAGTAACTGATTTTTCGGGAGTTTTTGATGTTGTTTCAACCGCAGTTTCAGAATCTGTTGCAGGTTTTTCTGGTTCAGAGGTTAAAGCTGTTTCGGAGGTTGGGGAAACTGGTTTTTCGGGAGTTTCTGATGTTGCTTCTGTTGGAGGTTCAGTAGCGGCAGCAGGTTTTTCTGGTGCGGATGTTAAAGCTGTTTCGGAGGTTGGGGAAACTGGTTTTTCGGGAGTTTCGGAGGTTGTTTCAACCGCAGGTTCAGAATTTGTTGCAGGTTTTTTTGGTGCGGATATTGAAGCTGTTTCGGAGGTTGGGGAAACTGGTTTTTCGGGAGTTTCGGAGGTTGTTTCAACCGCAGGTTCAGTAGCTGTTGCAGGTTTTTCTGGTTCAGATGTTAAAGCTGTTTCGGAGGTTGGGGAAACTGGTTTTTCGGGAGTTTCTGATGTTGCTTCCGCTGTGACATTCTTGTCATCAGCAGCATCTCCTGTAATGACATCTTTATTAGCAGCAGTCGGTTTGTCCGCAGTTGTGGCGCTGTTTGAGGAAAGTGGATCGTCTGATTTTGCACCGGTGAGAGTGTCTTCGGATGATTTTTGAGTGTTAGTTGGTGCTAAATTCAGCGTGTATTTGATGTCGCCGGTGACTTGCAAAACTTTGAGTGTATAGTCTCCCGCTACTAAACTGTCAGCGCTAATTGTTTCTGCACCGGTTCCCGCGTTGGTGGAACTGTAAAGTGTTTCGCCGCTATCGTTTAATAAAACGATGTCGGCATTTCCGCTTAAACCGTCGATCGCAAATTTGAAGCTTCCCGGACTGTTAATCTTAAATTTGTAAAGGTCGTAGATATTTGTAGTGTCAACGCTACCTGTGTAGCTGTTGCTGTCAGTCAATGCCCCGATGTTAAGTTCAGCCATTGGTACCCCTGAAAAATAGTTGGTTGAATTCGCCCTCAAAGATATATCTGGGGAAAGTTGAGGGTTTTATGCGAAATCCGGGAAATCGTTACATAAGTTTATATTTGGGGGCTCACGCCCAAAGTTAAGTTCAGTCAAACTACCCCGGAAACATAGTTGGCTGAATACGCCCTCAAAGATATATCTGGGGAAAGTTGAGGGTTTTATGCGAAATCCGGGAAATCGTTACATAAGTTTATATTTGGAGCCGCTCGCCCTTTCTTTCGTGCGTCACTACCAAAGAAACCGGGTTTGTGCTGGAGTCTGTGCGTCGTAGCGAGGTATTGTCGAAAAAACCCGGTTTCTGACTGCCCGTGCGTCTGGGGCTGTAAAATTGAAAGTTGATCGGAGGTAAGCGCGATCGTGCCAGAATTATTTGATGCAGTCGAATTATTAGTGATATCGTTTCCGGTTGCATCGGAATGATTTAACCACAGAGAGCGCAGAGAACACAGAGGAAGACAAGAGAGAGAGATGAATACAGAACGATGAAGCGCGGATTTGATCTGACTCGATTTTGTAATTCCGATGCTACCGGATTTGATATGAAATTGCCGGAAACAAATTTGCAAGCAGGTATTAGAGGGGCAATTGTTGATTGTTATTGTGATGGAACTTATGAGGTAGAATTTAGCGATCGCTATGGCGAAACAATAGCTTTGTGTACTCTATCGCCAGAGCAATTTTTAGTTGTTTGGAAGACGAAAGAAAGACGTTGGCTGTCTGTATCTGAGCTATTAGCTGCGATGGTTGAACGTTTTTCAGATGAACGCCAGCAACAGGTTTTAGAGTTGGCGCGTTCTTGGTCTCAGAAATAGTGAATAGATTGTTGTCCGCCTGTATGTCACAATAGAGGACTGTCATTAGAGTAAAGAATTTATTGTGAGTCCTACTGCCGAAGTCAGCAATACCGTAAATGCGGGCGTCCTACCAACAGTTACCGCAGCCCGCCGCCCTGTGTTTCCCTTCACCGCGATTGTCGGCCAGGAAGAGATGAAACTGGCGCTGCTGTTGAATGTCATCGATCCGAAAATTGGCGGCGTGATGATTATGGGCGATCGGGGTACTGGCAAATCTACCACAATCCGCGCCCTCGCTGACTTGCTGCCGGAAATTGAGGTGGTAGCTGACGATCCTTTTAACAGTCATCCCACCGATCCGGATTTGATGAGCGATGAGGTGCGCGATGCCCTATGGGATAGCTCCGCTTCACGCACTTTAGCTCAAACAGACATTAAAATCGCCCGCAAAAAAGTACAAATGGTAGACTTGCCACTCGGCGCTACCGAAGACCGAGTTTGCGGTACGATCGACATTGAGAAAGCTCTCTCGGAAGGAGTTAAAGCTTTTGAACCCGGCCTTTTAGCTAAAGCCAACCGTGGCATTCTTTACGTCGATGAAGTCAATTTGCTCGACGATCATTTAGTCGATGTTTTGCTTGACTCCGCCGCCAGCGGTTGGAACACAGTTGAACGCGAAGGTATTTCCATCCGCCACCCAGCTAAGTTTATTTTAATCGGTTCTGGCAACCCAGAAGAAGGAGAATTGCGGCCGCAGTTGCTCGATAGATTTGGGATGCACGCCGAAATTCGGACTGTCAAAGACCCGAATTTAAGAGTAGAAATTGTCGAACAGCGATCGAGTTTTGACCAAAATCCGGCGGAGTTTCTGTCGAAATATCAGCACGAACAAGACGATATGCAGGAGAAGTTGGTGGAGGCCCAAGAAAGGCTGAAATCGGTAAATCTCGATCGCGATTTGCGAGTAAAAATCTCCCAGGTTTGCGCTGAATTGGACGTAGACGGACTGCGGGGCGACTTGGTCACAAATCGGGCCGCGAAAGCTTACACCGCCCTAGAATGCCGCACAGAGGTCACTGTGGACGATATTCGCAAGGTGATGACTCTGTGTCTGCGCCACCGATTGCGGAAAGATCCGCTAGAATCAATAGATTCGGGTTATAAAGTGACCAAAGTGTTCGATCGGGTATTCGGCCTAGAAACCAGTTGATAATCAGGACAATCGTCCTCAAATCAGAATAACTCTTAGTCCGCGAAGGCGGACTTTGTTTGTGTAGCCCCGAATTCCATTCGGTGGGGCTAATTAATAACGCGGGGTTAAAATTAGGTTTTTAAGCCTAATAATAAATGAACAAGATAATTTTAGGATTAGATCCGGGCTTAGCAAGCCTCGGCTACGGCGCAATTTCCTGTCATGTTGTCCCCGGAAAACAAGACGAAAATACTGTCTCTTTGATTGATTGCGGCGTGATTAAAACAACACCCAAACAAGAAATGGGACAGCGCCTGAAAACAATCTACGAAGATTTGCACGAGGTAATTGAACAAATAAAACCAGATTTGGCAATTGCTGAAAAACTGTTCTTTTACAAAATGGGAAACACCATCCTTGTAGCCCAAGCGCGGGGCGTTTTGACGCTAGTATTAGCGCAGTGTGGAGTGCCGCTGTTCGAGTTTACCCCAGCGCAAATCAAAAAAGCATTAACTGGGCGCGGGAATGCTGACAAATCGGAAGTACAAGAAGCTGTAGCCCGAGAGTTGGAGTTGGGTTATATTCCGAAACCGGACGATGCGGCGGATGCTTTGGCGGTGGCTTTGACTGGTTGGTTTGATGATGATATTTGTCCGAAAAAAATCCCATTAGAAACCGTAAAAATTTAATCTTCCGTAGGGGCAATCCCCCCGTGGTTGCCCTAATTTCAATCGCCGATTCCAATCGCTATTCAAACCATCGGCAAATTCAAAACAAATCCCCGCAACACATCTTCACCCGACAAACTCACCGGAAACTGTACAATCTCCACCTCGCAATCAGCGCGATAAATTTCCACTTGTTCGTCTTGAGGATTAATCAGCCAACCCAAGCGCAAACCGCTGCTGATATATTCCTGCATTTTCTCCTGAAGCGGCCGCAGCGCATCTGTCCGCGATCGCAATTCTATCACAAAATCAGGACAAATCGGCGGAAACTTCTCCCTTTGTTCATCTGTCAAAGCCGACCATCTTTCCAAGCTAACCCAAGCCGCATCGGGAGAACGGTCTCCGTTATTTGGCAGCCTAAAAATTGTCGAAGAACTAAACACTCTTCCTAGCTGCGTTTGACGGTTCCACAAGCCCAAATCTGTAATTAAATCGGCTTCTCGATTGCCGCTGACTCCGCCTACTGGTGACATAATGATAATTTCTCCTTTAGCAGTCCTTTCAAATTGCCAATCTCGATTCTTCTGACACAAACGGTAAAACTGTTCGTCTGTTAGTTCGACAGTATCTAAGTTTAAAGTAACGGTTGTCATTGTTTTTAACTCCGTATAAAATTGCATTCTAATCTTTTGTACTAGAAGGATATCGATTCTTATAATCTTCCTAAATAACGCAGTGCAAGACCCCTACAGTACCAGGCTTTCTGATAATCTAGTTTGAATTCTAAGGCTTTGTCGAAGGACGCTATCGCTGCTTCTAATCTTTCTAAATTACCCAGTGCAATGCCCAGATTGTTCCAGGCTTCGTGTAAATCTGGTTTGATTGCTAAGGCTTTATCGCTTCTTCAAACCTTCCTAAATTATCCTGTGCAAGGCCTCTGTTGTTCCAATCGTCGTGTAAATCTGGTTTGATTGCTAAGGCTTTGTCGTAGGAGAATATCGGTTTTTTAAATCTTCTTAAATTACGCAGTGCCTTGCCCCGATTGTACCAGGGTGCGTCATTATTTGGTTGCAATTATAAGGCTTTATCGTAGAAGGCGATCGCATCTTCAAAATCCCCTAAATTATATTGCTCATTACCTCTATTGTACCACACTTTAGCCTCTCTATCGACTTCCTCTACTCCCTCACCTTTCTCAACATCAGTCAAAGTTGAAGGAACACCCATCGGGGGCGATGGGGCATTAGAATCCTGGGGAGAAGTTTTGAGGAATCGCCAGATTTTATCTAACATTGGTGAGATGGTGAGGCGGTTTATTTTTGTTATTGTAGCAGGAATTGTAGGGATTTGTTATCACCTTGAACACCAGGCGGTTGAAACCGCGTCTTGTCAAACAATGTCCGCCGGATGCCGACTAAGAGATCGGAGATATTTGAGAGAGAACCAGGCGATTGAAACCAGAGAACCAGGCGGTTGAAACCGCGTCTTGTCAAACAATGTCCGCCGATGCCGACTAAGAGATCGGAGATATTTGAGTTATTCTCCCAACCCAAAACAAAAAAATGCTATAATATCAACTCTAACTCCTCAACTTGTCCCGCCAACAAAGCACCAACCAAAATAATATGGTGATTATTACTTCCCAAGAAATTGCCAGATTTCGCTCCGAATTAGCCGAATATCCCGAAGCCCTAAAAGCCCTCGACGAAATCGAAGATTGCGAGGGGAGTATCGAAGATGCAGCAATATCTCTGGCAATTCAAGCCGGACAAGAACCGAACATTTCGGAAAAGTGGCTGGACGGATTGGCAAAAAGATGCCGCGTTGCTATCTGCAAATCTGAGGTCAAAGAAGAGTTGACAAACGGACAATTGAATGCTGCTTTTAGAGATTTAGTCGCCGCAAAAATTTGCCCGCAGATTTTGGTAACTTCCGTGATTATTTATGTATTTAAAACTGGGGTGAATGAGTTTTGCGAGCCTCTGGAATATAAACTGTAAAGCCATTGATGCAGTTAAAATCGCCCCGATTTCCTCAAACAGGATACAGCGAGGCGATTATTGCTTCCGATCGGCCGCGCGTACTTTTATCTATCCCTGTGCGCTGTACCCAGCCGGCACTAAATCTGGCGACAAGCCCAAAGATTTCCCCAGCAAACGAGCAAGTTGCACTAAAAAATTGGCAGTATCTTCGTCACCTTCCCGGGCCATTGAAGCAGATATTTGGATTAGCATCTGCACAAATCCCGCATCTATTAAATCGGAACAGGAACTCAAAACCTCTGGTTCTTGGCCGTTGGGACAAGTCAGCACTCGCTCGATCAAGTTCAAATAAGCCTCTTGGCGTTCTGGATTCATTTTGGGAGGATTTGTACACTAAATAATTTATTATTGCGTTTAACTCTGTTCTGTCAATCAGGCGATCGAATACAAGATCCCCGTCTTTCCTCTAGAATCTTTATTCCGTCTGGAACAGACAGAAGCTTAAAGAAAATCTTAAGTTTCTCAATGCTAGTTTGGTCGGGGTAAGCTGGTTGTGGCGCGCCCAAGTATTGCGAGTCAAGGCTTGCATCGCACGCCCTAGAATTCAAGGGAATTAGGAATCTACAAAATGAAAATAGGAATATTTTTAGGAAATCTCGGAAATCCCGCCATCTACTATCCCAAATTAGCCAAGATTACCGGCGGTGTCACAGCAAGTATTTTTCTGTGCCAATTATTTCAATGGCAATCTCAACTAAAAAAATCAGAATGGGTAACAACTAACTGCGATGAGATTGAAGCAGTCACTGGTTTAAATTGCGAAGAACAAGAATTAGCCATAAGTCAACTCAAAAGTCGATCGCTCCTCAAAGCAAAGTCAATTAATTACCACATATACACCTGGGAACTCTGGGCTGACATGGACGAATTCGAGTCAAAATTTAATAATTGCTTTACAGCAAATCCTGAAGATATCATAACACAAAGTCTCCCCAAAAGCTTGAATTATCCTGTAGACATAGTTGCTGATAATTCCTCATCAAATTCTAGTATTAAAACTGACAAATATTTCGGTCAACCCCGCCAGCAAATATCCGTTGCTGTCACCCCGAATTACCGATTTAGCGGGCCTTGGAACTCCCAAGAACAACTGCACAACTTTCAGCGAGCTTTAGAAGCCTATGCTCAAGAACGAAACTTAGGATTTGGCAATCCTTCGGGATGGGCATTTAAGATTATTGACAGCATCACAAAAGGCTTAGCTTCGACTTTTTGGGACGAATTTATCGCCGGCATTCCTTTGGGAGAAAGTCAGAAAGTTAAGCGAGATTGGGAAATTGCACCGGAAGTGCCTTATCCGGCGTTTGAAGAGGAGCGAATTCAGTATTACGTCCACAAGGGCGAACCGCTGGAAGCCGCAGTTTCTAAGGCTCGTGCTGACTTGAGAAATCCGGTGTTGGGGAAGGATTTGTGGGAGGGTTTTTTGCGAAAGTGCGATCGGCTTGCGGATGATGCGCTCAAAGCAAAACAGCAGGGGGTTGACACACCATATTTGCCGTCTTCCTTCAACGAAAAACCGCAAATCACCAAGGATAGCGTGATGCGGAAATTAGGGGCGATCGCGCCACAATTTGCCCTGAATCAATCGACATCTGATCCGATGCCAGAACCGCCAAAACTAGAACAAAAAGAGCCGCCAACCGCCGACGAAATTCCCAGTATTTCTGCTTTGCAAAAAGCTTACAACACTCCTCTCGGTCGCAGTATAATTGAAAAACAAATCGCTGCGAATCCAGACTGGGGCTACGAAATAGTAGACGGTGAAATTGTAGAGTCTATCCCTTTTTAGCAAAAAGATTGGACGCAATCGGCGCAATTAGTAGGGTGCGTCAGTTGGAAAAACTAGATTTTTTATACTAAACTCAAGACTGACGCACCATACAAGCTAAGCAATTATGAAACGAATTAGCGAGATTAGTCCCCTGGGAGAAGAGCGACCAAATCCTTCGGAGGAAGAGAGGGAACAACTGCGGCGAGAAAGGTTGCAGCGAGAAAGAAATGAGGGATATCAAAAGTTAGTTGAACTCTGCAATTTGGGCGAATATGACATGGCCCAGCAGTTGGCAAATCGACATTTTAATTGGGGTTATGAAATAGTTAATGGGATTGTAATGGAGAAGATAGATTAGATATTACCCAAAGTCAGGACACGGCAGTGCCGTATCCTCCTTATCTTGTGCAAGTTGATCACCACAATCTCTATGTTACAATTATAACTAAAACTTAAATAACTATTAAAATATGACGACAACTATTATTAACGCCAAAAACCTAACATTAGCAGAAGTACACCGTCTGTTCGGCTTTCAAAAACAGTACAATAACTCCTTTACCTCTCTGCTATCCCTTGAAGATATCACAGAACACGAACAGCAGGAACTTATACAAATTAGGGATGATTTCGATGACTATATTTCCACGGATCGAGTTTCTGAAGGACTGGTAAAAGCTCTGACTACTTTTCCCCTAATGCGATTGGCTGGCTTCTACCGCCGCCCGATTAAAATTAGTTTAGAACAAGATATCGCCGAAATTAGCATTGAAGATGAAGATACTATCATTAAAGGACGGTTTGATATCTTGGCTGTCAACAGGATAAAACCTATCAGAAGCGATACATATTTTTGGGTTTTGGTGATTGAAAGTAAAAATTCTGGAATCAACGCATTGATGGGTTTATCCCAATTGCTAACCTATGCTTATCAAAATTTAAAATATCAAGACACAATCTGGGGGTTGACAACAAACGGAATGCACTATCAGTTCGTGAATATTCAGGCGGGGCATAACCCAACCTATCAGCTATTGCCTTTGCTAAACCTGATGGATCCCGAACCTTCAATTTTGTTGCTGCAAGTTTTAAAAGCTATTTGTAAGCTGTAGATGAAGGAAGAAGGAAGAAGGAAGAAGGAAGAAGGATGAAGGAAGAAGGATGAGGGAAGAAGGATGAAGGAAGAAGGATAAAGATACATCTTGCTTTGATTCGGAGACTCTCTTGAAATTATCTGCGTTGATATGTGTTTATCTGCCTTTCATCTACGGTATATCTATCAATAAAAGATTTATCTAATAAGTCTAATCATCATCGCCCTAAAAAAATGAGGCGGGGAGAATTCCCTACCTCAATTTTTAGCTAACTTTTCCCCTAAAAAAATAGGGCTGTTAAAGCTTAGTAGCCTCTGGTGTTAGGCTTGTGGACGATGAAGCTGAGCACTTGGCACTGCTTCACGTTGTCAAAACCCATGACGCGGATGTAGCAAGTCGGGTTTTCTTGGCGACAAGCTTGAATTTCACTCATGATTTCTTGGACGCTGCGAGCACCAAACAAAGGCAACTTCCACAAAGTCCAGTAGCGCATTTGAGCGGCAGAACTTTCGTTGAATTCTACGCCGGGAATGTAGCCTTGATCTAGGATGTACTGGAGTTGCTTGGCAATTTGCGCGTCTGTCAGCGGGGGTAAATAGGACAGAGTTTCGTAACGACGCTCTTTGGGTAAAGTTTTCATTTTTTGTATCTCTAAGGTGTGTGTTCGATTCGCACTGGTGCGATCGCGATTAACTCGACAAATTATCCAGATTCGGTTCAGAATCTATTGAGGATGTTTCAGGATGACTGGTAGAAACAGACCAATTAAGTTGTGTAATTCGCTCTAAATGCTGGCGTCTGTGTTCCATATTTGACTGTTGAATGCCAGTACAAACCATTTCTGGCAAAAATTCTGTCACATCGTGAGCCAGATATTCTCGCACCGTCATGATCCGAAATCCTAAATCTTGATTTTCCCTCAGCAATTCTTGAATGTAAGCTTCTCCATCTTGGATTTTGCCCTTGGTGGAAAAGTCGTTCAACCAGATTGCTTGAGCCGGATTGGTTTCGCTCAACTGAGCGACCACAATCCTCACGGATTGGTAGGTTAGGTAACTTGCCAGCACCTTAGCGGTGTCTTTCGCAACTTGTTTGAGATCCATTTTTGACCCCAGCTCCCTCAAATTTGAGATTTTGGATTTTAGATGTTAGATGCAAACTTACTTGTAAATCTTCTTCAAAGATAAAGAGTTCCCAGCAAGTTTGCGACCTAAATCTAAAATCTCCCACCCAAAATCATCAAACGGTATCCATTGCCTCGAACTCAAACTTGATTTCTTTCCAGAGTTCGCAAGCAACAGCCAATTCAGGGCTCCATTTGCAAGCTTCGCGAATGATGTCTCCGCCTTCGCGCATCAAGTTGCGGCCTTCGTTACGTGCTTGGACGCAAGCTTCCAAAGCAACGCGGTTAGCTGCTGCACCGGGTGCGTTGCCCCAAGGGTGGCCCAAGGTGCCGCCGCCGAACTGCAAGCAGGAGTCGTCGCCGAAGATTTCGACCAAGGCTGGCATATGCCAGATGTGGATACCGCCGGATGCAACTGGCATGACACCAGGCATGGAGGCCCAATCTTGGGTGAAGTAGATACCGCGAGCGCGGTCTTGTTCGATGTGGTCTTCGCGCATCAGGTCTACGAAGCCCATGGTGATGCCTTTTTCGCCTTCGAGTTTACCCACAACTGTACCGGAGTGCAGGTGGTCGCCGCCGGACATCCGCAAGCACTTGGCAAGCACGCGGAAGTGGATACCGTGGTTTTTTTGACGATCGATCACGGCGTGCATGGCGCGGTGAATGTGCAATAGTACACCGTTGCGGCGGCACCATTTGGCCAAGGTGGTGTTTGCAGTGAAACCACCGGTGAGGTAGTCGTGCATGATGATCGGGGTTTTGATTTCTTTGGCGAATTCAGCCCGTTCCATCATTTCTTCGCAGGTGGGGGCGGTGACGTTGAGGTAGTGACCTTTGACTTCGCCTGTTTCTGCTTGAGCTTTTTCAATAGCTTCTTGAACGAACAGGAAGCGATCGCGCCAACGCATGAATGGTTGGGAGTTGATGTTTTCGTCGTCTTTGGTGAAGTCCAAACCGCCGCGCAGAACTTCGTAAACGGCACGGCCGTAGTTCTTAGCAGACAGACCCAATTTGGGCTTAATTGTACAACCGAGCAAAGGACGGCCGTACTTGTTGAGTTTGTCGCGCTCAACGGTGATACCGTGAGGGGGGCCTTGGAAGGTTTTGAGGTAAGCAATGGGAATCCGCAGGTCTTCTAACCGCAGGGCGCGCAGAGCTTTGAAACCGAACACGTTACCGACTAAAGAGGTCAGCAGGTTGGTGACGGAACCTTCTTCAAACAAATCCAAAGGATAGGCGATGAAGCAGATGTATTGGTTGTCTTCGTTGGGAACTGGCTCGATGTCGTAGCAGCGACCTTTGTAGCGGTCGAGGTCGGTCAGCAGGTCAGTCCAAACTGTTGTCCATGTACCGGTGGAAGATTCAGCGGCCACAGCAGCTCCAGCTTCTTCTGGGGGAACTCCCGGCTGCGGTGTGACGCGGAATGCTGCCAAAATATCTGTATCTTTCGGCGTGTAGTCCGGCGTGTAATACGTTAGTTTATAGTCTTGAACTCCGGCTTTATACCCAGCCTTTGATTGAGTTTGGGTTTGCGCGTAAGCCATATCTCGCTTCCTAGTATTCGCTTAATTTTTTTGCCCGATCGCAGGCTGTTAAAAATATATCAATAAAGTGGCGCTCTTTAATTTTAATATTCTTTTAATCATCATAAGTATTGTTTATTTTACTTTACATTAAGATAATATTTGTAACATATCTTATCAAACAAAAGCAGCGAAGGATGCAGGGGGAAAGGCTGGGGATCGAGGAGATTTTGGATTTTAGATTTGAGATTTTAGATTGGAGAAGGAGAAAAAATTAGTCATAAATATTTAAAATTGTGGTGGAGATCGATTAAATTTTAGATATTAAGTTTTGGGTTGAGGGTAGGAAAAAATTAGTTATAAATACTTACAGAGATGGTGGCGATCGAATTCAACCGCAACAGAGGATTGTCGCAATCCAAAATCGCAAATCTTCAATGCGAAAACCCCCTGAGATCGTGGACGGTTGCATCGGAATCATAAAATTGAGTCAACAGCCAACACTCAACCATTCAGTTTTTCGACCCGGAGTCAACACTCAGTAGGGGCGGTGCCTGTGAGTGCCCGCCCTCAAGCAACAGTCAACAGTCAGCGGTCAACAGTCAAAAATCGACAGCATAGCACATAATATGGACAGGACTGGTGCAGCAACCTGGTTTTTCCAACCAAAATCCGTCGTTACAGCAATTAAACTTCGCTTAAAACCGGGTTTCGGCGTGAGCTGCGCGTAAGTCTAATATGGATATCTAGCCCCATTTCTACTCTGGTTGTGCCTCACCCCCCTTCAAAAGCCGTCCACTGCATCAATCCAGATTGCCCAAGGCCTTACCCTCAGACTTGGGGCAACAATTTTTGTCATAGCTGCGGAGCTCCGCTGCTGCTAAACAATCGCTACGTACCTCTAGAAGTCCTCGGTTCCGGGGGTTTTGCAGCTATCTACACAGTTTGGGACACAGAAACTCAAACAGATCGCGTCCTGAAAGTGTTGCTCGAAACTGCCCCGAAAGCGCTGAAATTGTTCGAGCAAGAAGCTTCGGTTTTGGCGTTTTTGGGGCATCCCGGTGTGCCGAGAGTCGATCGGGACGGTTATTTTCACGTCCAAACGCAAAATTTTGCAGGAGAGGGTAGAAATGCCGCAGCGAGGCGCTTGCCTTGTTTGGTAATGGAAAAGATTCACGGCAAAACTTTAGAAGAAATTCTGGAAGAGCACCCTCAAGGATGCGCCCAAGAATGGGTGTTTAGCTGGCTGTGTCAATCTGTGGAAATTTTAGAGGAGTTGCACAGGTGTCAGATTATTCACCGCGACATTAAACCCTCAAATTTGATGCTGCGAGACCCGGAATCGCCACAAACGTTGCTGACCAAGGGTTTGGGTGGATTGCAATTGGTGGCGATCGACTTTGGGGGAGTTAAACAAATCGGCGGTGTCGAAGCGGTGGGAAAAGATTCTGGGAGTTCGACGCGCTTGATTTCGCCCGGGTACAGCCCGCCGGAACAAATTGTGGGTGGCGGTGTGGTGCCGGCGACGGATTTTTATGCGCTGGGGCGGACTTGCATTCATTTGCTGACGGGGAAGTATCCCGCCGAAATTGAAGATCCGATGACGGGGGAGTTGCGGTGGCGACATATTGTGTCTGTGAGTCCGGCTTTGGGGAATTTGTTGGATGATATGGTGCGATCGAATCTTCAGCAGCGTCCGGCTTCGGCTGCTGAGCTTAAAAGGCGTTTGCAGGAGATTTATGCTAGGAGTAAGGGCAAAATTGCGTTAGCGAAGCCCTCGAAGAGGATCGCCCCGATCGGTCAAACTGTTGTAGAATTCTCGCGGCAAGTAGTAGTGGCGGCGACGCAAAAAACGGCAAATTTGACGGTTTTGCTGTTCGGCGCGATCGCCCAAATCGTGGTAGCTTCTCTCGATACCGGCTGGGAAATGGTGCTCGGCGGGGTTGGCGGATGTGCGGGGGCGATCGGCGGTTTGGTTTTGGGCTATGCTTCACCTGTGGGCCAGGAAGTTGCCAGTTTTTTAAATGAAGGTTTGCACCAATTAATTCCTGACATGACTTTCGCAGTCGGGCCCGAAGTGCTGCTGTTTGCTTTTGCGGGTTGGGGAACTGCGATCGGTTTGACGGATGCCGGGAGTTTTCGCCAACAAAAACAGTATTGGCTGTCGGGATTGATGGGATGTCAGGCCTATTTGTTGGCGGGTTTGTGCTGGATGGAAGCAACAACTTCTAGCGGGGTGCAGGGGATTATTTTGGGGGCATTTGCGATCGCCTCTTTGACTGTGGGAATGGGTTTGCGGAGCCATCAATTAGTTCACGCTTTAGTGGTGGCTGTTTGTTCTACGGGAATGTTTCTGTTTTTGAATGCTTTCAACATTTTTCCCGGGGCTTTTTTGAGAATTTTGTCGCTGTCGTCTGAGGCTAACTTCTGGCTGCAAGTTTGGGGTTCTGTTGTGTTTTTTGGTTTGTTGGGAAGTGCGATCGGGCTTTGTTTGGGAGTGAGTCATTATTTAGTTGTGCCCGTACTCAGGTGGTTGGGCTGGCGCTAATTAAACTTCTCCAATATTTTTTTTTGAGTTCGATCGGGCTGTTATATCAATTCCGGTTGCACTCAAACCGGAATTGTTAACTGTTGACTGTTAACTGTTAACAGTTAACTGTTGGCTGTTGACTGTTGACGGGTCGAAAAATTGCTCGTTATATCGTTTCCGCTTGCATCGGAATGATTTAACCTTACTAGAACACAGAGTACACAGAGGGAGAGAATATATATCTGAATTATTTGACTGTTAACTGTTAACTGTTAACAGTCAAAGTGAATTTACTATTCCGATGAAGAGAGGATTTGATATTATTAAGTTTTCGGTCCTAAACACCTGTCATAGTTTTAGTAGAACTTATTTCTGTTAATTCTGCCAAGGAGTGCGATCGCACAGCGCGAAACATCCCAAAGCGACATAGCCCCGTCCCAAATGCTAACCGCATCAGTAAAAGTGTCGGTACTTCTCGCAGAGACTTGATAAAACCCGATATACCAAAGCGTACTAATCCGGCAGGTCTAGCTATACCTTGCCAGATAGAATCTATCCAAGAAGGAAGAGTTTCTTGCGTCCAATCTGCGGTTGTCACAGTACCATCCACAAACCCCGTTTCTTCTAACAGTTCTGAAAAGCCCTCAATGCTTGAAAAAGCCGGATGCGACCACTGATCGAGGAGTTGCTTCATTACGGGTTTCTCCCACCAATTGAGAGGAATTTGGCGCGAGTCCCTTTGATTCCAGTCAGCCAGAACCAGCACGCCGCCGGGTTTTAGGACTCTCATCAACTCTTTGGCGAAAACAGCTTTATCTGGCATATGAGGCCCAGCTTCGATCGACCAAACTACATCAAAACTCGCATCGGGAAACGAAAGTGCCATAGCATCATCCACCCGAAACTGCAAATCGAGTTCTGGGGAAGTTAATTCTTGAGCGCGCTTAACTTGCTGCGGGCTGATAGTAATTCCAGTGACTGCAAACTTATAATCCTGGGCCAGAATGCGGCTGCTACCGCCAATTCCACAGCCAACATCTATCACAGTAGTGCCAGCAGGTAATCGATCCAAACCGCCCCAGCGCACCATTTCATGCACAAAATCGGATTTAGCTATGAGGAAATCTTTCCGTTGTGGCGGCGAACCGTAATGGCCTAAGTGGATGTGTTCGCCCCAATAATATTCCAAAATGCCGTCTTCTGTCCACTCGTCGTAGGAGTTGGCCACAGAGTCGGATGATTGATAAGGGCGAGCCGTGATTAAATAGATCGCAAGGGCGATCGCCACCAGTCCAAACAGAAGTCCGAATACAACAAATAAATTCATTTTTTCCTTTTTCTTGAGAGCAGAATGTATGCTAAAATCGCCGACCCAAGTCTGGGAATTGAATTATTGTGAGATTGGCTGCCTCGCCGACCCCAGCTATTTTGGCAATTCAACTCTTCTATGATACAGCGTATTCCAGGTTTTTGAATTACTCCCCAGAAACCGGGTTTATTTGCAGTTCGATAAGTTGTTAACTGATTGTTTTGTAAATCTCGTTTGTCGGTGGCTGCCCCTATATGAATATGTTTTATCATACCCAATTAGGGTAATATATTCTCTTTACGAACTGCGAAGACGCCAAGAGCGCGAAGAGAAGAGGAAACAGAAGAGTCAAAAGATAAAGGGGATGGCAAGCTCTGATTTAAGCTAACTTGCCGTTCAATTTGATGCCGCTATTTGCAACAAATTGCAGCTTTTTGGTACTAAAGAAGTACCAAAATGTATTATTAATTAGTCGCAGATTTCAAATTGCTACGTTAATTAATTGAGTTTCTGCTTTTTCTTGAAATGATTTTATTGATTGCAGGCAATTAGATTCTGCATCCCAAAGAATGAATTTGAAACATTTAGGAATCTCGCGCAAAGTCAGGGTTTTTGAATTGGCAAGCAGGTGAATGTTGGCTTGATGACAAGCCTGAAGATTGTAGTTAGGTATTCGCTCGGAGAGATGATGAATATTGTGGCAACCAATATCAGCCGAAAACCAATTGAGAATACTTGGTAATTTTAGGTAACTGCTTCCTTCTATTGCGCCTAAAAGATAGTCCCAACCTTCTGTTTTATGAGCGTAAGAACCCTCAAAGTTGTGCTGGATGAAGAAAATACAGATAAAAATTGCTGCCGAACAAGTCATGACAATTGAGTAAACACTCCAAAAAAAGCCAAACCCCAGTAAATTGCTCAGATAAACCCAGCTAGCAACAACACAAATATTGTTGAATAGTAAATCCCAAAACTCGGCATTCGTATACCAATGTTGGGATTTGTAAGAAGCAAAAATTGCCGATAAACTCATGCCAATATCTTGCTGAAAACAAACAAATATATGTCTAATCAAATCATAAATTCCTAATAAAAGCGCGAGCCTCGGTTTGATAATCAAGTAAAAAAAACCACCGGGAAACAACATCAATGGGTGTCTCAACAACTGATAGATTTTTTGCTCGAATGGGTTGAGGATCGCAAATTTTTCAGTGGAAATCAACGCCGAAGGGCCTCTATACATATCCCAGTTACCATTGTGTTTGTGATGGTAAGCGTGTCCCCTCGACCAGGGATACTGAGGAATTGCATTGATGATGCCTAGCATAAAACCAACAAGGCGATTGAGTTTTTTGGCACTAAAAAGAGAATAGTGTCCGCAATCGTGCATTAAAGAAAAACACCGTCCCGAAAAAAGTGTCATTAACACCATTATTGGCGGCAGAAGCCATACAGAAATGGCAGCAGCTTTAAATGCTAGAAACCATAACAGTGTATAGGGAATGACGGTATTGAGTATTTGCCAAGTTGCTTTGAAATTGTTGCTTTTCATGTAAGAATTTAGCACAAAATCTGATTTGGCGATCGCGTTTTTCATTCAGTCTGTTTTGTGTGGATAGTTGCTTGGCTTAGCATCGGGATGTGGCTATTTTTGGTATTGTTTTGCAGCCCTAAATTTGGTGAACTGCGGTTGAAATTTATCTTGTTTTTTACAGATGATTTGCTGATTCTAGCGAGAGCTTACAAAAAGTTAGCGATTTGTGGGATACTGCTTGGTATTCACAGTTGCGGGAGAGCACCGGATTTGCACCGGATTTTCCCCGTTTCTGTCAACGGTGGTTTTTTGTTGGCATCGATTTTTGCACGTCTATGAGGTTATCACAATTTGGGATTTTTGGCATAAAAAACTGTGAAACCTGTCAGCAACCTCACAAATCGCTGCACCGGAACGCATTACTATGATTGGGTGGTGGTAAAGCCGATCGGCTCACTAATCAAAACTGCCATATTTAGTTTAAGCTGATTAAAAATTAGGCTGAGAAAATCCGATGCTCCCCAAGAATAACGGCAAAAAGTTACCTTTATTAGCAGCGTTTTCAGCCTCGCGATTTATCCCTCGGTTGCTGAGTGCGATCGGGCTATTTTTCAGTCTCTGGGTTATCGTACCAGCACCGACGCTGTTCCTGTACCCTTTGGCGGTGGGTTCGCCGGAAATCAGTCCTTGGTTGGTCGCTATAAATACGATCGCCCTTCTGCTAAACCTGCTGGGACGACCTAACGGCAAAGTATACATTATTTCACTGATTTGTAACCTGTGCGCCTTAATTTTGAGCCTGCTCCCCTTGATGCAGTTCCCCGCCGCCAGTGCAGCGATAGCTACCGAAATGCAAGCAGTTCTAGGGAGAAACTATTTAGCCACCGTTCCTAAAGCCGATCGCGCGCAGATGCGTTCCCAACCGTTTATCCTAGCAGATTCTTTCCGGGGAATTCCGATGAGAGACGTGAGGAGCGATCGGGCTATTGTATTTTCCAACCCTGACGGAGTTTCACTGAAATTAAACCTTTACCGGCCAATGCAAATTGGCAAATATCCGGCGATTATCACAGTTTACGGAGGAGCTTGGCAAAAAGGCAATCCCGATTACAATGAGGAATTCAGCCGCTACATGGCCGATCGAGGTTATTGTGTTGTCGCAATTGATTACCGCCACGCTCCCAAATATCAGTTTCCAGCTCAGCTTGAGGATGTGCAGGCCGCACTTTCCTATATCAAAAATCATGCCGCTGATTGGTCCATCGATCTCGATCGAATTGCCATGATGGGAAGGTCAGCCGGTGCCCATTTAGCAATGTTAACTACTTACGGTTCAAGCGTACTTCCTATTAGAGCAGTAGTGAACTATTACGGCCCAAATGACCTGATCCGGGGATACAACGACCCACCTTTTCCTGATGCTATAAACGTTCGAGCCGTCTTGCGCGCCTTTCTGGGAGGAACGCCAGACCAACTCAAGGAGCTTTACCGTCGGGCTTCTCCCATAAATTATATTAAACCGAATCTGCCCCCTTCTCTGCTGGTTTATGCAGGTCGCGACCATATTGTTCAAGCTAAGTTTGGGCGATCGCTCTACGAAAGATTGCGCGCCACGGGCGATCGGGCTATTTTACTCGAAATTCCTTGGGCCGAACACGCCTTTGATACAATTTTTAACGGCCCTAGCAATCAATTAGCTTTGTATTGCACAGAACGTTTTTTGGCTTGGGCTTTGAAGTCTTCCGACTACCAATTCATCCCGCTTCCCAAAACTAATGCAGCCCTATAAATCAAAACGGTTCATAAGGTTCGTAGTACGGACTTCAGTCCGCTCATAAACAGCAGGATCGCGCGTGCATCCAGGAGTCCGCTCTTATATCATGTCCGGTCTACGATCGTAACAAAAACGGTTCGCCAGAGCGGTCAATCTACCGGGAACGATATTAAACGGAGGACTTTGGCGCCCACTACCAACCATAAATGCAAAGCAGAGTTACTTTATGCGTAAACTCTTATTAAATAATCTGCCTTACCTCCGCAGTTGACGTATCATATTATGTCCGATGAAACGACAACAATAAGATTGGTTTGATCGTTTTTATTATGGGCGAAGCGAAGCGGAGGGAATCGACCGGACATGATATCAATCGAAGATTTACACAAGAAGTTCCTTGAGAATTTTTATAGTCCCAACCCCGGATTTATAAGGATTCAAAGCTAGCAGTGAAGCCATCTAAAGTCAAGCACTCTTCCATAAAATCCTCCACATCATTCACATTTTCAAGTTGATATTCCATGATGCGTTGACCGTCGCCTTTCATTTTTTTGGAAGACAGAGGCGTAGCCGGATATTTTTCGGCTAGAGCCTTGAAAGCTTTAGAATTCATATCCCAGCTTGCAGCAGAACAATTAATGATTAAACGCCACACTATTCAATTCCTCCTTTGGTTTTGTTTGCGAATATTCCCAACTTAAACTTAGCTCAAAAAAGCCGATAAATCTAGGTATTCTGTGGTTTGGAAAAAAGCTAAAAGCCGAGCTGCGATGCGATCGACACCTCCCTCAACCTTAGATTCAACATTCAAAGCCATCACCGGGTCGTGCAGGGACAAACGCAACAAAAACCAGCCGGATTCGCTGGGAGACGTGCAGGAAATTCGCACGCCTTCATAGTTATTGGGAACAATTTTCCAGTCTGCTTGCGTCGAGGTAAATTCTTGCAGTTGCTCGATGACGCGAGTTCCCAGAGCTTTGAAATCATCCGCACCAATTTTAATCCGAAATTCTGCACTTTCTGCGGGTTCTTTTAAATTGGCAATTAAATCGGGCAAAGATTGATTTGCTAGCTGAGATTTAGCCAATTCAATCAATAATTTGCTCACCAAGTAAGCGCCATCATCCAGAAAGTAATTTTCTTTCAAAGCTCCGTGTCCAGAAGTTTCGATCGCCAGCCACGATTCCTGTCCGGCTTGATTGAGGCGAATCGACTCGTCAATCACATTTTTGTAGCCGCGTTTAAAGCGATGGTGAATCCCTTTTAAATCTTGTTCGATGAATTGCGTTAAGCCATCGGAGGTGATAGAATCGGTGACAATGGTAGAGCCTGGGTGTTCTTGCAGGACGATCGCAGAAATCAAGGCAATTAAGCGATTGCGATTGAGTTCCTTGCCAACTCCATCTACAGCCGCACTGCGATCGACATCCGTATCAAAAATAATCCCGAAATCAGCTTTATGTTCAATTACCGCTTGACAAATTGACTGCATTGCCTGTTTATCTTCGGGATTTGGTACATGATTGGGAAAAGTACCGTCTGGTTCCAAAAATTGACTGCCTGCGGTGTCTGCACCTAAAGGTTTTAAGACTTTATCAACATAAAATCCGCCCGCACCGTTCCCCGCATCCACAACAATTTTTAACCCTGTCAGCGGTTGCTCAAAATTATCGGGATGGTTGACTGCTTCCCGAATCTTTTTGACAAATTGGTTGGCATAAACCGAGATAAAATCATGCTTGGTAATGTTACCGGGCGCGGAGGCAGGCTGAAAATTATTGTTTTGGGCTAATGTTAAGATATCCGTAATATCTTTTTTTTGTAACCCACCGTTGGCGGTGAAAAACTTTAAGCCGTTGCGATTAAAAGGCAAATGGCTAGCAGTGAGCATAATCGCGCCGTCGCAATCAAAACCGGGGGTTATGGTACTCATAAACATGGCGGGGGTTGAGGCCATTTCAAAATCGTATACTGCCGCTCCAACTGAGGCGATTCCTTCCATGACTGCTTGCATTAAAGTTGGGCCAGATAGGCGGCTGTCACGCCCGATCGCAATTATCAATTCGGCGGCTGGTTTGTTGACTTTTTGCACCAGCCAACTGACAAAGGATCGACCTAAAATTGTGGCAATTTCCGGGGTGAGGTTGACTTTTTCATTAGCAACGCCTTCGAGGGCGATACCGCGAATGTCTGAGCCGTTTTGAAGTTTTGTCCAGTTAAAGTTTTGCACAATCATTTACGGTAATTAGTCATTGGGAATTGGTCATTGGTCATTGGTCATTGGTCATTAGTTAACAGTCAACAGTCAACACTTAACAGTCAACACTTAACACTTAACAGTTAACAGTCATTTTATGCTGAGTGAAGTCGAAGGCTAGTCATCAGGAATAAGGAAGAAGGAAGAATACACAAACAGATGCAGACTGCGGTTTAAATCTATCCCGTAGAAACCATGTCCGTGCCAAACAAACTAAGAAATAAAGAAGGAAGAAATCAGGGATTCGGTATGATTGTGCCTGAGCGTAACATAATTTTTCAATAGACCTCTTATATCATGTCCGGTCGATTAGCACAACAAAAACGGATCGCGCGTGCGTCAGTCAGTGTTCGCAATCCAAGAGCGGACTCGCATTCGGTACTACGAACCAATCTTATTTTTGTAAATCGACCGGACACGACGTTACAAAAATCGCCAACTATCTTGAAATTATCTGCGTTAATCTGTGTGAATCTGCCGGGTGCATCTGCGTGCGATCGCAAATTTATGCAAAAGGTCTATTAATCTCTCATTGCTCAGTCGCGTTCAACGCTGTAAACTGCCTGCAATCGGAACTCACCACCAGCGGGGACTTCCACAATATCTGTCGCCGCATTGGTCGTTTCTACGCAGATGAAGCGCTGGTAATCTGTATCTTCGAGGTCGGCCATGTTTGCAGAAATTGTCACCCAGGGATTCCACACTACGGCGGATTTGCTGCCAGAGGATTGAATGCGAATCCGACGGTTGAGGGCGGCATCGTCAATGACTAATTCCTTGGTAACATCGAGATAAATGCGATCGACTTCACCTGTCGCTACCACTGCACCTGCTTGAGTTTTTTCTGCACCGCCATCAACTTTATCAACATATTTGCTGTTTTCTAAACCCAAAACCTGCACCTGTTTGATGTCGCCGACTTGGAAATAGGTGTGCAAAGCTTGCGTAAGGGGAAATGCTTTGTCTCCCAGATTGCGGGTGATTAATTCTACAGTGAGAGTTGTGCCGACGGTAATTGCGATCGCCAGTTCAAAGGCTTGGGGCCAAATTGCTCTAGTTTCCTCTGTATCCTTGAGTCCTAAAGTGACTTTCGTCGCGCCGTCTGGGGTGGTGGCGGTTTCTATCACATTCCAGAGGCGATTCCGCACAAACCCGTGAGTGGGGCCGCCAGATGCTGCGGGCTCTGGGCCAAACCAGGGCCAACAAATTGGTATACCGCCTTTGATGGCTTTCCCTTCGGCGTAGTAAGCTTTTTCGCTGAGGAACATCACGTCTGCGGTTTCGGCGACTGGTTGGAAACAGAGCACTTGGCCGGCATACACCGATATCACGGCTTTGGCTTGGCCGTTGTCGATGTGAATCGTCGGGAAACCACCGTTTCCGGTAGCGAAGGTGAGGTTGCCGGCAATGCCGTAGTCTGTGTTTAGTCGATCGATATTCATGCTGTTGGCCTGGTTGGTTGCTTTACGATTATCCAATATTATGGTGGCTAGATTTTATGATCTTCTAGATTCAGGAATTTATTGGCAAACCATACAGCACGTCTGAATCAGTTGTACAAAAGCATTATATTTTTTTAACTTTCGATTACTGAAAAGCTCAAAATTAAACAAAGTCTGAAATAATTGTTTAACTATCGAGAAGTTTGTACAAAGGAGCGGGGCGATCGAATTTGCCGCAGATTCCGGTAAATTCTGGGGAAGTTCGATCGCGGTTGAGGCAGATTTATGTTAGTTTTTTTTGCTAAAAAACCTGACATTAGACCTCTTGCAAAAATAATTAGGACGGGCT
>NZ_JADEWV010000392.1 GCF_015207455.1 Microcoleus sp. LEGE 07076
ACTCACCACACCCCTGCGTGCCCGACACAGCAGTCCATTAAAACAAAACGCTAAAATAATAGATCATACAATTTTGGAGTTAATATTTGACACTTGCACTCGATCGCCAAAACGTCCTAGCTTGGCTCTCTAACCGCGTTCCTGCCGCCCGCATCACACACATCCTCGGAGTCGAACAGACAGCAGGAGACTTGGCCAGACGTTACGGCCTTGACGAAGCAAAAGCCCGATCGGCAGGATTGCTGCACGACGCAGCAAAATATTTTAAACCCCAACTGCTGCTACAAATGGCTCAGAAGGAAGGTTTAGAGTTAGACTCAGTGTTGGAAGCACACCCGCATTTGCTGCACGCAGACGCCAGCGCGATCGTCGCTAGAGACGAATTCGGAGTGGTCGATCGAGAAATTTTGGATGCAATCGCCAATCATACCCTCGGCAGACCAAACATGAGCCAGCTCAGTTGTACCGTATTTATAGCAGACACTATAGAGCCCAGCCGCGGCAACACAGCCTCTCTAGAAGCACTGCGCGAGGCAAGCGTGCAAAATCTTTATGCAGCCGTGTGGCAAACTAGCGATTATTCTCTGAAATATTTGCTAGAAACTCGCTGCTACATCCACCCGCGCACCGTACTTACGCGGAATTGGGCGCTGCAAATGGCTCGACGATCGACCCAAACAGAAAATTCGACAGAAAAGTCGATCGCACAAATAACAAGTTAAAAGTAAAAATTACCAGCAATCGAGTCCTTACTTTTGGCTTGAATTTAACTTCTATTTCCCTGCTCAAACTGCCAACAACCGATCGCCAAACAGCCCCCGTTCTCACTTACCCTATCAATTAGGAACTTAAACACTTAATGTCAGATATCACCCAACTCGAATACTCCAGGGCCCAGTCTACAGAAACCGACGGCACATCCCCAGACGAAGCGCGCGGCCTGATACTGACCGCAGCGCAAGCAGCCGACGAGCGCAAAGCAGTTGATATTGTATTGCTCCGGGTAGCAGAAGTATGCTATCTGGCAGACTACTTTGCGATCTGCACCGGATTTTCCAACGTCCAGGTACGAGCCATCTCCCAAGCCATAGCAGACCAAGTAGAAGAAGAATGGCAACGCTTGCCGCTGCGTACACAAGGGCTATCAGACGCAAGTTGGGTCGTCATGGACTACGGCGACGCAATTATCCACATCTTGAAACCCCAAGAGCGCGAATTTTACAATTTAGAAGCGTTCTGGGGACACGGCGAACGAGTTAACTTTTCTACCGCAGAGGAACGCTAATGTGAAAAACGCTTCTGTTTCTATTTGTCCTGTTCCGCAAGAACAGCGACCGGTTAACGAATATCAAGAACTTACAGAATCTTGGTTTTTTAGCTGGGTAACTCTCGATTGGCCCGAGTATCTGGCAAAACTCGCTTGGGTTTTGGGCTGGAGTTGCTTGGTATCCGGGCCGATAGCTGCTTCTAGCTTTGCTCCCCTCAAATATCCAGTTCAGTTTGCCCTGTGCACTGCCGCTGGTGCCGGTTTTATTCTAGGATTAGCTTTGCTGCGACTCTACTTGGGTTGGTTCTACGTGCGATCGCGCCTTGCAAATTCCACCGTCGTCTACGAAGAGTCTGGCTGGTACGATTGTCAATCTTGGTCTAAAACACCGGAGATTTTAGCTCAAGACCAGTTGATAGTCAACTACGAACTAGAACCAATTCTCAGGCGTTTGCGGCAGACATTTTATGGTTTGACAGTATTGCTGGTTGCCGGGGGACTAATTTGGAATTGTTTGTAATCGGGAATCGTGACAGGGAAGTTTTGAGTTGTCGGGGCGGTGTGCTTTTGTCGCCGCCCCCTTACAACTTCCTCCACCAAATCTAAAATCTAAAATCTAAAATCTAAAATTGATATGACAAGGGGAAAAAGAACCCAAGCTCCCGAACTGGAAGTCACACTGCTGCGCGAAGGTATTGTGGAATCGAAGCACCGCGCCCAAGCCGCTGTCTGTGACAAGCGCGGGCGCATTCTGTCCGTTGCCGGTAACTCGGAAACGGCGACATTTGTCCGTTCTTCACTCAAACCGTTTCAAGCTTTGGCTGTGACGGCGAGCGGCACTTTGGAACGCTACGAATTGACCGATCGAGATTTAGCGATTATTTGCAGTTCTCATCAAGGTACGATCGAGCAATCGCGACAGGTATTTAACGTCCTGTGGCGCTGCGACATAGACCCATCCAAACTTCAATGCCCCATTCCTGAAGGCAAAAAAAGTTCCCTCCAATACAACTGTTCCGGTAAACACGCCGGAATGCTGGCAGTCTGTCAGCAACTGCACTGGCCGCTCGAAACTTATTTGCGCCGCAAACATCCCGTCCAGCAGCTTATTTTGGGCAAAGTGGCTGACTTGCTGGCAATGCCTGCCGAAGAGTTTATCAGCGCTCGCGACGACTGCGGCGCTCCTACCTATCTGTTGCAGTTGGGACAAATGGCGTCTTTGTACGCTAAGTTAGCCTCCGGCGACAATGTGGATATGGAGCGGATTGTCCGCGCTATGACTCACCACCCGATGATGATTGCCGGTGAGGGCAGGTTTGACACGGAACTGATGCGCTTGACTCAAGGAGAATTGGTCAGCAAGTCCGGCGCCGAAGGGGTTCAGTGCATTGGCAGGGTTGGCGAAGGTATGGGCTTGGCAATTAAGATAACCGATGGCGGAAAGCGCGCTCAATTTGCTGTGGCGATTCACTTGCTCAAGCAGTTGGGGTGGATTACTCCGACAATTGCCGAAACTCTTTCGGACACTTACCTGACTCTCAGCGATTTTAAACGCTTGGAGGTAGTAGGCGAAGTTTCGATGCTCTAAGTTGTTCTGCATTCAAATTGTAGATCGAGATAACCGACCAAAAATCCTCTCCCCCTATCTCCATC
>NZ_JADEWV010000393.1 GCF_015207455.1 Microcoleus sp. LEGE 07076
CCACCAGAGAGCAGAAAAAAAACGAAATAGAGCAGTTGAGCCAAGCTGAACTGGTGGAAATGGTGTTGGGGCTGCAAAAAATCATTGAAGAATTGCAAGAAAAACTAGCCATTGCGACGGGAAAAAGTCGAACCACCAGTCAGACTTCATCCAAACCTCCATCAACGGATCTGCTTCAAAAACCAGAGAAAGCAACAGTCAAAACCGAAGAAGACCAAAAAAAGAAACCAGGTGGACAACCAGGTCATCAAGGGAAAACCCGAAAAGGGTTTGGACGAGTAGACAGAACCGAAATTAGCACACCCAACATCTGTCAAAATTGTGGCAGTCAAGAATTAAGTCAAGTAATTAACATCCACAGACAGCAAGTAGCAACTCTAGTAGCGAAACCAATTGAAGTCGTCGAATATCAGACACAATCATGTAAATGCCTAGAATGTGGTGCAGTAGTCAGAGGAGAACCACCAAGCGGAATAGTTCCAGGACAAGACTTGAGTGTTAATCTCCAAGCACTATTAGTCTGGTTAGGGAATTATGGACATCTTTCCTACTCCAAGCTGACTGAATTATTGTGGGAACTCGGCACAATAGAAGTGGGAGTAGGAACACTCCAAAAAACCAATCAACGAGTAGCAGCAGCAGTCAAGCCAGCGATCAAAGCACTGTGGGAATGGGCCCCTCTCCAATCAAACGTTCATGTAGATGAAACACCCTGGTGTGTAATGGGAGTTAAAGAATGGTTATGGACAGCTAGTGGAGAAGGATTCTGTTTATTCCATGCCGCAGATACCAGAGGGCGTGTGGAACTAGAAACAATGCTGGGCACAGAATTTGCCGGAGTCTTAAGCTCAGATGATTTCAGCGTTTATAATGGTTGCCAAGTCATAGCCCAACAGAAGTGTCTAGCCCATTTACGACGGCATTTCAAGAAAGTGCTGGGACTTCCGGGCAACAATAATAACGCAGCAGTCGCTCAAGTATTTCTGTCATTAATAGATGAAGCTTTTATCGCCCATGAGTCTTGGCGAAAGACGAAGGAGCAACTCACCTACGACTCGTGGGCTCAGGATTTCAAAATACGATTAAATCAAGCTTTGGCGACTTGGTTGAACCAAGTTGGTTATGCCGCAGGTTTGTTACTCAAATCCTTACGAGATAAGGCAGAACAGTGGTGGTATTTTCTGAATGACCCCTCGGTTCCTCCGGATAATAATTTAGCAGAACGTTCTCTACGGCTAGCTGTAACTAAACGGAAAGTTTCTGGTGGCTCTCGTTCGATGAAGCGATTTGAGGAAACTGCTAATCTATTGAGCGTGATTCAAACCTGTCGTTTTCAAGCTCGTTCAGTAATGACTTTTTTCCGTGAGGCTATTTCTGCCCATTCTTGTGACTTTCCTCGGCCTGAGCTCATTCCCCTTTTTTAGACCTGAATCCTTACGTTTATTTGCGGTGGCACGACGGACAGCATTGAAATGTTTATTGACTCTTTCAACTACTTTGAAGGTAAGCTCAATCACATTTTTGTCCGTAATTTTGGAGTTTGCAAAGATTGGTCGCACGTACAAAGCCATAAGGAAATGAACAAGCTCATTAATAATTACCGAATTCCTGTCGTAGACTTGCCGGCGCTGAGTGCAAGAGAGCGCAAGTTTATTGATACGAAGCGGTTGTCATTTTCTCAAGCAATGAAACACTCTGAATTTTTCTTGATTAGTCAGCAGCGATTGCATACTTTTCTGGAAGACTGTTTCCGTCTCATAGAAGATGTAGGCTTGTTTAACAACGCACCCAATCGCCATAAAAAAGAAGTGATAGACCCCTACGAACTAAAAAACAATGAGGAAATGCAGACAGAGAATAAGCAACGAAATTAGCAACAGCTTGTAAACTCTCAGGAGGCTGTAATTTTAATAAAACAATACTCCCGACAGTTTTTGGAACGATACTACAAGCTTTATAGGCTAAGGATCATGAAAAAAAAGATTAGGATTTTGATTAAGTAGGAGGTTAAATGTCCGATCGACTTTTAGAAGAACTTTCCGAAGTTGACTCTGAAGAGTTTGGCGAGATATTGGAAACGCCAAGGGAAGAGGGCAGACTTAATAATACCAAAAATAACTCCATACAATCCGCTGAAAATTCGCAAACTTTGCCCGATTCTCCAGATACAGTGCCAGAAGAGGCAGTAGAAGAAAAGTTGAAATCAGATGGGAGTAAGCTAAATGAAGAGGAGTTTTGGGAACTCATAGAGGATGATTCGAGGGAAAGAGAAGCTCTGAACCAATCGCCTTTATCTGCCCCTCCCATGTACGAGAGAGATACTGAGTCACTAATCAGCCAGGTACTCAAGGGAAAAGACTCCAAATTTCGCTCTCACGTCATTCAGACAGCTTACCGATACGGCCTGAATAAAAATGACCCACTTTTTATCGTATTGCTGGCGACAGGTCAACTCGAACTGCTGCTGGAAAAAAAACCACAAGAGATTGACCAGTTTTTCAAGAATTGGCAATCTAAATGGCAAGGTGATTTGAAAGATTCTCAAGCTGTCATCTCTCAAGAATTGGAACAAGTTCGCCAGCTTACTGAAAATTGGGAAAAAGAAAGCAGGGAGTTTTTAGAACGGCAGGGAAAAGCGGCTGTTAAGGTGCAACATCGCCACATTTCTAACTCAGTTTACACCCTAGTGCGACAAGCAGCTTTAGAGAAAGTTGCTCACGATATTTGGTCGGTGATTTTTGGGAGCGGGGTAGTGTTAGGGGCGATGGCGATCGGCGCGTTTATCGGGTTAGCGGTGCCCCGGTTCATTCCACCACCTGAACTCGACCCAAAAGGGCCGCGCCAGCTCACTTTAGAACAAGCCGTAGCGCTCGAATGGGGGCTGAGCAAAGAGGGTCAGTTTGCTCGCAAGAACGCG